>NZ_JBHZCF010000002.1:181209-317677 GCF_042755225.1 Streptomyces sp. NPDC059169 | reverse complement strand
TCTCTGGCGAGGGAGCTTTAAGGCCCCCAGTATTCGAAGCTTGACCACCCCCGACATCCCCACCCCCACCACGCAACCCACCCCACGCGAGGACCAAACCACCCCCCCCCCGCGGTGTCATATCCGACACGCTCATCGGAGGCCCTGCGGTGAACGAACTGCCGCAACAACTGGCCAATGGCCTTGCCCTCGGTGCCCTGTACGGCCTCATCGCCATCGGGTACACCATGGTCTACGGCATCGTCCAGCTCATCAACTTCGCCCACGGCGAGATCTTCATGATCGGGGGCTTCGGCGCCCTCACCACCTACATCTGGCTCCCAAGTGGGACCTCGTTGTTGGTGGCAGTACCCCTCATGATCATCGGCGGCGCCATCGCCTCCGTCGCCGTCGCCACCGCCGCGGAGCGCTTCGCCTACCGGCCGCTGCGCGGCGCCCCCCGCCTGGCGCCCCTCATCACCGCGATCGGCCTGTCGATCGCGCTCCAGCAGCTCGTCTGGGGCTTCTACCCCGACGCCAAGGCAGCCCGCAGCTTCCCGGAGTTCACCGGTGACTCCTTCAAGATCTTCGACAACCTGGCGATCCAGCGCGCCGACGCGTTCATCCTGATCCTCGCCCCGCTCTGCATGCTCGCCCTCGGCATCTTCGTCTCCAAGAGCCGCAGCGGCCGCGCCATGCAAGCCACCGCGCAGGACCCCGACACCGCGAAGCTGATGGGCATCAACACCGACCGCATCATCGTGATGGCCTTCGCCATCGGCGCCGCGTTCGCCGCGGTCGCCGCGGTCGCCTACGGCCTGGACAAGGGTCAGATCAACTTCGAGATGGGCTTCATCCTCGGACTCAAGGCCTTCACCGCGGCGGTCCTCGGCGGCATCGGCAACATCTACGGAGCCATGGTCGGCGGCGTCGTCCTCGGCCTCGCCGAGTCCCTGTCGATCGCCTACATCGAGGACATCCCCGGCATGCAGCAGCTCGGCGGTGGCGCCTGGTCCAACGTCTGGGCTTTCGTACTCCTCATCGTCGTGCTCCTCGTCCGGCCCCAGGGCCTCCTCGGCGAGCGCGTCGCGGATCGGGCGTGAGAACGATGACCACAGACTCCACGAACGCAACCGTCGACACGGTGGACGCCCGCACGACCACCCTCCGCTGGCTCACCGCAGCGGGCGGCGTGGCCACCCTCGCCAGCACCTTCCTGGCCTGGACCTGGACCTCCGAATTCCCCGGCGACCTCACCGTCACCGGATACCCCGGCGGCCTCCAGGTCCTCACCCTGGTCGTCGGACTGCTCACCGCTCTCTTCGCACTCGCCTCCCTCGGCATCAAGGGACTCGGCTGGCTCACCCCCGCCGGCAGCACCAAGGCCCTCCAACTGCTCGCACTCGGCGGGCTCGGCACCACCTGGTTCGCCCTCGCCGCCATCTGCGTCGAACTCGGCGGCATCGTCAACCTCGAACCCGGCGGCTTCGTCGCGGCCATCGCCTCGGCCGCCCCCGCCATCACGGCGTACCTGCTGCCGGAGGACACCCGCAAGCCCACCCGGCCCAAGGAGCTCCCCTCCTGGGCCGAAATCCTGATCATCGTCGCCGCCTTCGCCGTCGGCCTCTTCGTGATCACCTACGGCATCGACACCGAGTACGCCGAGCTCTTCACCGGCTACCTCATCGCCGTCGGCTTCGGCGCCACCGCACTCTTCAAGGCGGGCCTCATCGGCCGGCTCTCCGCGGTCACCGCCAAGTACCGCCAGGTCACGGTGGTCTCGGCCTTCGTCGCCGCCGCGGCCTTCCCCTTCACCCAGAACACCGACCAGTACACCCTGGTCGCGGTCAACATCCTCATCTTCGCGACCGTCGCCCTGGGCCTGAACGTCGTCGTCGGCCTCGCCGGCCTCCTCGACCTCGGATACGTCGCCTTCCTCGGCGTCGGCGCCTACACCGCCGCCCTCGTATCGGGATCGACGGCCTCGGCCTTCGGCGTCCACTTCCCCTTCTGGGCAGCCGTCCTCACCGGCGCAGTGGTCTCCCTGATCTTCGGCGTCGTCATCGGCGCCCCGACCCTGCGACTGCGCGGCGACTACCTCGCCATCGTCACCCTCGGCTTCGGAGAGATCTTCCGCATCGCCATGGGCAACCTCGACGGCGTCTCCGGCCCCCGGATCACCAACGGCCCCAACGGCATCCCGAACATCCCCGACCTCGAGTTCTTCGGATACAACTTCGGGGAGTCCCACACCGTCGCGGGCATCGAACTCGGCGCCTACGCCAACTACTACCTGCTGATGCTCCTCGCGACGATCCTCGTCGTGCTCGTCTTCAGCCGCGCCGGCAGCTCCCGCATCGGACGCGCCTGGGTCGCCATCCGAGAGGACGAGACGGCAGCCACCGCCATGGGCATCAACGGCTTCCGCGTCAAACTCATCGCCTTCGCGCTCGGCGCCACCCTCGCCGGACTCGCCGGTACCGTGCAGGCACACGTCCAGCACACCGTGGTGCCGGAGATGTACCAGTTCGCCGGCCCCGTCCCGCCCAACTCCGCCTTCCTCCTGGCGGCCGTCATCCTCGGCGGCATGGGCACGATCAGCGGACCGCTGCTCGGCGCCACACTGCTCTACATGATCCCGGCCAAGCTGCAGTTCCTGCAGGACTACCAGCTCCTCGGCTTCGGCATCGCCCTCATCCTGCTGATGCGCTTCCGCCCCGAAGGCCTCATCGCCAACCGGCGCGCCCAGCTCGAGTACCACGAGAACGACGAGACCGACCAGACCGACGTACCTGACAAGGGTCTGGAACCCGGCGTCGGCATCGCCAAGGCTGGGGCGTGAAAGACATGACCACCACCACCGAGACCACCACCAAGACGGCAGAGACCGTCCTCGACGCGAGCGGCGTCACCATGCGCTTCGGCGGCCTCACCGCCGTGCGCTCCGTCGACCTCACCGTCCGCGCCGGCGAGATCGTCGGCCTCATCGGGCCCAACGGTGCGGGCAAGACGACCTTCTTCAACTGCCTCACCGGGCTCTACGTGCCCTCCGAGGGCACCGTCAAGTACAGGGGCACGGTGCTGCCGCCCAAGCCGCACCTCGTCACCACCGCGGGCATCGCCCGCACCTTCCAGAACATCCGACTCTTCGCCAACATGACCGTCCTGGAGAACGTCCTCGTCGGGCGCCACACCAGGACCAAGGAAGGCCTCTGGTCGGCCCTCCTGCGCGGCCCCGGCTTCAAGCGGGCGGAAGCCGCGTCCCACGCACGGGCCATGGAACTCCTCGAGTTCGTGGGCCTCGCCCACAAGGCGGAGCACCTCTCGCGCAACCTCCCCTACGGCGAGCAGCGCAAGCTGGAGATCGCCCGGGCACTCGCGAGCGACCCCGGCCTGCTGCTCCTCGACGAGCCGACCGCCGGCATGAACCCGCAGGAGACCCGCGCCGCGGAAGAACTCATCTTCGCGATCCGGGACATGGGCATCGCCGTCCTCGTCATCGAGCACGACATGCGCTTCATCTTCAACCTGTGCGACCGCGTCGCCTGCCTCGTCCAGGGCCAGAAGCTCATCGAAGGCACCCCGGCGGTCGTCCAGGGCGACGAGCGCGTCATCGCCGCCTACCTGGGCACGCCGTTCGAGGGCGAGCCCGATGAGGCCGACACCGCCGCGGTCGAGACAGCGGAGCCGTCGGCGAGCAGCGACGAGGACGCGGAAGCCGCGGAGACGGAGGCGGAGGCTGACACCGAAGCCCCCGCAGCCGTTGACGACGACGCCGAGACCCGCGAGGCCGCGGACACCGGGGCCGGGGACACCGGGGACACCGGCGCCGAGGCCGGGGACACCGGGAAAGACACCCCCGCGTCCGACGCCTCCGAAGCGTCGGACGGGTCCGGCGATGCACCGGAAGCCACCGCGGACAGCGACACGCGCACCACCGGCAACACCAACAACACCAGCACGGAAGGAGACGCGAAGTGACCGCACTCCTCGAAGTCGAGGACCTCCGGGTCGCCTACGGCAAGATCGAGGCCGTCAAGGGCATCTCCTTCTCCGTCGAAGCGGGCCAGGTCGTCACCCTCATCGGCACCAACGGCGCCGGAAAGACGACGACCCTGCGCACCCTCTCCGGACTGCTCAAGCCCACCGCGGGCAAGATCACGTTCGACGGACAGGTGCTCAACGGCATCCCCGCCCACAAGGTGGTCTCCCTCGGGCTCGCCCACTCCCCCGAGGGCCGGCACATCTTCCCCCGCCTCAGCATCACGGAGAACCTCCAGCTCGGAGCGTTCCTCCGCAATGACAAGGCCGGGATCGAGAAGGACGTCCAGCGCGCCTACGACCTCTTCCCCATCCTGGGCGAACGTCGCAAGCAGGCCGCCGGAACGCTCTCGGGCGGAGAACAGCAGATGCTCGCCATGGGCCGGGCCCTCATGTCCCAGCCCAAGCTGCTCATGCTCGACGAGCCCTCCATGGGCCTCTCCCCGATCATGATGCAGAAGATCATGGAGACCATCGCCGAGCTGAAGTCCCAGGGCACGACGATCCTGCTCGTCGAGCAGAACGCCCAGGCCGCGCTGTCCCTGGCGGACTACGCGTACGTCATGGAGGTCGGCGAGGTGAAGCTCACCGGCACCGGCCAGGACCTGCTCCACGACGAGAACGTCCGCAAGACGTACCTCGGCGAGGACTGAGCCCGGCCACACGAGAAGGCCCGCCCCTGTGGCGGGCCTTCACCCATCCGGCGGACGGGCTCGGAGCGGCCCTCGGCGCTGCACGCGCCGTCGACCACGGTCGGTCGATCGAGGACCCGCCAGGCCTGCGGCGGCCGGCCGGGCGCTACTGCCCCTTGGCCGCCTTCTTCTCCTCGGCGTCCTCGATGACCGCTTCCGCCACCTGCTGCATCGACATCCGACGGTCCATGGACGTCTTCTGGATCCACCGGAAGGCATTCGGCTCCGTCAGCCCGTACTGGGTCTGCAGGATCGACTTCGCACGGTCCACCAGCTTCCGCGTCTCCAGCCGCTGGGCGAGATCCGCGACCTCCCTCTCCAGCGCCTTCAGCTCCGCGAACCGCGACACCGCCATCTCGATGGCCGGCACCACGTCGCTCTTGCTGAAGGGCTTCACGAGGTACGCCATGGCCCCCGCGTCCCTCGCCCGCTCCACCAGATCACGCTGCGAGAACGCCGTCAGCATCAGGACCGGGGCGATCGATTCCTCGGCGATCTTCTCGGCTGCGGAGATCCCGTCGAGCACTGGCATCTTCACGTCGAGGATCACCAGGTCGGGCCGGTGCTCGCGGGCGAGTTCGACGGCCGTCTGCCCGTCACCGGCCTCACCGACGACGGTGTACCCCTCTTCCTCGAGCATTTCCTTGAGGTCGAGGCGGATGAGCGCCTCGTCCTCGGCGATGACCACGCGGGTCGTCATCGGCGGGACGTGCGACGCGTTCTCGTCGTCGGCGACGGGCTGGGGCGACTCGGGGGCGGTCACGGTAGCTCCTCGTTGCGGGCAGGTACTGCTGCCCATGAGCCTACCTAGTGGGCTTGGTCGTCGCGCACACGGTATGCTGCACGCGGTGATCTCGCCGGGTTGGCGCAACTGGTTGACGCGGAGGTCTCAAACACCTCTGTCCGCAAGGACGTGTGGGTTCGAATCCCATACCCGGCACATCGCGCAAAAGCGGGTGTTCACGTTCTAGTGAACATCCGCTTTTCGTCGCTCACAACCAGGGCCGTTCACTCAGAGTGTACGCATGACACCTCATGGAACCGCGGTTCGACGCCGCGCCCTGGCCCTCCTTCACGGCGGCGCCAGGAATATTGAAGTCGCCCGGACGCTGAACGTACCAGCCGGGACGGTGGCGTACTGGCTCCACATCGACCGCGCCCAGCGCGGCGCATGCCCGGGCACCCTCCGGCCCAGTAGCTGCCCCCGCTGCGACGGATCCCCCCTCGACCACGAGGCGTACTCGTACCTTCTCGGGCTCTACCTGGGCGACGGACACATCATCACGAAACCCAGGCATCACCGCCTGTCGATCTACTGCACGGCGGCCTACCCGGGACTCATCGACGCAGCCGAGGACGCCATGCGGCGCATCATGCCGCTGCGGAGGACCGGGCGCCGGACGAGAGCAGGATGTGTCGAAGTCAAGTCCTACTCATGCCACTGGACCTGCCTCTTCCCCCAGCACGGCCCCGGCAAGAAGCACGAGCGCAGGATCGCCCTCGAGCCCTGGCAGCAGCAGATCGTGGACGCGCACCCCTGGGAGTTCCTCCGCGGGCTCGTCCACTCGGACGGGTGCCGGAACGTCAACTGGACCACACGGCTCGTCGGTGGTGTGCGCAAGCGCTACGAGTACCCGCGGTACTTCTTCACCAACGTCTCCGACGACATCAGACGACTCTGCACCGACACGCTCGACGGCCTCGGTGTCGAGTGGAAACACTGCACACGCAACGGTCGGCCGTACAACATCTCGGTGGCCCGCCGTGAGTCCGTCGCCCTCATGGACGCCCACATAGGCCCGAAGTACTGACGGGCGCCCGGCAGTCGGTGGCCGGCGGACCGGTCGTCTGTGACCCGTCACAAGGGTTCCCCGGTTTCCCGGGGACGCAGCCCAATCTGTGGGAATCTCCTTGTCGCGTCGCACCCCGACTGCGAGTTTCGCCGCATGAGTCCTCTCGACCGACGCGGCTTCGTCGCCGCCGCAGGTGCCGCAGCAGCGGCCGTCACCGTCAATCCGCTGGCTGCCGCGGCGGTCACCGGTACTCCCGGGAGCGGGGGTGATTTCGAGGACGCCGACCGCGGGTTCGTCGCCGCGCTCACCCCCGGGGTGGTGCGGAACGCCGAGGGGCGGGTGGTGTGGGACAACGACGCGTACGGGTTCCTGGAGGGAGAGACTCCCCGGTCGGTGCATCCCGCGCTGTGGCTGCAGTCCCGGCTCGCGGTGAAGCAGGGGCTGTACGAGGTGGCGGACCGCATCTACCAGGTCCGTGGACTCGACGTGTCGAACATGACGATCGTGGAGGGAGCCACCGGGATCATCGTGATCGACCCGCTGATCTCGGCGGAGACGGCGTCCGCCGCACTCGGGCTGTACCGGCGGCACCGTGGCGCGCGCAAGGTCACGGGGATGATCTACACGCATCCCCACGTGGACCACTTCGGGGGCTCCCGCGGCGTGCTTCCCGGCGGGGCGGAGGGAGACGTTCCGGTGCTTGCACCGGCCGGGTTCATGGAGCACGCCGTGTCGGAGAACGTCTATACGGGTCCGGCGATGAGGCGTCGTGCGTCGTACATGTTCGGAGCGGTGCTTCCGAAGTCCCCCGTGGGGCAGGTCGGTTGCGGGCTGGGGCAGGCGGTGTCCACGGGGACGGTGGGACTGGTTCCACCGACCCGGGAGGTGTCGCGGACGGGGCAGGTGGAGACCGTCGACGGGGTGCGGATCGAGTTCCAGATGACGCCTGGGGCCGAGGCGCATGCGGAGATGAACTTCCTGTTCCCCGAGCTGCGCGCGGTGTGCATGGCGGAGAACGCGACGCACACGATGCACAACGTGATCACGCTGCGGGGTGCACAGGTGCGGGACGCGCGGTTGTGGGCGCGCTATCTGGGCGAGTCGGTGGAGTTGTTCGGCGGCCGGGCGGACGTGGCGTTCGCTTCGCACCACTGGCCGACGTGGGGCGGGCGGGACATCGCGGAGTGGCTGGGGCTCCAGCGGGATCTGTACGCGTACCTGCACGACCAGACGGTGCGGCTGATCAATCAGGGGCTGACGGGTCGGGAGATAGCGGAGTCGCTGGAACTGCCCCCGGCGTTGCGGAGGGTGTGGGCGAATCGCGGGTTCTACGGTTCGCTGAGTCATAACGTGAAGGGGATCTACCAACGCTACATGGGGTGGTTCGACGGCAATCCGGCGCACCTGTGGGAGCATCCTCCGGTGGCCGAGGCGAAGCGCTACGTGGCGGCGTTGGGTGGGTGTGCTGCGACGGTGGCGAAGGCGAGGGGTTTCGCCCGGGAGGGCGATCTGCGGTTCGCGGCGACGTTGCTGAACCACGTGGTGTTCGCGGATCCGTCGCACCGCGGGGCGCGGGAGGAGTTGGCCGCGGTGTACACGAGGTTGGGTCGGGCGGCGGAGAACGCGGTGTGGCGGAACTTCTACCTGTCGGGTGCCCTGGAGCTGCGCGAGGGGGTGGAGCCGGCTCCCGCGTCGGCTGCCGGTGCGGATCTGCTGATGGCGCTGTCGGTGGACCAGTTGATCGACTCGGTGGCGGTCCGGGTGAACGGACCGCGGGCGTGGGACGTGCGGTTGACGATGGATTGGGACATGCCGTCGTCGGGCGGGGTGTGGTGGTTGACGTTGGCGAACGGGGTGTTGTCGTACCGGAGCGGTGCGGGTAGGCGTCCGGATGCCGGGGTCACGTTGACGATGACGAAGCCGCAGTTGGTGGCGCTGCTGGGTGGGAAGGGTCTCGGTGACGTCGTCGTGGAGGGCGATGTGTCGTTGCTGCGGACGTTGTTGGGCGTGCTGGACTCACCGGATCCGATGTTCCCGATCGTCACTCCGTGAGTCGGCTCCGGTGGCGCGGTAACGAGGGGTTTGCCGGACGCCGGGTCGCGGAGGGTGAGGCGCCGACGACGGGTGCCGCTACCTGGGGCGGTCGTCTTCGCCGATGTGGTGGACGCGGACGAGGTTGGTGGAGCCGGGGAGGCCGGGTGGGGAACCTGCGGTGATGACGACGATGTCGCCCTGCTGGCAGCGGCCGATCTTGAGGAGTTGTTCGTCGACCTGGTCGATCATGGCGTCGGTGGAGTCGACCCGGGGGCCGAGGAAGGTTTCGACGCCCCAGGTGAGGTTGAGTTGGGAGCGGGTGGCGGCTTCGGGGGTGAAGGCGAGGAGGGGGATGGGCGAGCGGTAGCGGGAGAGTCGCCTGACGGTGTCTCCGGACTGGGTGAAGGCGACGAGGAACTTGGCGCCGAGGAAGTCACCGATCTCGGCTGCGGCACGGGCGACGGCTCCGCCCTGGGTGCGGGGTTTGTTGCGTTCGGTGAGCGGCGGGAGGCCTCGGGCGAGGATGTCCTCCTCGGCGGCTTCGACGATGCGGCTCATGGTCCGGACGGTGTCGATGGGGTGTTTGCCGACGCTGGTCTCACCGGAGAGCATGACGGCGTCGGTCCCGTCGATGATGGCGTTGGCGACGTCGGAGGCCTCTGCGCGGGTGGGCCGGGGGTGGTCGATCATCGAGTCGAGCATCTGGGTGGCGACGATGACCGGTTTGGCGTTGCGCTTGGCGAGTTTGATGGCGCGCTTCTGCACGAGGGGCACGTGTTCGAGGGGCATTTCGACGCCGAGGTCACCGCGGGCGACCATGATGCCGTCGAATGCGGCGACGATGCCGTCGATGTCGTCGACGGCCTGCGGCTTTTCGATCTTGGCGATGACGGGGAGGCGGCGGCCTTCTTCGTCCATGATGCGGTGGACGTCGTCGACGTCGCGTCCGGTGCGCACGAAGGAGAGGGCGATGGCGTCCGCGCCGATCCTGATGGCCCAGCGGAGGTCGTCGATGTCCTTGTCGGAGAGGGCGGGGACGGAGACGGCGACGCCGGGGAGGTTGAGTCCCTTGTGGTCGGAGATGACGCCGCCTTCGACGACGGTGGTGCGGACGCGGGGTCCGTCGACGCCGGTGACTTCGAGGGTGACGCGGCCGTCGTCGACGAGGATGCGTTCTCCGGGGGTGACGTCGGCGGCGAGGCCGGGGTGGGTGGTGCCGCAGGCGTTGCGGTCGCCCTCGATGGGTTCGACGGTGATGGTGAAGGTGTCACCGCGTTCAAGGAATACGGGGCCTTCGCCGAATTTTCCGAGGCGGATCTTCGGGCCTTGAAGGTCAACGAGGATGCCCACGTTGCGGCGGGCGTCGTCGGAGGCGCCGCGGACGTGGTGGTACCGCGCCTCGTGCTCGGCGTAGGTGCCGTGGCTGAGGTTGAAGCGGGCGACGTCCATTCCGGCCTCGACCAGTGCCTTGATCTGGTCGTATGACTCCGTGGCGGGCCCCAGTGTGCAGACGATTTTTGCTCGGCGCATGTTACGAGCCTAAGTCTTACCCGCCGGTAGAGAATTGGTTGCGCATGACCACTCAACAACCTTTGGGTGAAGGTTCATTGACAAGTATTGAATTGTGCATGGGGGCGCTCGTCTGAGCGTATTCCGGCGTCCCGGGGCGTACGGCTGCGGCATGGGCTGCGGCTGCCGCTGCTGCTGCACTCGGCCGGGCGTGTCATTGCCCGGATCACCGGCGGGCCGTCTCACGGCCCCGCGTCTCCAGGACGCCTGCTCCCGGTCGCGCTCCCGCGATCCCTCGCGGTTCCGGCGCCACCCGTTTCCCCGCCGGCTCATCCCCGCCGATCGGAACGGGTTTCTCGGGGGCCGCCGCGGCGCCGGAAGGAGCTGCGCCGGGGGCCTTGGAAAAGGAGTGGGTGCAGGGCGCAGGCGCGGTGTTCCCGGAGGCGGTCTCGGGGCATTTCCCGGCGCGCGGCGATCGGCGACGGGCGGGAGCTGCCCGCCGCCGGTGGCCGTCCGGGACCGGATCGGCGGGCACCGTGGGCGGGCGGTGCGTGGCGGTGTCGGACCCGGCGGCGAGGGGTGAGCCGGACGGGAGCGGCCGGGTGCCGTGCGGAACCCCGCGGCTCGCCCCAGGGGCGATGGCGGCTACAACTGCGGTGGCGTCATCGTAAAGCGGGCGTTGACCTGGGCGTAGACGGTCTGTCGCTCGGGTTCGAGGTCCAGGGCCGGCGCGGCTTCGGCTGCCGATCCGGCGAAGGCGGCGGAGCGCATGGCGCCCTGGGCCGGCGGCATTGCGTAGGACGTGGGGGCTTCGGCGCCGAGGTCGGCGAGTTCGACGAGGGCGGCGAGCCGTGCGCCGACGGCTTCGGCGTATTCGCGGGCGCGCTGGACGGCTTCGACGACTGCTTGGCGGCGGGCTTCTCCGTGGGCCGGGGAATCGGGGCGCAAGCACCACCAGGGGCCGTCGACGCGGGTGAGGTCGAGGTCGGCGAGACGGGTGGTGAGTTCGCCGAGTGCGGTGAAGTCGGAGAGGACGGCGGTGATGTGGACCCGGCCGTGGTAAGCGCGGACGCGTTCGCCGCGTCCGTGCCGGGAGAGTTCCGGGCTGATGGAGAACGCTCCCGTTTCGAGTTTCTCGACGGCGGTGCCGTAGGTCTTGATGAGGTCGAGGACGTGGGTGTTGCGTCGGGTGAGGTCGTCGAGGGCGCTGCGCCGGTCGGTGCCGCGGGCGCTGACGGTCACGCCGATGCGGGCGATCTCCGGGTCGACCTCGATCCGTGCCTCGCCGCGGACGGCGATCCGTGGTGTTTCGGGGGTTCCGTACGGAGCCGCGTCATTGGTCATGTGGCCTCCCTCGCTGTTGTTCTCGAACCCTTCCGCAGGCGGCTGCCCTGCGCCAGAATCTACGCGCGTTGTGCCACTGAACGAGGGAGATCACATGGCGCTCAATCGCAGGACGTTCTTGGGCCGTTCGGCCGCTGCCGGAGCTGGCGCCGCCATCGCGGGGGGTGTGGCCGCGACCCCGGCGGAGGCTCACGGACACGGCCACGGGCGACCGCCGAAGCGGTACTCGTTCACCGTGATGGGCACGACGGACCTGCACGGCAACGTCTTCAACTGGGACTACTTCACCGACAAGGAGTTCGACGACAAGAACCACAACGACGTGGGTCTGGCGAAGATCTCCACTCTCGTGGCGCAGGTGCGCGAGGAGAAGGGGCGTCGCAACACGCTCCTCATCGACGCCGGTGACACCATCCAGGGCACCCAGCTGTCGTACTACTACGCCAAGGTCGATCCGATCACCGCGCGCCGCGGGCCGGTCCACCCGATGGCCCAGGCGATGAACGCCATCGGCTACGACGCCGCCGCGCTCGGCAACCACGAGTTCAACTACGGCATTCCGGTGCTCCGCAAGTTCCAGGAGCAGTGCGATTTCCCGCTGCTGGGTGCCAATGCGCTCGACGCGAAGACCTTGCGGCCGGCGTTCCCGCCGTACAGCATGCACCGGCTGTGCACGCCGCACGGCCGCGATGTGAGGGTGGCGGTCCTGGGGCTGACGAATCCGGGCATTGCGATCTGGGACAAGGCGAACGTCAGCGGGAAGATGGTGTTCCCGGGCCTCGAGGAGCAGGCGGCGAAGTGGGTGCCGAAGCTGCGTTCCATGGGTGCGGACGTCGTCATCGTGTCGGCGCACTCGGGCTCCAGCGGTACGTCCTCCTACGGCGACCAGCTGCCGTACGTTGAGAACGCTGCGGGTCTGGTGGCTGAACAGGTCCCGGGGATCGACGCGATCCTCGTCGGTCACGCGCACACCGAGATCGCCGAGTACGTGGTGACGAACAAGCAGACCGGCAAGCAGGTGGTGCTGTCCGAGCCGCTGAAGTGGGGCCAGCGCCTCACGCTGTTCGACTTCGACCTGGTGTGGGAGAGGGGCCGCTGGTCGGTGGCGAAGGTGGGCGCGACGGTGCTCAACTCGAATACCGCCGAGGAGGACCCGGCGATCACTCGACTGCTGGTCGACGAGCACCAGAAGGTCGTCACGTACGTCAACCAGGTGATCGGGACGTCGACCGCGGCGATGTCCACGGCGGAGGCGCCGTGGAAGGACGAGCCGATCATCGATCTGATCAGCCACGTCCAGGTGGAGACGGTGAAGGCGGCGCTGGCGGGCGGACAGTACGCGGCGTTGCCGGTCCTGTCGCAGGCCTCGTGCTTCTCCCGGACGGCTGCCATTCCGTCGGGGCAGGTCACCATCAAGGACGCAGCCGGGCTGTACCCGTTCGAGAACACGCTGGAAGCGCGGCTGATGACCGGCGCCCAGCTGAAGGACTACCTGGAGTACTCGGCCAGGTACTACGTGCAGACCCCGGCCGGTGGGCCGGTGGACACGGCGAAGCTGACCAACGCGGAGAACATCCCGGACTACAACTACGACGCCCTGTACGGGGTGTCGTACGAGATCGACATCGCGAAGCCGGTGGGCTCCCGGATCGCCAAGCTGTCGTACGACGGCAAGCCGGTGGATCCGGCGGCGCAGTTCGTGCTGGCGGTGAACAACTACCGCGCGAGTGGTGGTGGCGCGTTCCCGCACGTGACGAAGGCCCAGCAGCTGTGGTCGAACTCGGAGGAGATCCGCAACACGATCATCCAGTGGGTGCAGGCGAAGGGGACGGTGGATCCCGCCGCGTTCGCGTCGGTGGGGTGGATGCTGACGCGTGACGGTGCACCGGTGTTCTAGCACCGGTCCTTGAGCGGGACGAGCGGAGGCGCCTGGCCGGGGATGCGGGGCGCCTCCTGCCGTTCCAGGCCGAAGCTGGTGAAGGCGGTGCGCCGTGGCAGGGGGTAGGGCTGCGCTCCGGTGAGGGAGTTGAGGATGGTGGCGCTGCGCCAGGCGGCCAGTCCGAGATCGGGGGCGCCGACACCGTGGGTGTGGCGTTCGGCGTTCTGGACGTACACCGCGCCGGTGACGAGGGGGTCGAGGACGAGTCGGAACTCGTCGTCGACGCAGGGTCGTTGCGAGGAGTCGCGGCGCATGTGGGCGTCGAGGCCGGTGAGTACGCGGTCGAGGGGGCGTTGGCGGTAGCCGGTGGCGAGGACGACGGCGTTGGTGTGCAGCCTGCTGCTGGTGCCCTGCTGGAGGTGTTCCAGGTGGAGTTCGATGTGGGTGGTGCCGGTTGCGTCGGCGGCCCTGACCTGGACCGCGGGGGTGAGCACGGTGTCGGGCCAGCCGCCGTGGAGGGTGCGCCGGTACAACTCGTCGTGGATGGCGGCGATCGTGTCGGTGTCGATGCCTTTGTGGAGTTGCCACTGGTGGGGGACGAGTTCGTCGCGTACGGGCTCGGGGAGGCCGTGGAAGTAGCGGGTGTAGTCGGGGGTGAAGTGTTCGAGGCCGAGTTTGGAGTACTCCATGGGTGCGAAGGCCTCGGTGCGGGCGAGCCAGTGCATCCTTTCGGTTCCGGCGGGGCGGGCGCGCAGCAGGTCGAGGAAGATCTCGGCGCCGGACTGCCCCGAGCCGATGACGGTGATGTGTTCGGCGCCGAGGAGTCGCTCGCGGTGCCGGAGGTAGTCGGCGGAGTGGATCACGGGGACGGCGGCGGAGCCGACCAGGGGTTTGAGGGGCTCGGGCACGTGGGGTTCGGTGCCGATGCCGACGGCGAGGTTGCGTGCGTAGGTGCGACCGAGCGATTCGGCCCCTCCCCCGGCGTCGAGTTGGGTGAAGTCGACCTCGAAAAGGGCACGTTCCGGGTGCCAGCGGACGGCGTCGACCTGGTGGCTGAAGTGGAGGCCGGGGAGGTGGCTGCTGACCCAGCGGCAGTAGGCGTCGTACTCGGCGCGCTGGACGTGGAACTTCTCTGCGAAGTAGAAGGGGAAGAGCCGGTCGCGGCTCTTGAGGTAGTTGAGGAACGTCCAGGGGCTGGCCGGGTCGGCCAGGGTGACGAGGTCGGCGAGGAACGGCACTTGGAGGGTGGCGCCGTCGAGGAGGAGACCGGGGTGCCAGTGGAATGCGGGGCGCTGCTCGTAGAAGGCGGTGGTGAGGCTGCCGGGTCCGGTCCGGGGCAGTCCGTCGGAGAGGGCGGCGAGGGAGAGGTTGAACGGGCCGATGCCGATGCCCACCACGTCGTGGGGCCGGTCGCTGCGGCCCTGGGCTCCGGCGGTGGGCGTTGTGGTCATCGGAGGGTGCTGCCTTCCACGAGCGCGATGAGGGTCGCGAGGTCGTCCGGGGTGGTGTGGGGGTTGAGGAGGGTGGCTTTGAGCCAGAGCCGGCCGTCGGTGTGGGCGCGGCCGAACACGGCACGGCCTTCGTAGAGGAGGCTGCGGCGGATACCGGCGACGGTGGTGTCGGTGGCATCGCGGGGGCGCAGCAGGACGGTGGACAGGGCGGGGCGGTCGTGCAGTTCGAGGGCGGGGTGCTGGTCGACGAGGTCGGCGAGGTGCTGGGCGGCGCTGCAGGTGCGGTCGACGAGGTCGGCGAGTCCGGTGCGGCCGAGGGCGCGGAGGGTGACGGCGATCTTGAGGATGTCGGGGCGTCGGGTGGTGCGCAGTGAGCGGCCGAGGAGGTCGGGGAGCCCTGCTTCGGTGTCGTCTTCGGCGTTGAGGTAGTCGGCCGTGTGCCGCAGGGGGGCGAGGTGGGTCCTGTCGTGGACGGCGAGGAGTCCTGCGGCGACCGGCTGCCAGCCGAGTTTGTGCAGGTCGAGGGTGACGGTCCGGGCGTGTTCGAGGCCGTTCAGCCGGGGGCGGTGGCGGGCGCTGAAGAGCAGGGGTCCGGCGTAGGCGGCGTCGACGTGGAATTCGGCGCCGTGCCGGTGGCAGAGGGCCGCGATGTCGGCGAGCGGGTCGATCTGTCCGGTGTCCGTGGTGCCGGCGGTGGCGACGACCAGTACGGGACGGCGTGGGCCGTGCAGTCCGGTGAGGGCGTCGTCGAGTGCGGCGAGGTCGGTGGTTCCGCTGGGGGCGGGGACGGTGACCGGTTCGGGCAGTCCGAGCAGCCAGGCGGCGCGGCGGACGGAGTGGTGGGTGTGGGCGCCGCACACGACGTGGACGGCGCCGTGGCGTTCCCGGGCGAGGAGCAGGGCGAGTTGGTTGGCTTCGGTGCCGCCGGTGGTCACGAGGGCGTCGGGGTGCGCGGCGTGGGGGTAGACCTCTGCGGCGAGTGCCTCGGCGACCACGGTTTCCAGCGCCGAGGCGGCGGGCGCCTGGTCCCACGAGTCGAGGGACGGGTTGAGTACGGAGGCGGCGAGGTCCGCGGCGACGGCGAGGGCGAGCGGCGGTGTGTGGAGGTGGGCGGCGCAGCGCGGGTCGGCGGGGTCGGCGGCGCCGTGGGCGAGGGTGCGGACCAGGGTGTGGAGGGCTTCGTCGGCTCCGGTGCCGTGGTCGGGGAGGACGGGGGTGAGGGTGTCCCGTACGCGTGCGTCGACGGTGTCGGGGCCGCCGGCGGGGAGGGGGCCGCCGCGGGCTTCCGCTCCTTCCTGCAGTGCGCCGAGGACGACGGCGAGGAGGGGCCGTAGGGCGTGGTGCCCTGCGGCCCCTCCGGCAAGGGGCGGGATGCTCACGGGCGGATCCTTCTGGTGTGGGGGACGGCTACACCAGCGTGGACTCGGTCCGTGCGGCTTTTCTCCGGGTCTGTTGATCTCAACCCGAATGGGGTACGGTCCCGCGGATCGCCAGGGCCCGTCGCAGTTCGTCGAGTTGGTCGACCAGCTTGCGGCGCAGGGCGGGCGTCACGTCGGTGTCGCGGAGGCAGTCCTCGCCGAGGCGGAGGGCGTCGGTGTCCACGGCGTGGGCGGGGAAGGCGTAGCGGCCCGCTGCTTCGGCGATGGCGGGGCCGCGGCGGGCGGCGGTGGCGACCGCGGCGGGGTAGAAGCGGGGGACGTACTCCTTGACGACGTCGGCCTGTTCGGGCTGCCAGAAGCCCTGGGCCGTGGCGGTGAACAGGTAGTTGGACAGGCCGTCGGTGTCGAAGAGGCGGGCCCAGGCCGCGGCCTTGGCCTCGGCCGTGGGGAGGGCGGCGCGGCAGCGGGCAGCGCCTTCCTGGCCGGTGGCGCTGGGGTCGCGGTCGAGTTCGGCGGCGATGCCGGCCTCGTCGAGGGCACCGAGGACGGCCAGTCGGGACAGGACGCGCCAGCGCAGCTCGGGGTCGAGGTCGGGGCCGCCGGGGATGCTGCCGTCGGCGAGCCAGTCGTGGAGGCCGTTGGGGTGGGCGGCGGAGTCGATGAAGTGGCGTACGGCGGTGAGCCGCAGGCCGGGGTTGTGCCCGTCCTCGGTGCGGCGGATGAGGTCGCGGGTGAGGTCGGTGATGAGGGCGAGGGCGGCGGGGCGGGCCTCGGGGGTGACGTAGCGGTCGGTGACGTGGGTGGTGGCGAAGGCGAGGACGCCCTGGACGACGGCGAGGTCGGCTTCGTGCGGGAGGTGGGTGCGGGCGGTCTGCAGGTAGGCGGTGGGGTCGAGTTCGCCGTCGCGGACCATGTCCCGCAGCGCGTTCCAGACCACGGCTCGGGTGAGGGCGTCGGGGATGCCGGAGAGCGTCCCGAGCGCCGTGTCCCGGGAGCCGGGGTCGAGGCGGATCTTGGCGTAGGTGAGGTCGCCGTCGTTGAGGACGACGAGCGCGGGGCGGCGGCCGGGCCGCCTGACGGGCTCCTGGAGGGGTACGTCGAGTTCGAAGCGTTCGCGCAGGACGAGGCCGCGGGCGTCGACGGGGTCCCGGTCGTAGGTGCCCACGGAGATGCGGTGCGGCCGGCTGCCGGCGTGCGCGATGCCGAGTTGCCAGCCGCCGTCCGTGTCGGTGGGGTCGGGGGTGAGGGTGTCGACGCCGGTGGTGCGCAGCCACGACTCGGCCCAGGAGTGGACGTCGCGGTCGGTGGCCGCGGCGAGCGAGTCGATGAAGTCCGCGAGGGTGGCGTTGGCGAAGCGGTGGCGGGAGAAGTGCAGGTTGATCCCGGCGAGGAAGTCCTTCTCGCCGAGCCAGGCGACGAGTTGGCGGAGCGCGGACGCGCCCTTGGCGTAGGAGATGCCGTCGAAGTTGAGCATCGCGGAGGCGGTGTCGGGGACGGCGTCGGGGTCGGGTGCGACCGGGTGGGTGGAGGGGCGCTGGTCGGCGTCGTAGCCCCAGGACTTGCGGGTGACGCCGAAGTCGGTCCAGGTGTCGGTGTACCGGGTGGCTTCGGTGAGGGTCTGGAAGCCCATGTACTCGGCGAAGGACTCGTTGAGCCAGATGTCGTCCCACCAGCGGAGGGTGACGAGGTCGCCGAACCACATGTGGGCCATCTCGTGCGCGATGACCATGGCGCGGGTCTGCCGCTCGGTGTCGGTGACGGCGGAGCGGTAGACGAACTCGTCACGGAAGGTGACGAGGCCGGGGTTCTCCATGGCGCCCGCGTTGAACTCGGGGACGAACGCCTGGTCGTAGGAGTCGAAGGGGTACGGTTCTTCGAACTTCTCGTGGTAGCGGTCGTAGCAGTCGCGGGTGACGGAGAGGATCTCGTCGGCGTCGGCGTCCAGGTAGGGCGCGAGGGACTGGCGGCAGTGGATACCGAAGGGCAGTCCCCGGTGTTCGGTGCGTACGGAGTACCAGGGGCCGGCGGCGACGGCGACGAGGTAGGTGGAGATGCGCGGGGTGGGGGCCGCGGTCCAGCGGCCGTCGCCCTGGGGGGTGGTGGTGCCGTTGGCGAGGACGCTCCAGCCGTCGGGGGCGGTGACGTTGAGTTCGAAGACCGCTTTGAGGTCGGGCTGGTCGAAGGCGGCGAAGACGCGCTGGACGTCGTCCATGAACAGCTGGGTGTAGAGGTAGGTGCGGCCGTCGGCGGGGTCGGTGAACCGGTGCATGCCTTCGCCGGTGCGGGAGTACTCCATGGCTGCGTCGATGCGCAGCTCGTGGTCGCCCGCGGTGAGTCCGGTCAGTGGGAGCCTGTTGCCCTCGAGTGTCTCGGGGTCGAGGGGCCGTCCGTCCAGGGTGACGGAGCGGAGGGCGGCGGGCTTGAGCTCGACGAAGGTGTCTCCTGCTGTCCGCGCCGTGAAGTGGATCACGGTGTGGGAGTCGAAGGTGTCTCCCCCGGCCGCACCCGGGGGTGTCCCTGCCCCGGTGGTGAGATCGAGGTCGATCTCGTACCGGTGGACGTCGAGGAGCTGGGCTCGGGTCTGCGCTTCGTCGCGCGTCAGTACGGACATGGGGTCATGCTGCCCGATGGGGTGGTCCGGGAGCACGGGGGATTCGCTCTCAGCGTGCAGGCGATTCCACGCGGCTGGGGTCCGGGGCGTCGTGCGGGACGGGCGGTGGACGGGGGACGGACGGTGCCGCGCCCGGTAGCCGAGGAGTGGGCGGGCGAGGGGGCGTGTGGCCGGGGTGGTCGGGAGCACCGGCGAGGGGGCGGGGATCGGTGACGACGGCTGCGGACGGCCCTTCGGTACCGGTCATCCGCGTGGCGCAGCCCGGTGTGGACGTCGTCCCGCCGTGGGGGTGGACGACCGCCCGCTTCACGCGCGGCCCGCGTCGGCGATCGTCTCGTGGTGGCGGATGACCTCGGCGATGATGAAGTTCAGCAGCTTCTCTGCGAACGCGGGATCGAGTTTGGCGCTTTCGGCGAGTTGGCGCAGCCGGGCGATCTGGCGGGCCTCGCGGGCGGGGTCGGCCGGCGGCAGGTGGTGCTCCGCCTTGAGGTGGCCGACCTGCTGGGTGCACTTGAAACGTTCGGCGAGCATGTGGACGACGGCCGCGTCGATGTTGTCGATGCTTTCGCGCAGCCGGGTCAGCTCGGCCTGGACGGGGTCGTCGTGGTCGCTCGTCTTGCTGGTGGTCATGGCGGCCCAGCTTACGTGGGGCGGGGCCGTCGGTCGGCGGGCGTTCGGGATGCGGGACGTGGTCGCTCCGCCCTCGGGGCGGTGCGGCCCTGTTGTTCGCGAAAGCGGACGGGGCACGTGCCGACCCGCCGGGAGGCGTACGGGGTCGTGGTGGCCGATGCGGCGGGCGCCGGCCGCGACGGGGAGTGCGGTGGCGGTGCAGGGCTGCGGGGTCGCGTGGGGCTCGGGCTCGGGCCGATCGTCGTCCAGGGGGCGGCGCGCCGCAGGGGGCGTTGGTGGCCGACGGCCGGGCGGGCCGGGGGCCTGCGGGGCCGTTTCGTCCGCGGCAACGGGGGTCCGGGCGGGGCGGGTGACGGAGGGGTTCCCGCCACCCGCCCTTCCCACTGTGCGCGCCGGTTCCCCCGGCGCACCGGTTCACCTGCTACAGGTTCGCGGCCGCGGCCTTGATGGCGGTGGCGAAGGTGGACACCTCGGTGTAGACACCGGGGTAGTTGGGCCGTGCGCAGCCCTGGCCCCAGCTGACGATGCCGACCTGGATCCAGGCCCCGGCGTCGTCCTTGCGGAACATCGGGCCGCCGGAGTCGCCCTGGCAGGTGTCGATGCCGCCCTGGGCGAGGCCGGCGCAGATCTCCTCGTCGGCGACGAGGCTCGGGTAGGACTGCTTGCAGGAGGCGTCGGAGACGAACGGGACCTGCGCCTTGTACAGGTAGCGCTGCTGGCCGCCGCCTTCGTAGCGGGCGCCCCAGCCTGCGACGGTGAAGGTGCCGTTGTTGTAGGCCGTCGTGTCGGCGATCTTCAGCGTGGGCAGGTTGATCGACTGGGCGAGCTTGATCAGTGCCCAGTCCTTGCCGGTGCCGTTGTAGCCGGGGGCCCGGAGGACCTTGGTGGACTTGACCTTGATGGCGCTGGAGCTCTGGAGGTCCACGACTCCGGCGGTGGCGGTGATGCCGGTGTTGTTGCCGGAGGCGCCCACGCAGTGTGCGGCGGTGAGGACGATCTGCTGGGTGAGCAGTGCGCCGCCGCAGCCCATGGAGAGTCGGACCATGAACGGGAACTCGCCCTGGGCGGCACGGGTTCCGCCGACGACGGGTGCCTGGGCGGCCGATGCGGTGGTGGGCTGCAGGCTGACGGCGGCGAGGACGACGGCGCCGGTTGCGGCGCATCTCCGGAGTAAGCGCGCGAGAGTGTTCAAGGGTCTGCCTTCTTTCGTGGGGGGTTGTTGCCTGCGCGCGACGTGGCCCACGCCTGGGGATTAATGACATGGGCTCGTCAAGCAGGTGGTCCGGATTATGAGGACGCACGCGAAGGCCCACAAGACGCGCTTTTCGGCCATTCACCGCACCGCGAAGGGGAGGTACCGCGCCGTAGAGTTGGCAACGGCCGACCGTCGATCAGGACGGCCCGAGGTCCGGATCCGGAGAACACCCCCAGGGAGCGCGGGAGTGGCGAACGGCAGCGAAGTGGTACACGGCTTCCCGCACCTCGACACCGTGCGGGCGGCGATCACGGCCCTGCACCGGAGGCTGTCCTACGACGGCGTGCGCGCCTACGACGGCAGCGTCGCCCCGGCCGACGTCGCCTTCTCCGACCAGGACGACCTGCACCTCGGGGCACAGCGGGTGGCTCACGCCCTGGTCCACCAGTTGCGGCTGCCGGAGGCCAGGATGATCGTGAGCTTCCGGGAGATGCACCACGCGGCGAGCGTGGAACTCACCGCGGGACCCGAGTACTTCATCGAACTGAACGACCGCTTCCGCACCCATCGCCGGGACATCGGAGCGGCCCTCGCACACGAGATCACACACGTGCTCCTGCACCGGCTGGGGCTTCAGTTCCCCGGCACCAAGGCCAACGAGATCCTCACGGACACCGTGACGACCTACCTGGGGGCGGGCTGGCTCCTGCTCGACGCCTACCGCGAGGACGAGGTTTCCAGCCAGAAACTGGGCTATCTGACGCCTGAGGAATTCGGTTACGTCCTGGCCAAACGAGCACTGGTCTTCGGCGAGGACCCGTCGGTCTGGTTCACCAGCCCCCAGGGGTACACGGCCTACGCGAAGGGCCGGACCCAGGCGCTGCACGACGGCCGGCGGCCGCCGCTCGTCGCCGCGGGCTGGAACGGAAGGCGCCGCTACGCCAAGGACCGCCGGTACGCCCAGGACCACGGTGGGAACGGGCAAACGGGCCCCGACTCCGCGTACTCCTTCGAGCCGGCGCCCGACGGGGGGCTTCGGGTCTCCTTCCCCTGCCCCACGTGCCACCAGCGCATCCGGCTGCCCGTGCAGGGGCGGGTGCGGGCCCGCTGCGGCCTGTGCCGGTCGATTCTCGAATGCGACACCTGACCACGTTTCCTAGGGTTCGTTGCATGAGGACCGAAGACCTGTTCAGAGCCGTCCAGGACGGCGACGACGATGCCGTGGTACGGGCGCTGCGCGCGGGCGCCCCTGCGGAGGCCGCCGATGGGGACGGGACGACGGCGCTGTACGCGGCGGCGGCCCGAGGCCGGGTCGGTGCCGTCCGGCTGCTGCTCGCGGCCGGGGCCGACCCGGACCGGGCGAGCGGCACGGACGGCGCGGAGCTCCCCCTGTGCGGCGCCGCCGCGTGGGGGCACGCGGCGGCGCTGGGGGCTCTGCTCGCGGCCGGCGCGCGGCCCGACCTCCAGGAGGAGGCGGGGGTCCGCGCCCTGACCTGGGCCTGCCGGCATGGACACGCCCGGGTACTGGAGGCCCTCCTGGCGTCGGGTGCCGATCCGGACCTGCCCGGTCCGGGGGGCGAAGCCCCGCTGGTGACGGCGGCCCGCAGGGGCTCTCTCTCCTGTGTGCGGGCGCTGCTGGAGCACCGCGCCCGGGCGGTCGCCGAGGCGCTCGCCGAAGCCCGTCGCTGGCTGCGGCTCGACGTCGAGCAGGAGCTGCACCGCGGGCTCGTGGAGGCGCACGGCGACGGGTACGAGACCGCGTCCCGGCAGGTCGAGGAGGACGGCGGGGTGACGGTCGTCGTGGAGCTGTTCCGCGACGGCTCCGTGGCGGGCGACGAGCAGCAGACCGGGCACGCGGCGATCACCACGGTCCTGGAGGCGGCGCTCGGGGAACGGACGCCCTTCGAGGAGCTCGCCGAGCGTGCGCTGCGCTCGGGCGATGCCCGGACGGAGGACTGGGCCGAGTCCGTGGCGGTGCTGTGGCGGCGGGTCGACGAGGAGACGTTCCGCGCCGCGGCGGCGTGGTGCGCGACCGACGACCCGTTGCGGCAGACGTTCGCCGCGGACGTACTGGCCCAGCTGGGTCTCGCGGGCCCGCCCGGTGTGGCTGCGGACGGCGCCGACGCCGGGCACAGCGATGCCCGGGCAGGTCGCGCCGGGCTTTCGGCGCGGATCGTGCCGCTACTACGGGAGCTGTCGCGGGAGGCGTCGGACCCGGAGCTGATCCAGTCGGCCGTCCTGGGGCTCGGGCACCATGCGGACCCGGCGGCGCTGCCCGAGATCCTCCGGCACGCGGACCATCCCGATCCCGAGGTGCGCCACCGGGTGGCGCTCTCGCTCGGCGGACTGGTGCCGGGCGACCACGCGGAAGGGATCCGTGTTCTGATCGCGCTCAGCCGGGACACCGACGCCCAGGTCAGGGACTGGGCCACGACGGCGCTGGCCGGGGTGGAGGCCGACAGCCCGCTGATCCGGAACGCGTTGGCCGACCGGCTCGACGACGGGGACGCCGACACGGAGTCCGAGGCCGCTCGCGGTCTGGCGATGCGTCAGGATCTGCGGGCAGTAGGGGTGTTGGCCCGTCTGCTGGCCGACGGGGATCCGGATGGCTACGCGTACTCCACGGCGCGCGAGGCGCTGGAGTACCTGGACGACGAGCGGATCAGGCTCCGGCTGGAGTCGGTCGTCCCGCGCGGGCGGTGAACACGCGGCACCCCGGAAGACGGGGTGTGCTGCAACGGGGCGCAGCCGCCTCGCGCCGGTGCGCGGTTCCCTCGGCGCGCGGACCGCGGGTCGAACGGGTCACGCCGGTGGCCGCACCGGTGACCGCTGCCGTTCCGGTGCCAACTCACCGGTGCGGGAATCCGGTCGCTCCGCGGCCCGCCGGGCGGATCGCGGCAACGCACCGTGTCGGCACGGAGGTGGGCCGGGCACCTGTGTCCGTGCCCCCGGGGAAGCGGACGCAGGGCGGCGGTCCGACCGCACGGGCTCGGGACACGGCGCCGTGTCTCGTCCCGGCGAGGTGGCCCGTCGCCGGTGGGCACAGGCGGTTCAGTGGACGGAGAGTCCGCCGTCGATGAAGATCGACTGGCCGGTGACGTAGTCGGAGGCGCGGCTCGCCAGGAACACCGCAGCGCCCGCGAAGTCCTCGGCGAGGCCGTTGCGCCCCACCATGGTGCGCGCGGCGAGGGCGGCCACCGTGGCCGGATCGGCGGACAGCCGCCGGTTCAACGGGGTCAGCACGACGCCGGGGACGAGCGTGTTGCAGGTGACGCCGTACGGCGACCACGCCTCCGCCTGTGAGCGTGCCAGGGATTCCAGGCCGCCCTTGGACACGCCGTAAGCCCCGCTCACGGCGAAGGCCCGGTGGGCCTGCTGGGAGGAGATGTGGATGATCCGGCCGAAACCCCTCTCGGCCATCCGGGGTCCGAAACGCTGGCCCAGGAGGTAGGGCGCCTCCAGGTTCACCGCCATCGTGGCGTCCCAGTCCCCGTCCGTGAGCTCGCCCATCGGCGGACGCAGGTTGATCCCGGCGGAGTTGACGAGGACGTCCGGTTCGCCGAAGACCGAAGCGGCTTCTTCTGCTGCGGCACGTACACCCGCACGGGTACCCAGGTCGGCACTCACCCAGGAGGCCCGGCACCCCCCGGCCACCAGCTCCCCGACGGTCCCGGCCAGTTGCTCCTCCCCGCGCGCCACGATCGTGACGCTCGCCCCCGCACGGGCCAGGGCACCTGCCACGGCCCGGCCGATGCCGGAACTCCCGCCGGTCACGAGAGCCGTGCGGCCCTCCAGTGAGAAGAGGTCGGCGAGGTACGACCGCGCGGTCATCTGCACGCTCCGGGATCCGTTGGTACGTCGGTGCGGACCCGTGTCCACCGAACGACCCTACGTGACGTCGGGGCCGGTACGCCGCGAAGGCGGGCGCCGCGATGCCGAACCCCGCGACGCCCGCGCGCAGGAGCGTCCTGCGCCCGTAGCGGTCACCGAGGCGGCCGGAGAGACGACGGGCACTGCCGCGAAGCCCGGCAGACGGGCGGAGAGCGTCCACCGCGGGGCGCACGCGGAGGCACCCGGGGTCCCCGGCCCGAGGACGGCGTGTGAACGGCGGCGTGGACGGCCTGTGAACGGCGGCGATCATCACGTCCGAGAGGTCCGTCGGCGCGGACGCAGGGCGGACGGAGGGCGGCGGACCGGCCGCACCGCCCCGCAGACCCGGGGCGCGCCGGGGAGGGACTAGCGCGCGCCGTAGACCGGCTGTGGCAGCTCGGCGGCCTCCAGGAGCTTCCGGGCCGTCTCCCCCGCCTCCGCCGGCGTCCAGCGCGAGCCCCTTTCCGCCGTGGGTCCGCGGCGCCACCCTTCCATGACGGTGATGCGGCCCGCCTCGGCCTCGAAGACGCGGCCGGTCACCCCTGCGGAAGCCGGGGACCCGAGCCAGACGACCAGCGGGGAGACGTTCCCCGGAGCCATCGGGTCGAACGCCGCGGGGTCCTTCGGCGCCGCCATCGAGCGGGCGAACGTCCGCTCGGTCATGCGAGTGCGGGCCGCCGGTGCGATCGCGTTGACCTGTACCCCGTAGGGAGCGAGTTCCGCCGCGGCGACCAGGGTGAGACCCACGACGCCCGCCTTCGCCGCGCTGTAGTTGCCCTGGCCCACCGACCCCAGCAGGCCCGCCCCGCTCGATGTGTTGACGACCCTGGCCACGACCTCCCGCCCCGCCTTGGCCTCGGCACGCCAGTACGCCGCCGCGTGCTTGAGGGGGAGGAAGTGTCCCCTCAGGTGCACCCGCATCACCGCGTCCCAGTCGTCGTCGTCCAGGTTGACCAGCATGCGGTCGCGCAGGAACCCCGCGTTGTTGACGAGGGTGTCGAGCCGCCCGAAGGTCTCCATCGCGACGGCCACCAGGGACGCCGCCCCCTCCGCGGTCGCGATGTCGCCGTCGTGCGCGACCGCTTCGCCACCGAAGGCCGCAACCTCCTCGACGACGCGCCCCGCCGGCGTGCCCGATGCACCGGAACCGTCGGGTCCGACCCCCAGGTCGTTCACGACGACCCGGGCTCCCTCCGCGGCGAACGCGAGCGCGTGCGCCCGCCCGAGCCCTCGCCCTGCCCCCGTCACGACCACGACCCGGCCCGCACAGATCCCGGACCTCTGCCCAGCGGTCATCTCAATCCTCCTTGTTGACGGTTGCTGCGTCCAGGAACGCGGGACGCTCCCCGCCCCCGTGCACCAGCAGGGACGCCCCGCTGACGTAGCCGGCCCGCTGCGAGGCGAGGAACACCGCCGCTTCGCCGACCTCGTACGGCTCCGCCAGCCGTCCGAGCGGCACGGTGCGGCCGACCGCCGCGAGCCCCGCCTCGTCGCCGTAGTGCAGGGACGCGAGCTCCGTGCGGACCATGCCGAGGACCAGGGTGTTCACCCGGACGTCAGGAGCCCACTCCACCGCCATGGAACGCGCGAGGTTCTCCAGACCCGCCTTGGCCGCCCCGTACGCCGCGCTCCCCGGTGACGGCCTGGTCGCGCTCACGCTCCCGATCATGATCACCGATCCGCGTGCGGCGCGCAGGTGCTCGCAAGCGGCCAGTGAAGCGGTCAGCGGGGCCAGCAGGTTGAGTTCCACCACGCGCGCGTGCCGCTCCGCCGGGGCCTCCCCCAACAGCCGGTGGGGCGTTCCGCCGGCGTTGTTGACCAGCACGTCCAGGCGTCCGCCGCGCCGTACGACCGTGTTGAAGAAATCGCCGACGGCGCCGGCGTCCCGCAGGTCCACTGGGACGAAGCGGGCCGATCGCCCGGCGGCTTCGACCGGCGCGTCCGGCGGCCTGCGGGCGCAGACGACGACTTCTGCTCCCGCAGCCAGGAACGCCCGGGCGATCCCGGCGCCGACGCCGCGGGTGCCGCCGGTGACGACGGCCACCCTCCCCTGCAACTCCATCGCCTGCTACCTTCCTGACACAGCCTCACCTAACAAACGTTTGGTGGAAAGGTAGCTGATCCGCTCATGGGTGTCTCCACCACAAGCCCGGAGAAGGGCGTCCGCGTCGTGACGGTCGACTTCCCACCCGTCAACGCCCTTCCCGTACGCGGCTGGTACGAGCTGGCGGACGCCGTCCGCTCCGCAGGCCGCGACCCGGACGTCCGCTGCGTCGTCCTGGCCGCCGAAGGACACGGCTTCAACGCGGGGGTCGACATCAAGGAGCTCCAGCGCGACACCACTCACGCGACCCTCATCGCGGTGAACCGCGGCTGCTACGAGGCTTTCGCCGCGGTCCACGACTGCGAAGTGCCCGTGGTCGCCGCCGTTCAGGGCTTCTGCCTGGGTGGCGGGATCGGCCTCGTAGGGAACGCGGACGCGATCGTCGCCGCCGACGACGCCACCTTCGGGCTACCGGAACTGGACCGCGGGGCACTCGGCGCCGCCACCCACCTCGCCCGACTGGTGCCGCAGCACCTCATGCGCGCGCTGTACTACACCTCCCGCACCGCGACCGCAGCCGAACTCCACACGCACGGCTCGGTCTGGAAGGTCGTGCCGCGCGAGGAGCTCGGCGCCGCCGCAGGGGACCTGGCCCGTGAGATCGCCCGCAAGGACGGCCACCTGATCCGACTGGCCAAGGCGGCCATCAACGGCATCGACCCCGGCGACGTGCACCGCAGCTACCGCTTCGAGCAGGGCTTCACCTTCGAGGCCGCCCTCAGCGGCACGGCCGCTCGCGTCCGCAGTGCGTTCGGGAAGGGACAGCAGCCGTGAAGGAGCATCAATCATGAGCGACAAGACCATGACCGCCGACGAGGTCGCCGCACGACTGCACAGCGGCATGACCCTCGGGATCGGTGGCTGGGGCTCGCGTCGCAAGCCCATGGCGCTGGTCAGAGCGCTGCTCCGCACGAAGATCAGCGATCTCACCATCATTTCGTACGGCGGTCCGGACGTGGGGGTACTCGCCGCCGCGGGCCGCGTGCGCAGGCTCGTCGCCCCCTTCGCGACCCTGGACTCCATCCCCCTGGAACCCCACTTCCGGGCGGCCCGGGAGAGCGGGGCGTTCGCGATGACGGAACTCGACGAGGCGATGTTCATGTGGGGGCTGCACGCCGCCGCCAACCGACTGCCGTTCCTGCCGGTGCGCGCGGGCCTCGGCTCGGACGTCCTGCGCGTCAACCCCGAGCTGCGCACCATCACTTCGCCCTATGCGGACGCTGAGGAATTCGTCGCCGCCCCCGCGCTCCGCATGGACGCGGCGCTCGTCCACGTGAACCGCGCGGACCGCCTCGGCAACGGGCAGTACCTGGGCCCGGATCCGTACTTCGACGACCTGTTCTGCGAAGCGGCGGACGAGGCCTACCTCTCCTGCGAACACCTCGTCGAAACAGCGGAGTTGACCAAGGACGCCGCCCCCCAGACGCTGTTCATCGGCCGGCACACCGTCACGGGCGTCGTACAAGCCCCGGGAGGCGCGCACTTCACCTCCTGCGCCCCGGACTACGAGCGCGACGAGGCGTTCCAGAAGCTGTACGCGACCACCCCCTGGGACGGATTCGCCCGGCGCTTCCTGGCCGGGTCCGACGAGAGCGCCTACCGGGCGGCCGTCCAGACCTGGCACGAGGAGCAGCGATGACACCCGTGGGGCCGCACGACCGCGCTCCCCTCACCCCGCCGGCGACGCCCCCGCCCACCGGCGCAGCCGCTCAGGCGCCCACCCGGGCCGAGTACTGCGTGATCGCATGCGCCGAGGCCTGGCGCGGCAACGGAGAGGTACTGGCCAGTCCGATGGGCCTGGTGCCCTCCCTCGGCGCGCGCCTGGCCCGGCTGACCTTCTCCCCCGACCTGCTGCTGACCGACGGCGAGGCCCTGCTCGTCCGCCCCGACGGCACGGTCGAGGGCTGGCTGCCCTACCGGCGTCACCTCGCCCTCGTCACCGGCGGCAGGCGCCACGTGATGATGGGCGCGAGCCAGATCGACCGGTACGGCAACCAGAACATCTCCTGCATCGGCGACTGGGCCCGCCCGCGGCGCCAGCTCCTCGGGGTACGCGGTGCCCCCGTCAACACCCTCAACAATCCGGTCAGTTACTGGATACCGAGGCATTCCCCCCGGGTCTTCGTCGAGAAGGTCGACATGATCTGCGGCGTCGGCCACGACAGCGCGGCTGCCGCCGGCCCGGCCGCGACCCGCTACCACCGCATCCCGCGCGTCGTCTCCGACCTCGGTGTCTTCGACTTCGCGACGCCGGACCGTTCGATGCGCCTCGCGTCCCTCCATCCGGGCGTCACCGTCGAGCAGGTGCGGGAGGCCACCGGCTTCGAACCGGTCGTCGAGGACGACGTTCCGTACACCCGGGAGCCGACCGCGGCCGAACTGCTGCTCATCCGTGAGGTCCTCGACCCGGCGGGCGGCCGGGACCGGGAGGTCGGTGCCCGATGAGGACGGCCCTCACCGAGCTCACCGGCGTCCGGTACCCCGTCGTCCAGACCGGGATGGGCTGGGTCGCCGGCCCCCGGCTGGTGTCCGCGTCCGCGAACGCCGGGGCCCTGGGAGTCCTGGCCTCCGCGACGATGTCCACCGGGGAGCTGCGCCGGGCGATCCACGAGGTCAAGTCCCGTACGGACGCGCCGTTCGGGGTGAACCTGCGCGCCGACGCGCAGGACGCCCGTGAGCGGGTGCGGATCGTCATCGACGAAGGGGTACGGGTGGCGTCCTTCGCCCTCGCCCCGTCCCGCGAGCTGATCGCCGAGCTCAAGGACGCGGGCGTGGTGGTGATCCCGTCGGTCGGCGCCCGGCGGCACGCCGAGAAGGTCGCGGCCTGGGGCGCGGACGCGGTGATCGTGCAGGGAGGCGAGGGCGGCGGGCACACCGGGGACGTCGCGACCACCGTGCTGCTGCCCCAGGTGGTGGACGCGGTGGAGGTCCCGGTGGTCGCGGCGGGCGGTTTCCACGACGGGCGCGGGCTGGTGGCGGCGCTCGCGTACGGGGCTGCGGGCGTCGCCATGGGCACCCGCTTCCTGCTCACCTCCGACTCGACCGTCCCGGACGCCGTGAAGGCCCGGTACCTCGCCGCCACGGTCAGGGACGTCACGGTGACGACGGCCGTCGACGGGCTACCGCACCGCATGCTGCGCACGGACCTCGTCGACGCGCTGACCCGGCACGGTCGCACCCGCACCCTGCTGCACGCGCTGCACAGAGCGGCGGAGTTCCGCCGGCTCTCGGGGCTGTCGTGGACGGCGATGGTCCGTGACGGACTGGCGATGAAGCACGGCAAGGAGCTGACCTGGAGCCAGGTCCTGCTGGCCGCGAACACGCCGATGCTGCTGCGGGCAGCCATGGTCGAGGGCCGCACGGACCTCGGGGTCATGGCCGCCGGGCAGGTCGCCGGGGTGATCGAGGACCTGCCCAGCTGCAAGGAACTGGTCGCCCGGGTGATGTCCGAGGCGGAGGACGTGCTGGGGGGCCTCCCGACCGCGGGGTGAGCGCGCCCTCGTCCCGCTCGGCACCGGGACCACGGCTGCCCCGCCGACCCGGCTCGGGCGACCGGGAGACCGCACTCCCCGCCCGTCGGGGCAGGCGGGCGAGCGCGCGATCGCCGCGCGCCCACGGCCGCCGCGGCTCTACCGGGCGGCGGTCCGCCGGCCTCCGCCCGCACCCACGCCCGGGCCCGCGCCGGCCGCGCGGCCCCGCGCCGGCTGGGTGCGGCCGCGCTCGGTGCGTCCGCCCTCGGCACGCCCTGTCCGGCCGCGGCCCGCCGTGCCACCGCCGGCCTCGGTGCGGACGGTGTCGCCACCGCGGGTCTGTGCGCGTCCGCCCTGGCTGCGCGTCGTGCCGTTCTGCGCTCGCCGCCGCTTGGGCCGTGACGACGCGGCGGCCTGCTGCTGCGGAACCTCGATGGTGACGGCCACGCCGGACGGTTCGCGGGCCCCGGTCAGCCGGGTGAGCTCCTCGTCGCTCGACTTGATCCTCACCGCCCGCGGGCTGATGCCCGCATCCGACATGAGCCGGGTCACCTCGCGCTTCTGCTCGGGCAGGACGAGCGTCACGACGCTGCCGGACTCGCCGGCCCGCGCGGTCCGCCCGCCCCGGTGCACGTAGTCCTTGTGGTCCGTCGGAGGGTCCACGTTGACCACGAGGTCCAGGTCGTCGACGTGGATGCCGCGGGCCGCGACATTGGTGGCCACGAGCGCGGTGACATGACCGCTCTTGAAGTGGTCGAGGGTGCGGGTGCGCTGGGGCTGTGAACGGCCGCCGTGGAGTCCGGCTGCCCGCACTCCGCTGGCCAGCAGCCGCTTCACGAGGCGGTCCACGGACCGCTTGGTGTCCAGGAAGAGGATGACCCGGCCGTCACGGGCCGCTATGCGCGTGGTGACCGCCTTCTTGTCCGTCTCGTCGGCGACGTACAGGACGTGGTGGTCCATCGTGACCACGGCTCCGGCGGAGGGGTCGACGGAGTGCACCACGGGATCACTGAGGAACTGCCTGACCAACCTGTCGATGTTGCGGTCCAGAGTGGCGGAGAACAGCAGGCGCTGTCCGCCCGGCGCCACCTGCTTCAGCAGCGCGGTGACCTGGGGCAGGAAGCCGAGGTCGGCCATCTGGTCGGCCTCGTCGAGCACGGTGAGCGCCACCTGGTCGAGGCGGCAGTCGCCCCGCTCGATGAGGTCCTTGAGGCGCCCGGGCGTGGCGACGAGGACCTCGGCGCCGCGCCGCAGCGCCGCCGCCTGCTTGGTGATCGACATTCCACCGACGACCGTCGTCAGCCGCAGCTGGACGGCCGTCGCGTACGGGGCGAGAGCGTCGGCGACCTGCTGCGCGAGCTCCCGCGTGGGGACGAGGACCAGGGCGAGTGGCGCGCCCGGCTCGGCGCGCCGGCCGGCGGTGCGGGCGAGCAGCGCGAGGCCGAAGGAGAGGGTCTTTCCCGACCCGGTGCGCCCGCGGCCGAGCAGGTCGCGGCCGGCGAGCGAGTTCGGCAGGGTGGCGGCCTGGATGGGGAAGGGTTCGGTCACGCCCTGGGCCGCGAGGGTCTTCAGCAGTGCCGCGGGCATGTCGAGTTCGTCGAAGGCCTCGACCGGGGGCAGTGCGGGTGTGACCGTTTCCGGGACGGCGAACTCCCCGCCGGGCACGGCACGGCGCGCGGACGTCTTCACTGCGGTTCTCGACGAGGACGTCCCGGACGTCCCTGCGGCTGTCCTTCCGCGGGACTTCGAGGGACGCCTGCGGCCCTGGGGACGTTCGGAGCGAGTCATCGGGTGATTACCTTCCTGAACCTCATCATGAACAGCACAAAACCGGGACCCGCACCATGACGGCGCGGGTCCCGGCTACGAGCTACGCGCTCCCGGGTCAGGCGGGAACGATGTTCTCGGCCTGCGGGCCCTTCTGGCCCTGCGTGAGGTCGAAGGAGACCTTCTGGCCCTCCTGCAGCTCACGGAAGCCCGTGGACGCGATGTTCGAGTAGTGAGCGAAGACGTCGGGGCCGCCGCCGTCCTGCGCGATGAAGCCGAAGCCCTTTTCCGAGTTGAACCACTTCACGGTGCCGGTGGCCATGTCAAATTCTCCCGATCAGGTCGAGGCCCCATCCGGAGATGCCGGAAAACACAATGCGCCCGACGAACATTTCCCGTCAGGCGCACATAAAGTTCATGGGTACCAAAACTGCAACCCCGCGACCATAGCACGGTTCGGAGCGGGAACCCGCACGACAGAATCCGCGTCATGGTTTCGTCTACCGGTTCCGCCCGCGCCCTGTGGTCCCTCTTCGAGCCGGTCCACGCCGTGACGTACCTCGCCCCGGAGGCACGCGCCGCCTTCGAGGACGTCGGACTCCGCGGGTTCTGGCGCGGGTACTTCGCCGCGCGGGCGGCTCCGTTCGGAACGGCGGACGCGGACCGGATCCGCGCCGCGTTCTCTTCGTTCGCGCCCGGCATGGTGGCGCGGCTCTCCCCGCCGTGTGGGAGCGCATCAGCCCCCAACGGGCGCAGGACGTGCGGCAGTCGGGCGCACGGGACGCCCTCGTCCGGCTGCTGGCGGGACGTGAGGAAGCCGTGGCCCGCGCCGCCGACCTTCTCGAGCCCCACGCCCGCCGCCTCGACGGAGCGGGCCGCCCGCTCGCCGCGGCGAACTGCGCCCTCCCGTGGCCCACCTCCCCGTACGGCCGGCTCTGGCACGCGGCGACACTCCTGCGGGACCACCGCGGCGACGGGCACGTCTGCGCCCTCGTCTGCGCCGACCTGGACGGCTGTGAAGTCCTCGTCCTGCGTGCGGGGACCGATCTGCCCCGCACCGAACTCCAGCCCTACCGGGGTTGGTCGGACGACGACTGGTCGGCGGCCACGGCTCGACTCGCGGACCGGGGCCTGGTGACCCCGCAGGGTCGGGTCACCCGCGCCGGCCGCGACCTGCTCACGGCCGTGGAGGAGGCCACCGACCGTGCCGCCGCGCGTCCCTGGTCCGCCGCCGACCGCGCAGCGCTGGAGGAACTGTGCGCGGCGCTCGCCCCGCTGGCCGACGCCTGCGCGGCCGCCCTGCGGTTCCCCCATCCGATCGGCCTGCCGGACCGGACGCCGGCTGGTTGAATGCACGGATGACGACGATCAGACAGCCCTGGGGCCTGAGCGTGTTCGGTTCCGGCAGTGTCCGGACGGAACCCCAGTTCGCCTGTGTGAAGCTGGAGGTGGACCTGCTCGAGCAGACACCGGACCGGGCCTTCGAGAAGGCCAACAAGGCCGTTGCCGAGGTGCGGCAGACACTGCGCGGACACGGGATAGCCGACGGGTCGGTCTCCGGCTCGCGGCTGCGCCTCCACTCCGCTTACGACGGGTACGGCGTGGGCCGCACCTTCCTGGGCTACCGCTGCCAGGCGGCGTTCACCGTCGAGACCACGGCGCTGAACGGACTCCAGCAGCTCATCGTCGACGTCGTGGACGCCGGGGCCAACCACGTCGAGGACGTCGTCTTCGACGTGCACGACAAGTCCGCGCTGCGCGACGAGGCACGTCACAGGGCCGTCGAGGCGGCCCGCCGCAAGGCGGCCGTGTACGCCGAGGCGACGGGGGTGAAGCTGGGCCCTGTTGTCCACGTCGAGGACGTGGATCCCGAGTCGGTCTCCCCGTACGGCCGTGGTCACGGCGGCACCGCGGGCGGCCGCGGCGGCGCCGACCTGGCACCCGGCATGGTCGAGGTGGCGGCGGGTGTGCACCTGGGATTCGCGCTGACCCACTGAGCGGGCGCGGGCTCCCGGCACCGGGAGCCCTCAGCGGGGAGTCGGGGCCGGGAGCCCTCAGCGGGGAGTCGGGGGCCGGGAGTTCACGTCGTGGGGTCGCGCGGGTGCCCATCGCCGGATCGGGGCCCTTCGGCGCGGAGTTCACCGCCTCCGGTCGGCCCCGGAGGCGTCCGACGGTCCTCCGTGGGGATCAGAGCCGCTCGATGATGGTCACGTTCGCCTGACCGCCGCCCTCGCACATCGTCTGCAGCCCGAACCGTCCTCCGGTGCGCTCCAGTTCGTGGAGCAGCGTCGTCATCAGCCGCACCCCGGTGGCACCCAGCGGATGCCCGAGGGCGATGGCCCCGCCGTTCACGTTCACCTTGTCCGGATCGGCGCCGGTCTCCTTGAGCCAGGCCAACACCACGGGGGCGAAGGCTTCGTTGATCTCGACGAGGTCCATGGCGTCGATCGGCATGCCGGTCCGCTTCAGCGCGTGGGCGGTCGCCGGGATGGGTGCGGAGAGCATCCGGACGGGGTCCTCGCCGCGCACCGACAGGTGGTGGACCCGGGCGCGCGGGGTCAGTCCGTGCTGCCGCACCGCCCTTTCGCTCGCGAGCAGCATCGCTGCCGCGCCGTCCGAGACCTGCGAGGAGCAGGCCGCGGTGATGGTGCCGCCCTCGACCACGGGCCGCAGGGCCGCCATCTTCTCCAGGGAGGTGTCGCGGCGGGGTCCCTCGTCGGTGGTGACGTCGCCGTACGCGAGCGTCTCGCGGGCGAAGCGGCCCTCGTCGACCGCGAGGACGGCCCGCCGGTGGGAGCGGAGCGCGAACTCCTCCATGTCGGACCGTGAGATGCCCCATCGGGCGGCGATGAGTTCGGCGCCGTGGAACTGGTTGACCGGTGCGTCCCCGTACCGGGCGCGCCAGCCTTCGGAGCCGTGGAAGGGGCCTTCGGTCAGCCCGAGGGGTTCCGCCGCCTGCCGGGAGGCGTAGGCGATGGGGATCTGCGTCATGTTCTGCACCCCGCCCGCGACGACGAGGTCCTGCGTCCCGGACATCACCGCCTGGGCTGCGAAGTGGACCGCCTGCTGCGAGGATCCACACTGCCGGTCGACGGTGACGCCGGGCACCTCCTCGGGGAGTCCGGCCGCGAGCCAGCAGGTGCGGGCGATGTCACCGGCCTGCGGCCCGACGGTGTCCAGGCAGCCGAAGACGACGTCCTCGACCGCCGCCGGGTCGATCCCCGTCCTGCCGACGAGTCCCTTGAGCACGTGGGCACCCAGGTCGGCGGGGTGGACGGCGGCGAGCCCGCCCCCGCGCCGACCCACCGGCGTGCGGACGGCTTCGACGATGTAGGCCTCGGCCATGACGACTCCTCGGTCGGGTTACGTGTCGCGTACGGCGATGCCGTCCAGCACCATCGAGAGGTACTGGCGGGCGATCTCCTCGGGGCTGTGCCGGCCGCCGGGCCGGTACCAGGACGCAGCGACCCACACCGTGTCGCGGACGAAACGGTAGGTGAGCCGGACGTCCAGGTCCTCACGGAAGACACGGGCGGCGACGCCCCGCTCCAGCGTCCCCAGCCACGCCTTCTCGAACTTCTGCTGCGACTCGGTGAGGTACTGGAAACGGGGCTGCCCCGCGAGGTGCTTGGACTCCTTCTGGTAGATCGCCACGGCGGCGCGGTGCCGGTCGATCTCCCGGAACGACTCGGTCACGAGAGCCTCGATGGTCTCCCTCGGGCCGAGCCCGGCGGCGAGGACGGTGTCGTACCCGTCCCACAGCTCACCGAGGAAGGAGGAGAGGATCTCGTCGAGCATCGACTCCTTGGAGTCGAAGTGGTAGTAGAGGCTGCCAGCGAGCATGCCGGCCTCGTCCGCGATCCTGCGGACGGTGGTGGCGTTGTAGCCCTGGGCGGCGAACACCTCGGCCGCCGTGTTGAGCAGCTCCCGGCGGCGCTCGGGCGAGGCGTTCACCTGGGTCTTCTTGTTCGTAGGCACGTGTCCATTGTGGTCCTGCCCCGGGTCTACGGGTGCTGGGAGCTGACGGACACCGTCTCGCCCGTCATGTAGGAGGAGTAGCCACTGACGAGGAAGACGATGACGTTGGCCACCTCCCACGGTTCGGCGGGGCGGCCGAACGCCTCTCGGGCGGTGAGCTCCTCCAGGACGGCGGCGGACGTGACCTTCACCAGGTGCGGGTGCAGGGCGAGGCTCGGAGCGACCGCGTTGACCCGTACCCCGTACTCGGCCGCCTCGACGGCCGCGCACCGGGTGAGCGCCATGACGCCCGCCTTCGCGGCCGCGTAGTGTGCCTGCCCGGCCTGGGCGCGCCAGCCGAGGACCGAGGCGTTGTTGACGATCGCTCCGCCCCGGCCCGAGTCGCGGAAGGCGCGCAGCGCGGCCCGGTTGCAGCGGAACGTGCCGCCCAGGGTGACGTCCACGACGCGGGACCACTGCTCGTCGGTCATGTCGGCGAGGGCCGCCGTGCCGCCGAGTCCTGCGTTGTTGACGACGACGTCCAGCGCTCCGTGTAGCCGTACGGCCTCCGCGAAGAGGGACTGCACCTGGGCCTCTCGGGTCACGTCGCAGGGGACGGCGGCCACGGTGTCCGCGCCGAACTCACCGGCGAGCGCCTCCTCGGTCTCCTTGAGGCGGCGCGTGTGCGCGTCGCTGATCAGGATCCGTGCGCCCTCTTCCAGGAATCGGCGGGCGGTCGCCCTGCCGATTCCGGCCCCTGCGGCAGCGGTGATGACGGCGGTACGGCCACCGAGCAGGCCGTGGCCCGGAACGTATCGGGGTGCTGTGCCGCTCATGGCCCGTACCTCCTCGGGGAGCGGACCGGCCTCCCCCGTCGAAAGTGGGGATGCCTCGACGCCGCCATGACCGTACGTTAACCTACCAAACACTTGTTAGGGAAGGATGTGCGGATGGACCTGACGCCCGCCCCGGACGAGGAAGCCGTCCGCGCGGAGGCCCGGGAATGGCTGAGCGCGCACGTTCCGGTGGAGCCGCTCCCCTCGCTGGAGACCGAGGCGGGGTTCGCCGCGCACCGGCGGTGGGAGGCCGAACTCCACGCCGCCCGCTGGTCGGTGGTGTCCTGGCCGGAGCGGTACGGCGGCCGGGGTGTCGACATCTTCGCGTGGCTGGCCTTCGAGGAGGAGTACTACGCGGCGGGCGCGCCCGGCCGGGTGTCCCAGAACGGCATCAGCCTCCTCGCCCCGACCCTCTTCGACCACGGCACGGAGGAGCAGCGGGCCCGGGTGCTGCCGTCCATGGCGAGCGGCGAGGTGATCTGGGCACAGGCCTGGTCGGAGCCGGAGTCGGGTTCGGACCTGGCGTCCTTGACGTCGCGGGCGGTGCGGACGCCGGGGGGCTGGCTGCTGTCCGGCCAGAAGACGTGGTCGTCGCGCGCCGCGTTCGCGGACCGGGCGTTCGGCCTCTTCCGCACGGACCCGGACGCCGGCGCGCCGCACCGGGGTCTGACCTACCTGATGTTCGACCTGCGGGCGGACGGCGTCACGGTCCGCCCCATCGGCAGGCTCGACGGGAAGCCCGCGTTCGCCGAAGTCTTCCTGGACGAGGTGTTCGTGCCGGACGAGGACGTGATCGGCGGGCCGGGGCAGGGTTGGCGGATCGCCATGTCGGCCACCGGCAACGAAAGGGGACTGACCCTGCGCTCCCCCGGTCGCTTCCTGGCCGCCGCGGACCGGCTGGCCGAGCTGTGGCGCACCACGGCCGACCCGGCGGACACCGCGCTGCGGGACCGCGTGGCGGACGCGGTGATCGGGGCACGCGCATACCGGTGGTTCACCGCGGCGGGGGCGTCGCGCTTCGCCGCCGGCGGCACGATCGGCGCGGAGTCCAGCCTCAACAAGGTGTTCTGGTCGGAGTACGACATCGCCCTGCACGAGACGGCACTGGAACTGCTCGGACCGGAAGCTGAGTTGGCCGACGGGGACTGGGCCGAGGGATACGTCTTCTCGCTGGCGGGCCCCATCTACGCGGGCACCAACGAGATCCAGCGCGACATCATCGCCGAGCGTCTGCTCGGACTGCCCAAGGGCCGCCGCTGAGGGGGCTTCCCGGACCTCCCGAGGGACGGGAGCTCCCGGGACGAGTCGAGGAGGACCCGGTGAGGTTCCGACTGACCGACGAGCAGGCGGCGTTCAGCCGTTCGCTGGACGCCATGCTGACGGCCGAGGACACGGTTGCGGCGGTACGCGCCTGGGCGACCGGCGACCCCGGGCCCGGGCGGGCGGTGTGGTCCCGACTGGGCGCTGCCGGGATGTTCGCACTGGCCGTGCCGGAGGCGTACGACGGCGTGGGACCGCTCCCCGTCGAACTGGCCGTCGCCTTCGTCGAACTGGGCCGTCACGCCGTACCGGGCCCGCTGGTGGAGACGACCGCAGCGGCCGTCCTGCTCGCGCACCTGGGCGACGACGGTCCCGCCAAGCGGCTGCTGCCGGGCATCGCATCCGGCGATCTCAGCGTCTCGCTGCGGCTTCCGGGCCGCGGCCGGTACGCCCTCGACGCGGACACCGCGGGCTACGTGCTGGTGGTCGAGGCGGAGGACGCCGACGCCCCGGGCAGAGGCGCGGCAGACGCGGACCGCCCGCCGGTCCCGCCCCGGGGCGCGGCGTCCGAGGGCGACGACGGCCGGAGCCGGGAGGACGACGACAGCCCCCGCTGGCGGCTGCGGGCGGCGTCCGGCCACGGGGGGGTGCGGGCGTCCAGCGACCCGGCACGGCGGCTTGCCGTACCGAACCGCGATGGCGAGGTGCTGGCCGCCGGGCCCGAGGTACGGGACGCCGCGCACCGGGCCGGTGACTGGGCCCGGCTCGCAACGGCCGCGCAGTCGCTGGGCGTCGGCCTCACCCTGCTGGACCGAACGGTCTCCTACGTCCGTCAGCGGAAGCAGTTCGGCATGCCGATCGGAGCGTTCCAAGCGGTCAAGCACCAGCTGGCGGATGCTTTGGTAGCGCTCGAGTTCGCGCGTCCGCTGGTGTTCGGGGCGGCACTGTCCATGGCGTCCAGCGACATCGCCGCGGCGAAGGTGGCGGCCGGTGAGGGCGCGTACAACGCCGCCCGCACCGCCCTCCAACTGCACGGCGCGATCGGCTACACGGACGAGTTCGACCTCTCCCTCTGGCTGCGCAAGGCCCGACCGCTGCGGGACGCGTGGGGCACCCCGGCGCAGTGCCGGTCCGCGGTGCTCGCGGACTGACGGGGCGGCTGCACCCAGCCGGACACCCAGTCTCCCTACGCGGACTCCTCGCGCGGCGGGCTGTCGTCGTTGCCGCGGCGGAGGGTCCGCAGCCGCGAGCCCGGCCGCCAGCTCCGCACGACGAGCTCATCCCCCTCGACCCTGGTCCGGACGACCTCGACGAGCTCCACCCGGAACAGGTGGAACGGCAGCGGCTCCCCCTCCTCGGGCTGGAACCGGTCCTTCACGTCCCCCTCGGTGATCTCGACGGCCCGACCGCTGATGCGCACGTCCCCGCCCTCCATGGACGTGTCGGGCCCCGGGTTCGCGTGGATCGCGAACCGCGGGTCGCGCTGCAGGTCCCGCGCCTTCCGGGAGCCCTGCATCATCCCCAGCCACAGCTCCCCCGACCGGAAGTCCGCCTCGATGCCGGTCAGTCGCGGCGATCCGTCCGCGCGGAGCGTGCCCAGGACGTGGTGCTTGTACTTCTGGAACCGCTGCCCCACGGTCGCCGCGAAGTCCGGCTCCGTCTCACTGAAGTCTTTCCAGGTCGTTCCCATGAGTCCAGGTAACCCTGGATACCCGACAGCCTCTGTCCGGATTACTCCGTCGGCTCAGCCGGTCTGAACGTCCGCCGTCGCGTTCCGCTCGCCGGCGCTGCGCTCCACGCAGAACTCGTTGCCCTCCGGGTCGGCGAGCGTCACCCACCCGGTGCCGTCGGGGTTGCGCCAGTCGGCGACGAGCGCGGCGCCGAGCTCCAGGAGCCGCTCGACCTCCTCGTCCCGCGTGCGGTCCTGCGGCTGCAGGTCGAGGTGGACCCTGTTCTTGAGGGTCTTCTTCTCGGGCACGGTGACGAAGAGGATGCCCACTCCGGGCGCTTCCACCAGCGCCTCGGGGTCACCGGGCTGGTCCTCGTCGCTCACGGAGCACTCCAGTACCCCTGCCCAGAAGGTCGCCAGCCCGTACGCGTCGGAGCTGTCGATCGTCACGTGCCGCACCAAGGTAGTCATGGCGGCACTCTGGCACGACCGGCCGAGGGACGGCATGCGGATTACCGCAGGCAGGCAGTCCCCGTCAGGACCGCACGAGTCCCGCCCTGCGGGCGTTCTCCAGCCACACCGGGAATTCGGACACCAGCCGGTCGTACAGCTCGGAGTCGGAGACCCGCCGCGGGTCCTCGCCCGCGTGGAAGAAGCCCGCGTTGTCGATGGGACGCTTCGCGGGGACGGCCAATTCGTCCAGTTTCCGCAGGAAGTCGAACTGCTTGCTGTGCGGATCGCCGAAGCCGACGAACTGCCAGTACATCGGCAGCTTGGCGGCCTTGCAGACATAGCGCTCGGCAGCGGCTCTGTTGCTGGGGCCGCCGTCGGTCTGGAAGACGACGAGGGCGGGATCCGTTGCTCCGCTGTCCAGGTAGTGGTCGACGACGGCGTCCATCGCCACGTGGTAGTTCGTCCTGCCCATGTGCCCGAGACCGGCCACGATCCGGTCGATCCGGCCCTCGTGGTCCTCCAGCGCGATCTCCGATTCCGCGTCGATGTCCGTGGAGAAGAAGACGACGGGCACCGATCCGTCGTCGTCGAGGTGGGCCGACAGACCCAGCACCCGGTCGGCGAGGCCCTGGACGCTGCCGTCCTTGTAGTACGTCCTCATCGAACCGGAGTAGTCCACGACCAGGTAGACCGCCGCCCGCTGCCCGCCCAGCCCGTGCTTCTCCAGCGAGACGCCCGCGCTCTTGTAGAGGCTGACGAGGGCCGGGGCGGTCTCCTCGACCTTGCGCAGGCTGATGGCAGCCATGGTGCCTTCTCCGTTCGTCGTGCCGCCGCGCGGTGGACGGGCGTCAGCCCGCGAGCGCCCGGTCCTTGACGGCGGTCACGAATGCCGCCCAGCCGGCAGCCCCGAAGACGAGCGCCGGGCCCTGCGGGTTCTTGCTGTCGCGGACCGGCACGACGCCGGGGACGTCGTCGGCGACCTCCACGCAATTGCCGCCCGTGCCGTCGCTGTAGGACGACTTGCGCCAGCGGGGTTGCCTCAACTCCTGTGCGGTGTTCATGCGTTCCCGTAGTCCTCCGCCACCGATGCCAGCAGTTCGAGGGTCGCCATCGGCGACAGTGCGGCGGCCCTGGCGAGATCGTATGACCTCTGGCAGTGCTCGACCAGTGCGGGATCGTCGATGAGCTGCCCACTGCCCGCGCCCTCGGTGTAGACGACCGTCGGCCCGTCATCGAATGACAGCACCGAAATCATGCTGTCGATGAAGGCCTCGTTCATGGCGGCGAAGGGCAGCACCTGCACCACCACGTGCCGGCTGCGGGCCCGTTCGGAGATGTGCAGGAGCTGCTCGCGCATCGTCTCGGGTCCGCCCATCGGAGTGCGCAGCGCCCCCTCGTGAACAATCTCCCACAGCACGGGGCGAGCGGGATCCTCCAGGATCCGCTGTCGATCCATCCGCGCCCGGACGCGTTCCTCCACGCTCTCCTGCGTCGCGAACGGCGTCGCCGTCCGTGTAATGGACCGCGCGTACGCCTCCGTCTGCAGCAGTCCCGGCACCAGCACAGGCGCGTACTCGCAGATCATCTTGGCCTGCCGCTCCAGCTCCGCCGCGTCGGCGAAGTAGTCGGCGACCTTCGTCGTGCGGGCGAGGCGGCACAGTCGCTGGAGGTGCTCCCCGCTCCCCAGCACCTCGTCGAGATGCTGGGACATCTCCAACTGGGGTCGCCTGGTCGCGTTCTCGAACTGCCCGATGTACGTGGCGGAGCAGAACACCCGCTCCCCCAGTTGCTCCTGGGACAGCCGCGCCGCTTCGCGCAGACGCCGCAGCTCGGACCCGTAGAAGGCCCTGGGGTCGGTGTACGGATCGGTGTTCCTGGGCTCGGCCATGAGCAAGGCCCCCTTCACGCAGAGCACACGGACGGACTACCGAGCGTATCCAGTCGGCGGGTGCGGTGCGGCGGAACGCGGGGAATTCCCACCCCCGAACGCCACGGCGCCTGCCATGGTCCGGTCGGGGACTGGGGCAGGCGCCGCGTCTGTTCCGTACGCCGTTGTACGGGACGATTATGGAGGTGTCAGGCCGGCCGCTCACGGGCCGCCGGCCGGGTCAGACCGTCAGGGCACGGTCCGTCGGGCGGATCGGCGCGGGCAGCTCGCTCACGCCCGTCAGGTAGCGGTCCGCGCCGCGCGCCGCCGAGCGGCCCTCGGCGATCGCCCACACGATCAACGACTGGCCGCGGCCCGCGTCACCGGCCACGAAGACACCGTCGACGTTGGTCGCGAAGTCGCCGTCCCGGGCGATGTTACCGCGTTCGTCCAGCTCCAGGCCGAACTGGGCGACGAGACCGTTCTCGACGTCCGTGCCGGTGAAGCCCATGGCGAGGGTGACCAGCTGGGCGGGGATCTTCCGCTCGGTGCCCGGCTTCTGGGTCAGCTTGCCGTCGACGAACTCGACCTCGACGAGGTGCAGGAACTGGACGTTGCCGTCCTCGTCACCCTCGAAGTGGGTGGTGGAGACGGAGTAGACCCGCTCGCCGCCCTCCTCGTGCGCGGACGTCACCTTGTAGAGCATCGGGAACGTCGGCCAGGGCTGGCCCGGGTTCCGCTCGTCGCCCGGCCGCGGCATGATCTCCAGCTGCGTGACCGAGGCGGCACCCTGGCGGTGGGCAGTGCCGACGCAGTCGGCGCCGGTGTCACCACCGCCGATGACCACGACGTGCTTGCCCTCCGCGGTGATCGGCGGCGCCACGAAGTCGCCCTCGACCACCTTGTTGGAGAGCGGCAGGTACTCCATCGCCTGGTGGATGCCGTTCAGTTCGCGGCCCGGCACCGGCAGGTCCCGCGCGGTCGTGGCGCCGGCGGCGACGACGACCGCGTCGAACCGCTTGCGCAGGTCCGTCGCCGTCAGATCACGCCCGATCTCGATGCCGGTGCGGAACTTGGTGCCCTCCGCGCGCATCTGCTCGATGCGGCGGTTGACGTGCCGCTTCTCCATCTTGAACTCGGGGATGCCGTAGCGCAGGAGTCCGCCGATGCGGTCGGCGCGCTCGTACACGACCACGGTGTGGCCCGCCCGGGTCAGCTGCTGGGCGGCGGCGAGGCCCGCGGGCCCCGAGCCGATGACCGCTACCGTCTTGCCGGACAGCCGCTCGGGCGGCTGCGGCTTGACGTCGTTCGCGTCCCACGCCTTGTCGATGATCGAGACTTCGACGTTCTTGATGGTGACGGCGGGCTGGTTGATGCCGAGCACGCACGCCGACTCGCAGGGAGCGGGGCACAGCCGGCCCGTGAACTCCGGGAAGTTGTTGGTGGCGTGCAGCCGCTCGCTGGCGTTCTGCCAGTCCTCGCGGTAGGCGTAGTCGTTCCACTCGGGGATCAGGTTCCCCAGCGGACATCCGTTGTGGCAGAACGGGATGCCGCAGTCCATGCAGCGTCCGGCCTGCTTGCTGATGATCGGCAGCAGGGAGCCCGGGACGTAGACCTCGTTCCAGTCCTTCACCCGCTCGCCCACCGGACGGGTCTCGGCCACCTCGCGCCCGGTGGTCAGGAAGCCCTTGGGATCAGCCATTGGTCGCCGCCTCCATCATCTTCTCGGTGGTCTCACGCTCGGAGAGACCGGCGAGCTCAGCGGCGTCCTTGGCGGCGAGCACTGCCTTGTAGGTGGTCGGGATGATCTTGCTGAACCGGTCCACGGAGGCGGTCCAGTCGGCGAGGAGCTTCTCGGCCACGGTGGAGCCCGTCTCCTCGTGGTGGCGGCGCACGACGTCGTGCAGCCACTGCTTGTCGTCGGCGGTCAGCGCCTCGACGGCGTCGGCGTTGCCGGCGTTGACGTTGTCCCGGTCGAGGTCGATCACGTACGCGACGCCTCCGGACATGCCGGCCGCGAAGTTGCGACCGGTCCCACCGAGGACGACGGCGTGGCCACCGGTCATGTACTCGCAGCCGTGGTCGCCCACGCCCTCGGAGACCACCAGTGCTCCGGAGTTGCGGACGCAGAAGCGTTCGCCCGTACGGCCGCGCAGGAACAGTTCGCCGCCGGTGGCGCCGTAGGCGATGGTGTTGCCCGCGATGGTCGAGTACTCGGCCAGGTGCTCGGCGCTCCGGTCGGGACGGACCACGACGCGGCCGCCGGACAGGCCCTTGCCGACGTAGTCGTTGGCGTCGCCCTCCAGTCGCAGCGTGACACCGCGCGGCAGGAATGCGCCGAAGGACTGGCCGGCCGAGCCGGTGAAGGTGATGTCGATGGTGTCGTCGGGCAGGCCCGCACCGCCGAACTTCTTGGTCACCTCGTGCCCGAGCATGGTGCCGACGGTCCGGTTGATGTTGCGGATCGCGATCTGGGCGCGGACCGGCTGGGCCTCCTCGGCAGAGGCTGCGGCCAGCGCGTCCGCGGACAGCTTGATGAGCTCGTTGTCGAGCGCCTTCGCCAGGCCGTGGTCCTGCTCCACCAGCTGGTGGCGGACGCTGCCCTCGGGCAGCTCGGGGACGTGGAAGAGCGGTGCCAGGTCCAGGCCCTGCGCCTTCCAGTGGTTCACCGCGCGGGCGGTGTCCAACAGCTCGGCGTGCCCGACGGCCTCCTGCAGGGTGCGGAAGCCCAGCTCGGCCAGCAGCTCGCGGACCTCTTCGGCGATGAACTCGAAGAAGTTCACGACGAATTCGGCCTTGCCGGTGAAGCGCTCGCGCAGCACCGGGTTCTGGGTGGCGATGCCGACCGGGCAGGTGTCCAGGTGGCACACGCGCATCATCACGCAGCCGGAGACGACCAGCGGCGCGGTGGCGAAACCGAACTCCTCGGCACCCAGCAGCGCGGCGATGACGACGTCCCGTCCGGTCTTCAGCTGGCCGTCGGTCTGCACCACGATGCGGTCCCGCAGGCCGTTGAGCAGCAGCGTCTGCTGGGTCTCGGCGAGGCCGAGCTCCCAGGGGCCACCGGCGTGCTTCAGCGAGGTGAGCGGGGAGGCGCCGGTACCGCCGTCGTGCCCCGAGATGAGGACGACGTCCGCGTGCGCCTTGGAGACACCCGCGGCGACGGTGCCGACACCGACCTCGGACACCAGCTTCACGTGGATGCGGGCGGCCGGGTTGGCGTTCTTCAGGTCGTGGATCAGCTGGGCCAGATCCTCGATGGAGTAGATGTCGTGGTGCGGCGGCGGGGAGATCAGACCGACGCCCGGCGTCGAGTGCCGGGTCTTGGCGACCCACGGGTAGACCTTGTGGCCGGGCAGCTGACCGCCCTCGCCGGGCTTGGCACCCTGGGCCATCTTGATCTGGATGTCGTCGGAGTTGACCAGGTACTCGGACGTCACGCCGAAGCGGCCGGAGGCGACCTGCTTGATCGACGAACGCCGCGCCGGGTCGTACAGGCGCTCCGGGTCCTCGCCGCCCTCACCGGTGTTGGACTTGCCGCCCAGTTGGTTCATGGCGATGGCGAGGGTCTCGTGCGCCTCCTTCGAGATGGAGCCGTACGACATGGCGCCGGTGGAGAAGCGCTTGACGATCTCGCTGACCGGCTCGACCTCGTCGATGGAGATCGGCGCGCGGTCCGAGGCGAAACCGAACATGCCGCGGAGGGTCATCAGCCGCTCGGACTGCTCGTTCACGCGGTCCGTGTACTTCTTGAAGATGTCGTACCGCCTGCTGCGCGTGGCGTGCTGCAGCCGGAAGACCGTCTCCGGGTCGAAGAGGTGCGGCTCGCCTTCGCGGCGCCATTGGTACTCGCCGCCGATCTCCAGCGCGCGGTGCGCCGGCGCGATGCCGCTGGCCGGGTACGCCTTGGCGTGCCGGGCGGCGACCTCCTTGGCGACGACGTCGAGGCCGGCGCCGCCGATCTTGGTGGCCGTGCCGTCGAAGTACTCGGCGACGAACGCCTCGTCGAGGCCGACGGCTTCGAAGACCTGGGCGCCGCGGTAGGAGGCCACGGTCGAGATGCCCATCTTCGACATGACCTTCAGCACGCCCTTGCCCAGGGCCTTGATCAGGTTGCGGATGGCCTGCTCGGGCTCGATCCCGTCGATGAACGTGCCGGCGCGCAGCAGGTCCTCGACGGACTCCATCGCCAGGTACGGGTTGACGGCCGCCGCGCCGTAGCCGATGAGCAGCGCGACGTGGTGCACCTCGCGGACGTCACCGGCCTCGACGAGCAGGCCCACCTGGGTGCGCTGCTTGGTGCGGATGAGGTGGTGGTGGACGGCTGCGGTGAGCAGCAGGGACGGGATGGGCGCGTGCTCGGCGTCGGAGTGCCGATCGGAGAGCACGATCAGCCGGACACCGCTCTCGATGGCGTCGTCGGCCTCGGCGCAGATCTCCTCGATGCGTGCGGCGAGGGCGTCACCACCGCCGGAGACCCGGTAGAGGCCCGAGAGGGTCGCGGCCTTCATCCCGGGCATGTCGCCGTCGGCATTGATGTGGATGAGCTTGGCCAGCTCGTCGTTGTCGATGACCGGGAAGGGCAGCGTGACCGACCGGCAGGAGGCCGCGTTGGGGTCCAGCAGGTTGCCCTCGGGGCCCAGCGAGGAGATCAGCGAGGTGACGAGCTCCTCGCGGATGGCGTCCAACGGCGGGTTGGTGACCTGCGCGAACAGCTGGGTGAAGTAGTCGAACAGCAGCCGCGGGCGCTCGGAGAGCGCCGCGATCGGGGAGTCCGTGCCCATGGAGCCGATCGGTTCGGCGCCGGTGCGGGCCATCGGGGCGAGGAGGACGCGGAGCTCCTCCTCGGTGTAGCCGAAGGTCTGCTGGCGACGGGTGACCGAGGCGTGGGTGTGGACGATGTGCTCGCGCTCGGGAAGGTCCTCGAGCTCGATGATCCCGGCCTCCAGCCACTCCTGGTAGGGCTGCTCGGCGGCGAGGGTGGCCTTGATCTCGTCGTCCTCGATGATGCGGTGCTCGGCGGTGTCGACGAGGAACATCCGGCCGGGCTGGAGGCGGCCCTTGCGGACGACCTTGGCGGGATCGATGTCGAGGACGCCGACCTCGGAGGAGAGCACGACGAGGCCGTCGTCGGTGACCCAGTAGCGGCCCGGGCGCAGACCGTTGCGGTCGAGCACGGCGCCGACCTGGACGCCGTCGGTGAAGGTGACGCAGGCCGGGCCGTCCCAGGGCTCCATCATCGTGGAGTGGTACTGGTAGAAGGCGCGGCGGGCCGGGTCCATGGAGTCGTGGTTCTCCCACGCCTCGGGGACCATCATGAGCACGCTGTGCGGGAGCGAGCGGCCGCCGAGGTGGAGCAGTTCCAGGACCTCGTCGAAGGAGGCGGAGTCGGAGGCGTCCGGTGTGCAGACCGGGAAGATCCGCGCGAGGTCCCCGTTGTCTCCGTTGCCGAAGAGGTCGCTGAGGAGCTGGGACTCGCGGGCGCGCATCCAGTTGCGGTTGCCCTTGACCGTGTTGATCTCACCGTTGTGGGCGACGAAGCGGTAGGGGTGCGCGAGCGGCCAGCTCGGGAACGTGTTGGTGGAGAACCGGGAGTGGACCAGGGCCACGGCGGTGGCGAAGCGGCGGTCCGACAGGTCCGGGAAGAAGGGCTCCAGCTGGCCGGTGGTCAGCATTCCCTTGTAGACGATGGTGCGTGCGGACAGCGACGGGAAGTACACCCCGGCCTCGCGTTCGGCGCGCTTGCGCAGCACGAACGCCTTTCGGTCGAGGGCGATGCCGCTGAGCGCCTCCCCGGAGCCGTCGGCCACGAAGAGCTGACGGAAGACCGGCATGGTCGAGCGGGCCGTGGCGCCGAGCAGCTCGGGGGCGACGGGCACGTCGCGCCAGCCGAGGACGTCCAGCCCTTCTTCGGCGGCGATCGTCTCGATCCGTGAGACGGCCTCGTCCTGGGCGGCCTCGGGGACGAAGGCGATGCCGACGGCGTACGAGCCGGCCTCGGGAAGCTCGAAACCGGCCTCTTCGCGGAGGAAGGCGTCGGGGACCTGAAGCAGGATTCCGGCACCGTCGCCCGAGTCGGGCTCGGAGCCGGTGGCGCCGCGGTGCTCCAGGTTGCGCAGTACGGTCAACGCCTGCTCGACCAGCTCGTGGCTGGCAACACCGGTGAGGGTAGCCACGAACCCGACGCCGCAGGCGTCGTGCTCGTTACGGGGGTCGTACATCCCCTGCGGGGCGGGGCGACCGTCCATGGGCGACCAGGCGTCGAAACGCATCGGCTCTCCCGTCGTCGTCGTGGCATATCGAGTGCCAGAGGGACGACGTTGGCCCTCCGCAAAATTTCGTGCAGGTTACATGATGGAATGCTTCTCGGGAACCGGATAGCCCATTCCAACATGCGGACACCGCAGGTCAGCGGTCCGGTGATGGTGTAGGTGGCACGGACGGAAGGATCACATCCGCCGGAGCCTTGCAGAGCAGGCGTCATTGCCTGGGCGCTTGTGGCTGATTCCCGCTGGTTAAGGAATCGAAACCACGGAGTTACAACTACTCATGTGGCGCCCTGCATAGTGTCCCACCCGGCGGGCGATTCGGCACCGGGACGTACGTCACAGCCCCCGGGCCCAAAGGCCCGGGGGCTGCCGTGCGGGTGCGGCCGGCGCGGGACGGTCAGACCGCCGCACCGATGAGCGCTCCGATGCCGTAGGTGACGGCCGCCGCGGCGCCGCCCAGGACGAGTTGCCGAAGGCCGCTGAACCACCAGCCGCGCGCGGTCACCTTGGCCACCAGCGCGCCGCAGGCGAAGAGGCCCAGCAGCGCCAGCAGGACCGCGGGCCACAGGGCGGTCGCACCGCACAGGTACGGCAGCACGGGCACCAGCGCGCCCAGCGCGAACGAACCGAAGGACGACACGGCTGCTACGACGGGCGACGGGAGGTCGTCCGGGTCGATGCCGAGCTCCTCGCGCGCATGGATCTCCAGCGCCTGGTCGGGGTCCCGCGAGAGCTGCATGGCCACCTCGCGGGCCAGCTCGGGCTCCACCCCGCGAGCCACGTAGAGCGCGGCCAGCTCTTCCATCTCGTCGACCGGGTGCTTGCGCAACTCGCGACGCTCGACGTCCAGTTCCGCCTGGACCAGCTCGCGCTGGCTGGCCACGGAGGTGTACTCGCCGGCCGCCATGGAGAACGCGCCCGCGGCGAGACCGGCGAGGCCGGTGATGACGAGGATCTGCTGGGACGCGGAACCGCCCGCGACGCCGGTCATCAGGGCCAGGTTGGAGACGAGCCCGTCCATCGCGCCGAACACCGCGGGACGCAGCCAGCCGCCGTTCACATCGCGGTGCGTGTGATTGTCGCGGTGCGCCTCGTGGAGCGTTGCTTCGGTTTCGATGATGGACACGGCTCTCCCCTGGCTCCCGGGCGGGCTCGTACACCCCGCTCCCCCTGCATCTCCTCGAAAGTACGCGCGATGTAAGGGGCGCGCCAGCAAGGCAGGCTTTACTTACCTGGTGGCAGGCGGGTGACACGACTGCTTCGACCGCCGCACCGGACGCCCCGCGTGGCAGGGATCCAGGAATCAAGCCCTCTGGGGCGAGCACCGCACGAAGGGGTGACGCATTGGACGGGACTGCATGCGATCGGGCCCGCGGCGCGCTCCTCGGGCTGGCGGTGGGCGACGCGCTCGGGGCCCCCGCGGAGAACATGCGCCCCTCCGAGATCCGCCACCGCTGGGGGCGTATCGAGGGCTTCGTGACCGACAGCCCGGCGGGTACCGACGATACGGAGTACGCGATCTTCTCGGGCCTGCTGCTCGCCCGGCACGGATCGGCGCTGACCGTCGCGCACGTCGAGAAGGCGTGGCACCACTGGATCGCCGACCTCGACGAAGGTCCGTTCCGGGGCGCGGGATTCAGCGAACGGGGCACGCTGGAGAACCTCCGCCGAGGGCTGGCGGCACCCATCACCGCCCAGCACCGGCACGCGTGGAGCGACGGGCTCGCCATGCGGGCGGCGCCCTTCGGGGTCTTCGCCGCGGGGCGCCCCGACGAGGCGGCCCGGCTGGTGGCCATCGACGGTTGCGTCAGCCACGACGGGGAGGGGATCTACGGTGGCCAGGCCGTGGCGGCCGGGGTGGCCGCGGCGATGGCGGGCGCGGGACCCGCCGGGGTCATCGGCGCCGCGCTCTCGGTCGTCCCGATGGATTCCTGGACCGCGCGCTCGATGCGCCGAGCGGTCGTCGCCGCGGGCAGTGACGACGGGGGACGGTCCGACCCGCTCGCCCGTGAACGCACGGTCCGCTCCGCAGTCGTCATCGGCGGCTACCCCTGGACGGACCTCGCACCGGAGGCGGTGGGACTCGCCTTCGGTGCTTTCGCGGCGGCCCGCGGTGACTTCCGGGCTTCCGTGCTCACCGCGGTCAACATGGGGCGGGACGCGGACACCACCGCGGCGGTCGCCGGCGCACTCTCCGGAGCCATGTCCGGGGCGTCGGCCATCCCGGAGGAATGGGCCGACGCGATCGGTCCGGTCCGCGGCAGCTGCCTACCCTCGATGCGCGGCTACCACGTCCTCGACATCGCGGATCTCCTCACCCCGTACGACGACACCGAGGTCCCCTCATGACGCCGCGCCCCCTCGATTCCGCGGGGAACACCCCGACGCAGCCCGCACCCGGCCCCCCGGTCTCCCCGCCCGACCTCGCGCCGCCCGGATGGGAGGGTGGTGTCCGACCCGGCGGTGACGCCCACCGGGAGCGCGAAACCGTGCATGCGGAGCACACGGACCACACCGCGCGGCGCGCCGGGCGCCCCCCGACCGGCCCGTCCCGCACGCGCATCGAGGGACTGCTCCTCGGCCTGGCAGCGGGAGACGCCGCCGGATGGCCCGCCGCACGGCACCGCGCCGCGCGCATGCCCGAGTGGACCCGGCGCCTCACCCGCGAGCTCGACACCTTCGCCGAGCAGAACGCCACCACCACCCTCCCCGTCCCGATCGCCCTCAACCAGCCCCCGGAGCCCCTGCGGCTCGGGCCCGCCGACGACGCCGAGTGGGCCGCCTTCGCCGCCGAGTCCGTCCTGACCGCGGCCGGCGACCACGCCGCCGGACCGGACCTCGGACGCCGGCTTCGGGTCGCGGTCGACCTCGCCTGGAACTCCCTCGCCGGTGAGGTCGCCGCCGCGGCGGCCCGCGCCCCCGAGGTCGAGTCCGCCGTCCTCCCGCTGCGCGCCCGCATCTCCGTACGCGCCGGACTCGGCAACCTGGCCACCGGGCTGCGCCCGCCCGCCACCGGCCACGACAACCCGCACTACTTCGACGACGCCGCCTGCATCCGCGCCGTCGTCCTGGCCGTCGCCCACCCCGGAGAACCCCGGGCCGCCGCAGACCTCGCGGAGTTCGACGCCCGCTACACCCAGGACGGCGACGGAGTGCACGGGGCGCGCGCCATGGCCGCCGCCGTCGCCACCGCGCTCGCCGGTGCACCCGTCGGCGTAGCGGTCGACGCCGCGCTCGCCCAGCTCCCGGAGACCACCGAGATCGGGCGGAACGCGCGCCACGCGGTCACGCTCGCCCTGGACGCGGAGGACGCCTTCTCCCTCGTCCCCCTGCTGGAGCACCAGATCGTCGACCACGTCTACAGCTACGGCATCGCGGCGGCGGAGACCGTCCCCGTGGCCCTCGCCCTCGCCACCGCCGCGCGGGGCCGGGTGACGGGTGCGATCCCCGCAGCCGCCTGCCTGTCCCGGGTCGCCGACTCGGCGCCCGCCCTCGCGGGAGCCCTGACCGGCGCGCTGGCCGGCGGCACCGCCGTGCCCACCGCCTGGCGCGACGCCTGCCGGACCCTCGCCGGCTGTACGCTCCCCCGCCTCGCCGGAACCGACCTGGTCGAACTCGCGGTACTGCTGTCCCGGGCCCTGTCCCCCCGTGTGGAGAAGGGGTGAGGCGTCCGACGGATCGGGCGCACCGGCCCGGTGGCCGTTTGGCTCCGCAACGGGTGCGCGGCGAGCCGGCGAGCGTTCGTCGCCGGCGCGGGCTCGGACCGCTCCGCGGATCCACCGCCCCCGGTGAGTGACCGTACGACGGTCGTAGCGACCCTCACGGAACCAGCCTCCGCCGCGCGGCGCGGGGCGTCCGCCCGGGACTGCGGGCGCACCGCCGCTCATCGGGGGGCCGGTGCCGTCGGACGGCCGGGCGCGCACTCGGATGACCGGCCCGGGGGGCGACGGTTCCGCCCCCCGGGCGGGCGGTCGCGGGCCGCTCGTACCGCCGTCGGGCACTCCCCGCGTGGGCGTCACGCCGTCACTTCCGAATCCCCGGCGCAGGGTTCGCCGTTCGCGCCCCACCGGGGTGGACAATTCCGGCATGACATTCTCGGCACGCACGACGGTCACGACGCTGGAGGACCGGATCGCGGGCTGCCTCGTCGGTGCGGCGGTCGGCGACGCGCTCGGCGGCCCCGTCGAGGGGTACGCCCCTGAGCAGATCGCGGAACGGCACGGCGGTCACGTCCACGGCGTCGTGGGGCCCTGGCACGGCGACGCCTGGCGCACCGCCCGCCCCCTGGCGCCGTACCACAAGGGTGACGGGCACGTCACCGACGACACCCTGATGACGCACGCCCTGGTGCGGGTCTACGGCACCGTCCGGGACCACTTGGACGCGTACGCCGTCGCGGACCACCTCGTACCCGACCTGATCTCCACCCCGCGCTGGATCCCCGAGCTGGAGGCGGAGGCGCTCCCCCTCCAGCGGATCTTCCTCGCGGAGAAGTGGCTGGTCACCCGCCTCCACTACGGCCACGTCGACCCCCGCGAGGCGGGCACCGGGAACATCGTCAACTGCGGTGCCGCGATGTACATGGCACCCGTCGGGCTGGTCAACGCCGCCCATCCGGAGGCGGCGTACGCCGAGGCGGTGGACGTCGCGGGTGCCCACCAGTCCAGCTACGGCCGGGAAGCAGCAGGGGTGTTCGCGGCGGCGGTGGCCGCGGCGTGCCGGCCCGGGGCGACACCCTCCACGGTCATCGACACCTGCCTGGCCCTGGCCAAGGACGGCACCCGTTCGGCTGTCGAGGCTGTGGCCGAAGCCGCCGTGCGGTACGACGACTTCGCCTCCGCCCTCGGGCCCCTCCGGGCGGCGGTCGCGCCCTTCGACACGGTCGGCCCCGACTACCGCGCACCCGGCCTCGGCGCCCGCCGCCCGTCCCGGCTGCACTCCGTCGAAGAACTCCCGGTCGCCCTGGGCATGCTGCTCGTCGGTGAGGGCGACTACCGGCGCACGGTGCTCGGCTCCGTGAACTACGGGCGCGACTGCGACTCCATCGCCACGATGTCCGGGGCGATCGCAGGCGCACTGCACGGGGAGGGTCCGATCCCGTCCGACTGGGTCAAGACGGTCGCCGACGCCAGCCGTCTCGATCTGCACGCCCCGGCGCGGACGCTCACCGACGTCGCCCACGAGGTGTTCGCCCGCGACCTGGCGCGCCGCCGCGCCCACGAGTCGGACTTCGCCCGGCTGACGGACACCCGGTGAACCTCCGGCTCACCTGGGTCCAGCCCGAGGACCTGGTCGGCCACGAGCTGCGGCAGGCGACCGAGGACGGCCGGGACACCACGGACGTCGCGCGCCGCTGGCGTGCCGCAGGCGGTCCCCCGGCCCCGGACGCGGCGGGCGCGTCCCCGCTGGCGGCGGCCCCCGAGCTGCGCGAGCTGGCGATTCGGCTGCTGGACGAACTGGCCGCCCTGACCAGCCCCTTGACCGCCCGGGAGCCCACGTCACTGGCACGGATCCGCGAAGCCTGCCCCCACTGGCCCGATCCGGCCACCGGGTCGGCCGGCGGAAGGCCGGACGCAACGCCCCCGAACCCGGCACCGCGGGACGGTACGGGCGGGCGCCGCCCGGGCGGTCCTCCGGTTCCCCCGGCCCCGGCGACGCGGGGCCGCCAGGGCACCGCAGTAGCAGGGGTCAATGACACGGGGGACACGCGCACGGGCACGGTGCACGGCGCTCGCTCCACGCCGACCTCCGACGACCCCCTCCTGCACCGCCTGCACGCCGCCTGGCTCGGCAGGGCCGCAGGATGCCTGCTCGGCAAGCCGGTGGAGAAGTTGCCGTTGCACGCCATCCGGCGTCTCGCCCGCGCCGCGGGCAACTGGCCGCTCACCGGCTGGTTCACCGCGAACGGTGTCCCGGACGCGCTGCTCCGCGCCCACCCGTGGAACCGCCGCTCCGCGGCCACTTCCCTCGCCGAGAACATCGACGGCATGCCCGAGGACGACGACCTCGACTACCCGCTCCTCACCCTGCTGCTCCTACAGAGGCACGGCCCGACCTTCCGCACCGCCGACGTCGCCCGGCTCTGGCTCGACGAGCTCCCGGCCGGCCGTACCTTCACCGCCGAGCGCCTCGCCTACCGAAACCTCCTGGCCGGTCTGGAACCACCGTTGACGGCCACCCGCCACAACCCGTTCCGCGAGTGGATCGGCGCCGCGATCCGCGCCGACGTCCACGGCTGGACGCACCCCGGCGACCCGGCAGCCGCAGCCGGACAGGCACACCGGGACGCGGTCCTGACCCATACCTCGAACGGCGTCTACGCGGCCATGTTCGTCGCCGCCGCACTCGCCGACGCCGCGGGCGGCAGGGCCGACGTACACCAGTGCCTGCGCACCGGGCTGCGGGTCGTGCCGCCGCAGTCCCGGTTGGCCCACGCCGTGACGACGGGGATCGCCACCGCCACCGCGCACGCCGACTTCGACACCGTCGTGGACCGGCTGCACGCCGTCTACGGGTCGTACCACTGGGTCCACTGCGTGCCCAACGCAGCGCTCCTCGCCGCCGCCCTCACCCACGCGGACGGGGACTTCTCCGGGTCGATCTGCCGGGCGGTGTCGGGCGGCTGGGACACCGACTCCAACGGCGCCACGGCCGGTTCGCTCACCGGGCTGCTCGCCGGACACCCGGACCGGTTGCCCACGCGGTGGACCGCCCCGCTGAGGAACCGCCTCGCCAGCACCGTCGGCCCGTTCGACGGCATCGGCTTCGACGCCCTCGCCCGCATCACCCACGCCCACGTCGCCCTTCCGGAGGATCCACGCCCATGACCGGCATCGTCGTGCTCGGCAGTACGAACATGGACCTCGTCGTCTACGTCGCGCGGGCCCCGCAGCGCGGGGAGACGGTGACGGGACGCGAGTTCCGCACGGTCCCGGGGGGCAAGGGCGCCAACCAGGCGATCGCCGCGGCGCGGGCCGGCGGTGACGTCGCGATGATCGGTGCCGTCGGCGCGGACGACTTCGGCGCACGCCTCCGGGAGGTGCTCGACCACTCCGCGGTGGACATCGACCTGTTGCGCACCGTCGAAGGCCCTTCGGGCACGGCGCACATCGTCGTGGACGACGAAGGGCACAACGCGATCGTCGTGATTCCCGGTGCGAACGGCACCGTCGACCATCTGACCCCCGGCGACGAGACCCTCATCGCCACCGCCGACGCGCTCCTCCTGCAGCTCGAACTCCCCCTGAGCGGCGTGCTCGCCGGGGCGGAAGCCGCCCGCCGCCACGGCGTGCGGACCGTCCTGACCCCGGCCCCCGCCCAGCCACTGCCCCGGGAACTGCTCGCCGCCACCGATCTGTTGGTCCCCAACGAGCACGAGGCCGCCGTGCTCGCCGGCACCGCCGACCCGCACGCCGCCGCCGAGGCGCTGCTCCGCCAGGTGCCGGAGGTGGTGATCACCCTCGGGGCCGCGGGCAGCCTGTACGCCGCCCGCGACGCCGAGCCCGTCACGACCCCCGCGCCACGGGTCCGCGCCGTCGACACGACCGGCGCGGGGGACACCTTCGTCGGTGCCCTCGCGGTGGCGGTCGTCGAAGGCAGACCGATGACCGCCGCGCTGGCCTGGGCCTCCGCGGCGGCGGCGCTCTCCGTCCAGCGCCCGGGGGCCTCCTCCGCCATGCCGTACCGCGCGGAGATCGACGCGGGACCGGAGACCACCCCGGCCGGCCCGTGACCGACCGCCCTGTCGCACGCGTACGAGCAGCCACCGCAGGAGCCTCGCAAGGAGCCCCCATGCACGACCCCGACGCCGACGGCGGCGCCCCCAGCAGGCCCGCCGGAGCCGGCCCGGCGCCCGCTGGAGACACCCCCTCCTCCCGTCCCCCCACGGGGCCGTCCACGACGCCTCCCCCCGGAGAAGGCCCGCTCTGCGGGCTGCGCGTCCTCGACCTCGCCACCCTCTTCGCCGGCCCGCTCGCCGCGACGATGCTCGGCGACTTCGGCGCCGACGTCATCAAGGTCGAACACCCCGGCAGACCCGACCCGTCGCGCGGCCACGGACCGTCCAAGGACGGGGTCGGCCTGTGGTGGAAGCTGCTCGGGCGCAACAAGCGCACCATCACCCTGGACCTGTCCACTCCGGGCGGCCGCGAGACGATGCTCCGGCTCGCCGCCACGGCCGACGTCGTCATCGAGAACTTCAGGCCCGGCACGCTGGAGAGGTGGCGGCTCGGCTGGGAGGAACTCCGCCAGGTCAACCCCCGCATCGTGCTGGCCAGGGTCACCGGCTTCGGCCAGTTCGGCCCGTACTGCCACCGCCCCGGCTTCGGGACCCTCGCCGAGGCGATGAGCGGGTTCGCCGCCATCACCGGCGAGCCCGGCGGTCCGCCCACGCTGCCACCCTTCGGCCTGGCCGACTCGATCGCGGCACTCGCCACCTCCTACGCCGTCATGACCGCACTGACCGCACGCGCCGCCACCGGTCGCGGGCAGGTCGTGGACATGGCCATCATCGAGCCGATCCTCACCGTCCTCGGTCCACAACCGATCTGGTACGACCAGCTCGGCTACGTCCAGCCGCGCACCGGCAACCGGTCGGGCAACAACGCGCCGCGCAACACCTACCGGGCGGCCGACGGCTCCTGGCTCGCGGTCTCCACCTCCGCGCAGTCCGTCGCCGAACGCGTCATGCACCTGGTGGGACGACCCGAGCTGACCCGCGAGCCGTGGTTCGCGACGGGCAGCGGACGGGCCGACCACGCCGACGAGCTCGACGAGGCGGTGGGTGCTTGGATCGGCCGCCACAGCCGCGACGAAGTCCTCGCCGCGTTCGACAAGGCGGAGGCCGCGGTCGCCGCCGTCTACGACGTGCGCGACGTCATGGACGACCCCCAGTACCGCGCTCTCGACAGCGTCACCGAAGTCCCCGACCCCGACCTCGGCCCCCTCCGCATGCAGAACGTCCTCTTCCGCCTCTCCGAGACTCCCGGCGGGATCCGCTGGGCCGGTCGGCCGCACGGTGCGGACACGGACGACGTCCTCACCGAGCTCGGCCTCCCTCCGGAGCGCATCGCCGTCCTGCGCCGCGAAGGCGCGCTGTGACCTCGCCGGCGCTCGCTCCCCCGCGCTTCCCTCTCACCTGGCTCTACGCCCCCGGTGACCGGCCCGAGGTCGTACAGAAGGCGCTGCTCTCCGGAGCGGACATCGTGATCGTCGACCTCGAGGACGCCGTCGCGCCGCATCGCAAGGCGTACGCGCTCGAGGCGACCGCGGAACTCCTCGCCTCCCCCCAGCCCGTACCGGTGCACGTCCGCATCCAGGCGGAGCAGGACATCACCGTGCTGGCCCCCCTCCCGGGCCTGTCGGCGCTCCGCATCCCCAAGGTGACGCACGCCGGCGACATCAAGGGTCCGGCGGAGCTGGCACCTGGGACGGAGCTGTACGCGCTGCTCGAGTCCGCCGGGGGCGTCGAGCACGCGTACGCCATCGCCACCGACCCGGCGGTGCGCGGCATCGCGCTCGGCGAGGCGGACCTCCGGGTCGACCTGGGCGTGCGGAACGACACCGGGCTCGACTGGCCGCGCAGCCGCATCGTGGTCGCGGCGCGCGCGGCGGGGCTCGCCCCGCCGGCGCAGTCGGTGTACCCGGACATCCGTGACCTGGACGGTCTCGCGGCCTCGTGCTCCCACGGCCGTGCCCTCGGCTTCCTGGGACGTGCGGCGATCCACCCGCGGCAGCTGCCGGTCATCGAACGGGCGTACCTGCCGGGCCCGGAAGAGGTGGAGGCGGCGGAGGAGGTCATCAAGGCGGCGGCAACGGAGGCGGGGGCGCTGGCCCTGCCCGATGGCCGTTTCGTCGACGCCGCCGTGGTGGCGGCAGCGCACCGCACGCTGGCCCTCGCGAGTCGGGGCGACCCGTGAGGCGGGGGGTGGCGGACGGCCACCGGGACCTGCGGCGTACCGGTGGCCGTCCTCGCGCTCCCGTGCCGCGGCCCGCCAAGGCGGGAAGGGCGGCGCGTCCCGGGCGCTGCTCCGGTGCGGAGGGACGGGAAAGCCCTGAGGGCCGCACCGGCTGCTGCGGCCGGTGCGGCCCTCGGGTGGGTGGACCTCTCGGGTCAGCTCTTGTTCGACGACTCCGGCCCCGCCGGGGCACCCTCGCCCTTCTCCACGGACACCGACGCGGACACGGCATCGGTGTCGGCATCGCCCCCGGTCGCCGTCCCGGGGTCCTTCTCCGGGGCCTGCGGCGGGTCCGCCACCGCGTCCGCGGCTTCGGCATCCGTCGCGGCGGCCTCCTCGTCCCCCTTCGCGTCGCCGTCGGCCTTCTGCTGCTCCACGGCCGCCGGCTCGACGACCTCCTCGCGGCCCGGCCGGATCCTCGCGGAGATCACGATGTAGGTGACGGCCAGGGCGAAGACGATGAGCGCCGTCCACACGTTCAGGCGGAGACCCAGGACGTGGTGCGCCTCGTCGACCCGCATGTACTCGATCCAGGCACGGCCCGCGCAGTACGCCGCGACGTACAGCGCGAACGCCCGGCCGTGCCCGAGCTTGAAGCGCCGGTCGGCCCAGATGACGAGCAGGGCGACGCCGACGCACCACAGCGACTCGTACAGGAACGTGGGGTGGTACAGGCCGGGCTCGCGGTTCACGCCCTCGGAGATCTTGAGGGCCCAGGGCAGGTCCGTCGGCTTGCCGTACAGCTCCTGGTTGAACCAGTTGCCCCAGCGTCCGATGGCCTGCGCGAACGCGATCCCCGGAGCGAGTGCGTCGGCGTACGCGGGCAGCGGGATGCCCCGTCGGCGGCAGCCGATCCAGGCGCCGACCGCACCGAGCGCGATCGCGCCCCAGATGCCGAGTCCGCCCTCCCAGACCTTGAACGCGTCGACCCAGTTCTCACCTTCGCTGAAGTACAGCTGGTAGTCGGTGATCACGTGGTACAGACGGCCGCCGACGAGGCCGAAGGGCACGGCCCAGACGGCGATGTCGGCTACCGTGCCGGTTCTGCCGCCGCGGGCGACCCAACGCTTGTTGCCGTACCAGACGGCGACGAAGACGCCGATGATGATGCAGAAGGCGTAGCCGCGCAGCGGGAGCGGTCCGAGGTGGAGGACTCCGGTCGACGGGCTGGGAATGTAGGCAAGGTCCATGGCAGATCCGACGCTACCGTGCCGGGCCGGGCGGACGGCAACCGGCAGGGCAACGTCTGCATAACGAGCCGCGGAAAATCAAGCCCATTGGCCGGGTCGACAGCGGCGGAGCAGGGGCTCAGGACCCCGTTGGGCTGGGCTGCGCCGTGCCCCGCTTCTTGCCCGCGTTCGCCTCGGCGACCCACTTCTTCAGGTTCTCCGCGGAGATCTGCTCACTGCCCTTCTGCGGGAAGATCGATTCGCCGTTGAGCAGCACGGTGGGCGTGCCGTGGAAGTCCCCGGCCGTGAAGGCGTCGGCAGACTTCTGGACCCACGCGTCGTGCTTGCCCTCCTCCACGCACGCGGTGAACGCCGGCGTCACGAGGCCCGGCACCTTGCGCGCCAGTTCGAGCAGCTTGCCGTTGTCGGAGAAGGCGTCCTGCGTCTCCGGCGGCTGGTTCTGGTAAAGCACGTCGTGGTACTCGGGGAACTTCCCGGCGTCCTGGGCGCAGGCGGCCGCGTTGGCCGCCTTGTGGGAGCCGGAGCCGCCCATGTTGCCGTCGATGAGCGACGCCAGGTGGTACTTGACCTTCAGCTGCCCGGAGGCGGTCAGGTCGTGGATCGTGTCCCTGAGCCCGTTCTCGAACGCGGCGCACGCAGGGCAGCGGAAGTCCTCCCAGACCGTGAGCGTGGCGGGGGCGTCGGAGGCCCCCACCGGAATCGCGAGTGCGTCCTTCCCCAGGGCACCGCTGGGGGCGACGACCGGCCCCGAAGCGGACCCCTCCCCCTTCTTGCCGGTGTTCGCCGCGATCACGCCGGCGACCGCGGCCAGGCCCAGCACGCCGACCACGGCCGCGGCCACGATCAGCGATCTCCGCCGCTTCTCCCGCGCCTTCTGCTGCTCACGTTCCTGCAGGAGCCGCTCTCGGGCGGTCCGCTTTCCGTCACGGTTGTTGTCGCTCACGCCCACAGCAACGAACCGGGGAGGCACGTATGCGCCTCCCCGGTCCGAGGTCCACCCGTACGGGGGATCACGGGTCCGTGGCGAACTCCGTCAGCGCTTGCGGACGCCTTCGGCGAGCTCGCCCGCCAGTGCCCGGACCGCCGCGATCCCGGCCGCGTGGTCGTCCGCGTCGAGCAACCGCTTGACGAAGGCGGAGCCGACGATCACGCCGTCGGCGAAGCCCGCGACCTCGGTCGCCTGCTCCGCATTGGACACGCCGAGGCCCACGCAGACCGGGAGGTCCGTGGTGGCGCTGGTGCGCCGCACCAGGTCCTGCGCCTGTGCGCCGACCGACTCGCGGGTCCCGGTGACCCCCATGAGGGATGCGGCGTAGACGAATCCCGAGCCCACCGCCGTGATCTTCGCCAGCCGCTCGTCCCGACTGCTCGGGGCGACGACGAACACGGTCGCGAGACCGTGCTTGCCGGCGTGCTCGCGCCAGGCCGCGGACTCCTCGACGGGCAGGTCGGGCAGGATGCAGCCGGCGCCGCCCGCCTCGGCGAGCTCGGCGGTGAACCGCTCGATGCCGTAGCGGTCGATCGGGTTCCAGTAGGTCATCACGAGCACCGGCTTCCCGGTCGCGGCATGGGCCTCGCGGACCGTGCGCATGACGTCCGCGATCTTCACTCCGCCCCGCAGGGCGATGTCGTCCGCGGTCTGGATGACCGGCCCGTCGAGGACGGGGTCGCTGTGCGGCAGGCCGACCTCGACGACGTCGGCGCCGCCGTCGAAGACGGCCTCGATCGCCTCGATGCCGCCGTCGACGGTCGGGAAGCCCGCCGGGAGGTAGGCGATGAGCGCCGCCCGGTTCTCGGACTTCGCCTGTGCCAGGGTGTCGCTCAGCAGTTGGATGTTCCCGCTCACTTGGCGTCCCCCTCGATCTCGGCGACCTCGCCCGCCGCGTCCGCCTCGACGGCACCGTCCGTGTCGTACAGCCCGAAGTAGCGGGCTGCCGTGTCCATGTCCTTGTCGCCCCTGCCGGAAAGGTTGACCACGATCAGCCCGTCCTCGCCCAGCTCCCTGCCGATCTCCAGCGCGCCCGCCAGCGCGTGCGCGGACTCGATGGCCGGGATGATGCCCTCGGTGCGGGAGAGCAGCCGCAGCGCCTGCATGGCCGCGTCGTCGGTCACGGCCCGGTACTCGCCCCGCCCGCTGTCCTTGAGGTACGAGTGCTCGGGACCGATGCCCGGGTAGTCGAGCCCGGCCGAGATCGAGTACGGCTCGGTGATCTGGCCCTCGTCGTCCTGGAGGACGTAGCTGCGCGAGCCGTGCAGGACGCCCGGCTCCCCCATCGTGAGCGTGGCCGCGTGCTCCCCGGTCTCGACCCCGTGGCCGCCCGGCTCGCAGCCGACGAGCCGAACACCGGCGTCCGGGATGAACGCGTGGAACAGCCCGATGGCGTTGGAGCCGCCGCCCACACAGGCGACCGCCGCGTCCGGGAGCCGGCCGGCGCGCTCCAGGACCTGGCGGCGGGCCTCGACGCCGATGACCCGGTGGAAGTCCCGGACCATGGCCGGGAAGGGATGCGGGCCCGCCACCGTACCGAACAGGTAGTGGGTGTGGTCCACGTTGGCGACCCAGTCACGGAACGCCTCGTTGATGGCGTCCTTCAGCGTGCGACTGCCGGACTTCACGGGGATGACCTCGGCGCCGAGCATCCGCATCCGGGCGACGTTGAGCGCCTGGCGCTGGGTGTCGATCTCCCCCATGTAGATGGTGCAGTCGAGGCCGAAGAGTGCGCACGCGGTCGCGGTGGCGACGCCGTGCTGCCCGGCGCCGGTCTCGGCGATGACCCTGGTCTTGCCCATGCGCTTGGTGAGGAGCGCCTGGCCCAGGACATTGTTGATCTTGTGGGAGCCGGTGTGGTTGAGATCTTCCCGCTTGAGGAAGATCCGGGCGCCGCCTGCGTGTTCGGCGAAGCGGGGCACCTCGGTCAGGGCGCTGGGCCGACCGGTGTAGTGGACGAGCAGGTCATCGAGCTCGGCGGCGAAGACCGGGTCCGCCTTGGCCTTGTCGTACTCGACGGCCACCTCGTCGACCGCGGCGACGAGCGCCTCGGGGATGAACTTGCCGCCGAAGTCACCGAAGTAGCCGGCCGCGTTCGGGACCGGACCTTCGGCGTCGGGAATGAAGTATTCGCTGGGCATGCCGGAACTCCTCTTGGGCTGCCGGAGCAGGAAGAAGTGAGAGGGATGTGCGGTCGCTGAGCGCTGCGCTCAGCGGCGCCATCGCATGCCGTTGACCTGACCGGGCTCGTCCCCGATGACATAGCGGACACGCCGTCCGTGCACCCGCCTGGCCGGGGCGCGGCAACCGCGGGGGCGGCAGCCGCGCGCCAGCGGGGCGTGCGGCACGCACGCCTCCGCACCGGCCGGGCAGAGGCCCCGGGACCGGGCGGACGGGACGCGGCTGATGACGGCGGTCACGGGAGGTCAGTCCCTCCCGTGCCGCAGGGCGGGGTGGGCACCGGCGGCGACGAGGTCCGCGACGGCGGCCTTCGGGTCGCGGCCGGTGACCAGGGACTCGCCGACCAGGACCGCGTCGGCGCCTTCGTTGGCGTACGCGATCAGGTCGTGCGGGCCCCGGACACCGGACTCGGCCACCTTGACGACGCCTGCGGGGATCTCCGGTGCGACCCGCTCGAACGTGGAGCGGTCGACCTTGAGGTCCTTGAGGTTGCGCGCGTTCACGCCGATGACCTTGGCACCGGCGGCAACGGCACGCTCGGCCTCGTCCTCGTCGTGGACCTCGACCAGCGGGGTGAGCCCGATCGACTCGGCACGCTCGATCAGTGAGACCAGGGCCTCCTGGTCGAGCGCCGCGACGATCAGCAGGGCGAGGTCGGCGCCGTACGCCCTGGCCTCCCACAGCTGGTACGAAGTGACGATGAAGTCCTTGCGGAGCACCGGGATGTCCACCCGGGCGCGCACGGCTTCCAGGTCCGCGAGCGAGCCGCCGAAACGGCGCTGCTCGGTGAGGACGGAGATGACGGCCGCACCACCGGCTTCGTAGTCGGCGGCGAGTCCGGCCGGGTCGGCGATGGCGGCGAGCGCGCCCTTGGACGGGCTGGAGCGCTTCACTTCGCAGATGACCTTGACGCCGTCGCCGCGCAGTGCGGCCACGCCGTCCTTGGCCTGGGGCGCCTTGGCGGCACGCTCCTTGAGCTCGTCGAGGCTGACCCGCGCCTGCCGCTCTGCGAGGTCGGCGCGCACGCCTTCGATGATCTCGTCGAGCACACTCACGCGAGCGGCCCCCTTCCGGGAGGTTGATGATGGATCACTGTCAGCTATCTCGATGGTATCCGGCCTCGGGCGATGGGCTCACATCCGGTTGACGACCATCCCACCAGCTGGGATTTCTCCCCGTCGTCAGGGGGCGAGCAGCGAACCGAACGGCAGGTTCCGGACGACCGTGAAGACCAGCAGGAGCCCTCCGAAGGCCCACCACGAGCGCGGCCCGGGCTCGATCCGCAGGGTCCGGCCCTTGGCCGCTCTGACCAGCCAGAGGGTCCACAGGACGGCGAAGACCCCGTAGCCGATGACCGCGAGGGCGTTCGCGCCGAATGCTACGGCCAGGTCTCCGTGGACGACCGCGTGCGCACTGCGCAGCCCACCGCAGCCTGGGCAGTAGAGCCCGGTGAGCCGCAACAGCGGGCAGACCGGGTAGTGGCCCGGCTCGTTCGGGTCGATCGTGCCGACGTAGGCGAAGGCCGCGGCCACACCGGCCAGTGTGGCCAGCGGCGGGGCCAGCCGGCGCAGGAGCGGTACGGGGGCGGGCACCGGGGGTAGCCCCGGAGCAGGACTGGCAGCGGGCATGACATCCACCTCGCGATTGTCGCCGATCATGCGGAGAGGCGCAGCCCGGGCTCGCCGGGCCGCGCCTCGTACGGAGCGCCTGATCGGGTCAGGAGGTCGCAGTGGCCTCGGCGGGCGCTGCCTGGGCACGGGCCGGGAGGTGGATGACCGACTCCTTCTGGCCGAGACCGGCGGCCTTCATCGCACCGCCGACGACGGCACCGAGCAGGGTGACGCCGACTCCGGCCCAGAAGCCGAGCGGGTTGGCCGCCACCATGAACACTCCTGCGACGCAGAAGCCGATGAAGGAGATGATGACACCCGTCCAGGCGGCCGGGGTGTGTCCGTGTCCGTGGCTGCTGCCCGCCATGAATTGCTCCTCGCTGGTGTTGCGCTGTGGGGTGAGTCGGACGCTCCGCTCCATTGTCCCGTACGTGCGGGGCGTTCCGGACGTGGGGGTCGTCACTGATCGCCGGTGGGGTCCTCACCGCGGTCGAGGGCCTTCCACAGCTCCTCGGGGCGGTCGGGGTCGGCAGCGGCACGGGCCTTGCGCGGACGGGCGACGGCATCGCGTTCGTAGCGGCCGGACATGGTCGGCCAGGACCCTCCGAAGCGGAGCGCCAGCAGGCCCGCGAGCAGGATCAGCAGTCCCCCGGCGGCAGCGGCGTACGGCCAGGCGGTGTGCGTCAGTGCGTGGATCGACGCGGCGGCGTCTCCCGTGGTCGTGCGGGCCCTCTCGTCGAGCGCCGCACTGTCGGACGCGCCCAGGAACGCAGCGGCCGCCACACCCGCACCCGCCAGTGCGAGCAGCGCGGACACCAACATCCGGCCGGTCCTGCGCACGGCGAAGACGGCGACAAGGGCCGCCAGGCCGACGACGGCGAGGGCGGCCGGGACCCCGGTCACGTCCCGGCCGCCGGCGTCCAACGGCACGCTGCCGCCGCCGACCTCGGCCGTGCCCGAGGCCCATGTCTGTCCCGAGGCGAGCAGCACGACGGCGGCGCCGACGGCGCCCAGGAACAGGGCGGCGGCGAGGCTGCGCCGACTGCCCGCGCCGGTCGTCGCGGGCGGGGCGGCCTCTCGGTTCTCGGTACTCGTCTGGGGTACGGGTACGGCAGTCACGTCCCCCACTATCCCTTACGCGTTCCGTTCCCGTTCAGCCGGTTCGCGGTGTGGACCGCGCGCAGCACCGCGGCCGCCTTGTTGCGGCATTCCGTGTCCTCGGCGACCGGGTCGGAGTCGGCGACGATGCCCGCACCTGCCTGCACGTAGGCGGTGCCGTCCCGCAGCAGGGCGGTGCGGATGGCGATCGCCGTGTCGGAGTCGCCCGCGAAATCGAGGTAGCCGACGCAGCCGCCGTACAGGCCGCGGCGGGAGGGTTCCAACTCCTCGATGATCTGCATCGCACGGGGCTTCGGGGCGCCGGACAGCGTGCCCGCCGGGAAGCAGGCGGTGAGTACGTCGAAGGCGCTGCGCCCCTCGGCGACCCTGCCGGTGACGGTGGAAACGATGTGCATCACGTGCGAGTAGCGCTCGATGGACATGAAATCGACCACTTCGACCGAACCCGGCTCGCAGACGCGGCCCAGGTCGTTGCGCCCGAGGTCGACGAGCATGAGGTGTTCGGCGCGCTCCTTGGCGTCGGCGAGCAGTTCGTCGGCGAGGGCCTGGTCCTCCTGCGGCGTGGCTCCGCGGGGACGCGTCCCCGCGATGGGGTGCACCATGGCCCGGCCGTCCTCGACCTTGACCAGTGCCTCCGGGCTCGAGCCGACGACGTCGAAGTCGCCGTCCTCGTGCGGGAAGCGCAGCAGGTACATGTACGGGCTGGGGTTGGTGGCGCGGAGTACGCGGTAGACGTCGAGCGCGCTCGCCTCGCACGGGGTCTCGAAGCGCTGGGACGGGACCACCTGGAATGCCTCGCCCGCCCGGATGCGCTCCTTGACGTCCTCCACGGCCGTCCGGAACTGTTCGCCGCCCCACAGGGCCGTGTACGGGGGCAGCTCGGACGCCGGCAGGGCGTGCGGCCGGTAGTCGACGGGCCGTGCCAGGTCGGCCTCCATGGCGTCGAGGCGGGAGACCGCGTCCGCGTAGGCCTCGTCGACACCGGTGTCGAGGTCGTTGTGGTTGATGGCGTTGGCGATCAGCAGGACGCTGCCGTCCCAGTGGTCGAGTACGGCGAGGTCCGAGGTGAGGAGCATGGTCAGCTCGGGCAGCCGCAGGTCGTCGCGGCCGTGGTCGCCGATCTTCTCCAGCCGACGGACGATGTCGTAGCCGAGGTACCCGACCATGCCCCCGGTGAAGGGCGGCATGCCGGGGGCCAGGTCGCGCGTGGGGGCACCTCCCATGCCGCCAGGCACAGGGGTGGGGGCACCTCCCATGCCGCCAGGCACAGGGGTGGGGGCACCTCCCATGCCGCCAGGCATAGGGGTGGGGGCACCTCCCATGCCGCCAGGCATAGGGGGAGTGTGCAGGGCCTCGACGGTGGCGCGCAGGGCCGTGAGCGGATCGCCGTCGGTCGGGACGCCGACGGGCGGTGTGCCGAGCCAGTGGGCCTGGCCGTCGCGCACGGTGAGGGTCGCGGCGGACCGCACACCGATGAAGGAGTAGCGGGACCAGGACCGGCCGTTCTCCGCGGATTCGAGGAGGAAGGTGCCGGGCCGCTCCCCCGCGAGCTTGCGGTAGAGGCCGACCGGCGTGTCACCGTCCGCGAGGAGTCGGCGGCTGACGGGGATGACGCGGCGGTCGGCCGCCAGCTTGCGGAAGGTCTCGAGGTCCATGGCGTACGACCCTACTGGCCGAGCGGGAGCACGTCGGCGTCGAAGCAGGTGCGGTCGCCGGTGTGGCAGGCGGAGCCGATCTGGTCGACCTTGACGAGCACGGTGTCGGCGTCGCAGTCGAGCGCGACCGACTTGACGTGCTGGACGTGGCCGGACGTGTCGCCCTTGACCCAGTACTCCCGACGGCTGCGGGACCAGTACGTGGCACGCCCCGTCGTCAGGGTGCGGTGCAGCGCCTCGTCATCCATCCACCCGAGCATGAGCACCTCACCGGTGTCGTACTGCTGTGCAATGGCCGGAACCAGGCCGTCGGTGCTGCGCTTGAGGCGGTCGGCGATGGCGGGGTCGAGTGCGCTGGGCATGCTGCTCATCCCGCCATTGTGCCGCGTTCGCGGGGCGGCTCGGGGGTAGGTCCGGTGGGCGGACGACCGTCGGCAGCCGTAGGCTGACCGGCATGTCGACCCATGCCAAGCGTGAACGACTCCTGCTCGCCGACCTCCTGGAGGCCGCGGGCCCCGAGGCACCCACCCTGTGCGAGGGGTGGACCACCCGCGATCTGGCCGCGCACGTGGTGGTGCGCGAGCGCCGCCCGGACGCGGCCGCCGGGATCGTCGTCGGCCTTCTGAAGGGCAGGCTGGAGCGGGTGCAGGCCGAGTTCGCCGCCAAACCGTACGCGGAGCTGGTACAGCTGATCCGCACCGGTCCGCCGAGGCTTTCGCCCTATGCGATCAAGCCGGTGGACGAGGGGGCGAACACCGTCGAGTTCTACGTCCATGCCGAGGACGTGCGCCGCGCCCAGCCGGACTGGTCGCCCCGTGAGCCTGACCCGGTGTTCGCGGATGCGCTGTGGACCCGGTTGGAGCGGGCGGCCCGGTTGCTGGGGCGCAAGTCGCCGGTGGGCGTGGTCCTGCGCCGCCCGGACGGGCGGACGGTGGTGGCGCACCGCGGTGTGCCGGTGGTGACGGTGACCGGGGAGCCGGGTGAGCTGACCATGTTCGCCTTCGGTCGGCAGGACGCGGCCGAGGTGGAGTTGGAGGGCGACAAGGACGCGATCGCCCGGGTGGGCACGGCGCAGCTGGGGATGAGCGGGCTCTAGCGGCTGTGGGGGCGAAGGGGCGCGCCGGTCGAGGGCTGGAGCGGCCCCGCCGGTCCCTCGACCGGTCGCCCGGGGACGCCGCTGCGCTCCGCACCGCCGGGGGCGCGTACGCCGGAGCGGGCACCCCGGCGATCCGGTTCGTGATCGTCTGCGCGGAGTTGCCCTGCGGGGTGCCCTCCCCTTCCGTCGTCACGGCGGCGTCGGGCCGGCCGCTCGGCGCGGAGGTGGGCCTGGACGGCCGCGTCCCCGGAGAACGGGGGATCCATCAGGATCCAGCCGTTGGCCACGAGCACGCCGGGCCTGAAGTGCTCGGCCGCCGTGTTCTCCTGGCACACCGTGACGGGAAACGTCTTGTGCCACAGCCGAGCCCGACCGCGCCGGGGTCGGGCTGGGTGCGAAGGCCGCGGGCGACAGCACCGCACCATGCGGGCAGAGCCCGGGCGGCGCCCGGCGAACGGTACGACGCCCCCGCCCTCCGGACGGCCGGCCCGGAGGGTGGACGGAAGCGCTCAGCGGACGGGGTGCCCCGAGGACCGGAGCGTCTCCTTGACCTCGGAGATCCTCAGGTCACCGAAGTGGAAGACCGATGCCGCCAGCACCGCGTCGGCACCTGCTGCGATCGCCGGGGGGAAGTCTGCGAGCTTGCCCGCACCGCCGGAAGCGATCACCGGAACCGTCACGTACGTGCGAACGGCAGCGATCATCTCCGTGTCGTACCCGTCTTTCGTGCCGTCCGCGTCCATCGAGTTGAGCAGGATCTCACCCGCGCCCAATTCGGCGGCACGGTGGGCCCATTCGACCGCGTCGATGCCCGTGCCCCGACGGCCACCGTGCGTGGTGACCTCGTAGCCGGACGGTGTGGTGGTGCCGTCCGGGGTGCGCCGGGCGTCGACGGAGAGCACCAGGACCTGTCGGCCGAAGCGCTCGGCAATCTCCCGGATCAGCTCGGGCCGGGCGATGGCCGCGGTGTTCACACCGACCTTGTCGGCACCTGCCCGCAGCAGCTTGTCGACGTCGTCCGCCGAGCGGACGCCGCCGCCCACGGTCAGCGGGATGAAGACCTGCTCGGCGGTGCGGCGCACCACGTCGTACGTCGTCTCCCGGTTGCCGGACGACGCCGTGATGTCGAGGAATGTCAGCTCGTCGGCGCCCTCGGCGTCGTACAGCTTGGCCATCTCGACCGGGTCCCCCGCGTCCCGCAGGTTCTGGAAGTTGACTCCCTTGACCACCCTGCCGTTGTCCACGTCCAGGCAGGGGATGACTCGGACGGCGAGGGTCATGCCCTTCCTCCCTCTTCTCCGGCGGGCCGGTACGCCTCGACCTCGACCTCCACGACCAGGCGCGGGTCGACGAAGCCGGAGACGATGAGCATCGATGCGGCGGGGCGGACCGTTCCGAAGAGGTCCTTGTGGGCGCGGCCCACTTCGTCGACGTCCCGGGCGTGGGTGAGGTACATGCGGGTACGCACGACGTGCTCACTGCCGAGGCCCAGTTCCTTCAGGGCGCCGAGGGCGACGTTGAAGGCGTTCACGGCCTGGTCGTACGGGCCTCCGTCCACGACCGCGCCGTCGATCACCGACGTACAGCCGGAGACCAGCACGAGGCCGTTCGGCAGCTCGACCGCACGGGAGTACCCGAAGGACTCCGCCCACGGCCCCCCTGACACGACGCGACGGACGAGGCCGCTCACAGCGACACCGCTTCCAGTGCCTCTTCGAGGGTGAAGGCCTCGGCGTACAGCGCCTTTCCGACGATGGCGCCCTCCACGCCCTGCGGCACCAGACCCGCGAGGGCTCGCAGGTCGTCGAGCGACGAGACGCCGCCGGAGGCGACGACCGGCTTGTCGGTGGCGGCGCACACGTTGCGCAGCAGCTCCAGGTTGGGCCCCTGGAGCGTGCCGTCCTTGGCGATGTCGGTGACGACGTACCGTGCACAGCCCTCGGAGTCCAGCCGCGCCAGCGTCTCGTAGAGGTCGCCGCCGTCACGGGTCCAGCCGCGACCGCGCAGGGTCGTGCCGCGGACGTCGAGCCCCACCGCGATCTTGTCGCCGTGCTCGGCGATGACCTTGGCGACCCACTCGGGTGTCTCCAGCGCGGCGGTGCCGAGGTTGACCCGGGTGCAGCCGGTGGCGAGGGCGGCGGCGAGGGTGGCGTCGTCGCGGATCCCTCCGGACAGCTCCACCTTGATGTCCATGGCCCGGGTGACCTCGCGCACCAGCTCCCTGTTGTCGCCGGTGCCGAACGCGGCGTCGAGGTCGACCAGGTGGAGCCACTCGGCGCCCGCGCGCTGCCAGGCGAGGGCCGCCTCCAGCGGGGAGCCGTAGGAGGTCTCCGTACCGGACTCACCGTGCACGAGCCGGACGGCCTGCCCGTCGCGGACGTCGACGGCGGGGAGGAGTTCAAGCTTCTGAGCCATGATCAGAGGGTCTCGATCCAGTTGGTGAGGAGCTGCGCGCCGGCATCGCCGGACTTCTCGGGGTGGAACTGGGTGGCCCACAGGACGCCGTTCTCCACGGCAGCCACGAAGGGTTCGCCGTGCGTCGCCCAGGTGACCTTCGGGGCGCGCATGGCCGGGTTGGTCACTTCCAGGCCCCACTCGTGCACGGCGTACGAGTGCACGAAGTAGAAGCGGGCGCCGGCGTCGAGACCGGCGAACAGCTCGGAGTCCTCGGGCGCCTCCACCGTGTTCCAGCCCATGTGGGGTACGACGGGCGCCTTCAGCGGTGCGACGACGCCGGGCCACTCGTCCAGGCCCTCGGTCTCCACGCCGTGCTCGATGCCGCGTTCGAAGAGGATCTGCATGCCGACGCAGATGCCCATCACCGGACGGCCGCCGGACAACCTGCGGTCGATGATCCAATGGCCCCGGGCCCGCTGGAGCCCCGTCATGCAGGCGGAGAAGGCGCCGACGCCGGGAACGAGCAGCCCGTCGGCATTCATCGCCTTGTCGAAGTCGCGGGTGATCTCGACGTCCGCACCGACGCGGGCGAGGGCGCGCTCGGCGGAACGGACGTTGCCGAAGCCGTAGTCGAAGACGACCACGCTCTTGCGGTCGGTCATGACCAGACCTCCAGCCGGAGGACGCCGGCGACCAGGCACAACGCCGCGCTGACCGAGAGCAGCACGATCACGCCCTTCGGCATCTGCTGCTTGGCGAAGGAGATCACACCGCCGATGAGGAAGAGACCGAGGACGATGAGGATGGTGGACAGACCGTTCACGGTTACAGGGCACCCTTCGTGGACGGCAGGATCCCGGCGGCGCGCGGGTCGCGTTCCGAGGCGTAGCGCAGTGCCCGGGCGAGCGCCTTGAACTGGCACTCGACGATGTGGTGGGCGTTGCGGCCGTACGGGACGTGGACGTGCAGCGCGACCTGCGCCTGGGCGACGAAGGACTCCAGTATGTGCCGGGTCATCGTCGTGTCGTAGGCGCCGATCATGGGCGCCATGTTCTCCGGCTCGGTGTGCACGAGGTAGGGGCGGCCCGAGAGGTCCACGGTCACCTGCGCCAGCGACTCGTCGAGCGGCACGGTGCAGTTGCCGAAGCGGTAGATGCCCACCTTGTCCCCGAGGGCCTGCTTGAACGCCGCGCCGAGGGCGAGGGCGGTGTCCTCGATGGTGTGGTGGGAGTCGATGTGCAGATCGCCGTCGGTCTTCACGGTGAGGTCGAACAGACCGTGGCGCCCGAGCTGGTCGAGCATGTGGTCGTAGAAGCCGACCCCGGTCGACACGTCGACCTGTCCGGTGCCGTCGAGGTTGATCTCGACGAGGACCGACGTCTCCTTCGTGGTGCGTTCCACGCGTCCTACGCGGCTCATGCGCTCTGCTCCTTCTTCAACTCACGGACCGCGTCGAGGAACGCGTCGTTCTCTTCGGGGGTGCCGGCGGTGACCCGCAGCCAGCCCGGCACTCCGTTGTCACGGACCAGGACGCCCCGGTCGAGGATCTGCTGCCACGCCGTGTGGGAGTCCTCGAAGCGCCCGAACTGGACGAAGTTCGCGTCGGATTCGGTCACTTCGTAACCGGTCGCGCGCAGCTCGGCGACCAGCCGGTCCCGTTCGTCCTTCAGCTGCTGGACGTATCCGAGCAAGGTGTCCGTGTGCTCCAGGGCGGCCAGCGCCGTGGCCTGGGTGATCGCGGACAGGTGGTAGGGCAGCCGGACGAGCTGGACGGCGTCCACCACCGCCCGGTGCGCCGCGAGGTAGCCGAGCCGGAGGCCCGCGGCGCCGAACGCCTTGGACATCGTGCGGGACACGACGAGGTTCGGCCGGCCCTCGATCAGCGGCAGCAGCGAAGGCCGGTGGCTGAACTCGACGTACGCCTCGTCCACCACGACCAGTGACGGCCTGGCGGCCTGCGCGGCCTCGTACAGCGCCAGGACCGTGTCCGCTTCGACGGCGGTGCCGGTGGGGTTGTTCGGGGAGGTGATGAAGACGACGTCGGGCCGGTGCTCGGCGATCGCTTCCTTCGCGGCGGCCACGTCGATGGTGAAGTCGTCGCGGCGCGGGCCGGAGATCCAGCTCGTGCCCGTGCCGCGGGAGATCAGACCGTGCATCGAGTACGACGGCTCGAAGCCGATGGCGCAGCGACCGGGCCCGCCGAAGGTCTGCAGCAGCTGCTGGATGACCTCGTTGGAACCGTTCGCCGCCCAGACGTTCTCGACGGTGACGGCGTGCCCGCCGGTGCGGGTGAGGTACGCCGCGAGGGCGGTGCGCAGCTCGACCGCGTCCCGGTCGGGGTAGCGGTTGAGGTCGCGCGCCGCGTCCCGTACGCGTTCGGCGATCCGCTCGACGAGCGGCTCGGGCAGTGGGTACGGGTTCTCGTTGGTGTTCAGCTGGACTGGCACGTCGAGCTGAGGTGCACCGTAGGGCGACTTGCCCCGCAGCTCCTGTCGGATCGGCAGGTCGTCGATCCCGATGTCGCGCGTGCTCACCGGCCGGGCACCCCCCAACCGAACCGTGCCTTGAGCGCGGCACCGTGTGCCGGGAGGTCCTCGGCCTCCGCCAGCGTCACCACGTGGTGGGTGACATCGGCGAGGGCGTCGCGCGTGTAGTCGACGATGTGGATGCCGCGCAGGAAGGACTGGACGGAGAGCCCGGAGGAGTGGCAGGCGCAGCCGCCGGTGGGCAGGACGTGGTTGGAGCCCGCGCAGTAGTCACCGAGGGAGACCGGCGCCCACGGGCCCACGAAGATCGCGCCCGCGTTGCGCACCCGCCCCGCGACGGCCGCGGCGTCGGCGGTCTGGATCTCCAGGTGCTCCGCACCGTAGGCGTCCACGACGCGCAGCCCCTCCTCGATGCCGTCGACGAGGACGATCGCGGACTGCTTGCCGGTCAGCGCCGGGACGATCCTGTCCGCGACGTGCTTGGTCGCGGCGATCTGCGGTTCGAGCTCGCGTTCCACCGCATCGGCGAGCTCGGGGGAGTCGGTGACGAGCACGGCCGCGGCCAGCGGGTCGTGCTCGGCCTGGCTGATCAGGTCGGCGGCGACGTGGGCCGGGTCGGCGGTGGCGTCGGCGAGGACGGCGATCTCGGTCGGCCCCGCCTCGGTGTCGATGCCGATCCGGCCGGTGAAGTAGCGCTTCGCGGCGGCGACCCAGACGTTGCCGGGGCCGGTCACCATGTTCGCGGGGGCGCACTCCTCGGTTCCGTACGCGAACATCGCAACGGCCTGGGCGCCTCCCGCGGCGTACACCTCGTCCACCCCGAGCAGTGCACAGGCGGCGAGGATCGTCGGGTGGGGCAGGCCGCCGAACTCCTTCTGCGGCGGGGAGGCGAGCGCGACGGACCCGACGCCGGCCTCCTGCGCGGGAACGGCGTTCATGATCACGGACGAGGGGTAGACGGAACGGCCGCCGGGCGCATACAGGCCGACGCGCTCGACCGGAACCCACTTCTCGGTCACGGTCCCGCCGGGCACGACCTGGGTGGTGTGCGACGTACGACGCTGCTCCCGGTGGACGATCCTGGCGCGCCGGATCGACTCCTCGAGGGCAGCCCTGACCTCCGGGGCGAGCTGCTCGAGTGCCTCACCGAGGGCCTCTGCGGGCACCCTCACCCGCTCCAGCGTGACGCCGTCGAACTTCTCCGCGAACTCGATCAGCGCCTCCGTGCCCCGATGATGCACGTCCTCGCAGATGGGCCGCACCTTCTCCAGGGCGGCTTGCACGTCGAAATCGGCACGGGGCAGCAGGGCGCGCAGGGCACCGCCCTCGGGGAGGGCGTCACCGCGCAGGTCGATTCGCGAGATCACGGGGTCAATTCTCGCAGACGGTCTCCGACGGTCGGCCTTCCGTATCACTGGCTGATACAGGCCCACCCGTCCGCCGGGCATCGTCCCCCATCGGGGCGCACCCGCGCCGCGCCCGTGCCCTGCCGCACCTCGGGCGCCGTAGGGCTGCTTTGCGCCATCCCTCGCGCCACAGAAGTCGTTCATGACCACTAGCGTTCAGTCCATTACGCAGCGGGAAGAACGGCTGTACGAAACCGGGGAAACGAGGGGGCGGCATTGACCGAGCCGCGGAACACCGACATGCCCGGAGATCTCACCAGGGCCGAGCACACGATGTGGACCGCCTTCGCCAGCGGGAGGTCCTGCGACCTGCGCGACAGCAATCCACTGCTGAACGATCCCTTCTCCCATCACGTCTGGGGACCCGAGCGCAGCGTGCGGGCCGACGTGATCGCCATGCTCCTGCTCAGCGGTCCGCCGGCGCTGCCGGGCCGGGTGTGCGCGCTCAAGCTGCGCGGGGCGCACATCACGGGCAGGCTCAGCCTCGCGGGCGGCACGATCGGACCGTACGTCGAACTGAACGGCTGTCGCTTCGAGAGCGAGCTGGCCTTCCCTGAGGCCCACTTCGCCACCCTGCGGATGATGAGTTGCGCCATCCCGCGACTGGAGGCGGCCCGCCTGCACACGGAAGGCGACCTGCACCTGCCGCGCTGCCGGGTCGAGCGCGGGGTACTGCTCACGGACGCACAGATCGGCACCGACCTGCTGATCAACCAGATACGGGTGTGCCCGGACCGACGGGGCCGGGCGATAGCCGCCGACGGCCTGTCCGTGGCGCAGGACTTCCAGGCCGAGCTGATCGAGACCTACGGCGAGGTCAGTCTGCGCGGCGCCAAGGTCGGCGTGTCCATGAGCCTGCGCGGCAGCCGGTTACGGGCGGTGGAAGGCCGGCGCGCCCTGAACGCTCCGCAGATGACCGTGGGGCGCACGCTCTACATGACGCGCGCCTGGGTCAACGTGGCGGGCAATCAGGGGGCCACCCCGCCGTTCGGCGTCGCCGACTCCCCCGGCGGCCGGCGTCCCGGCACGCGGGAGCAGCCGTTCGAGTGCCACGGCGAGGCGCGGTTGGACGACGGCCGGTTCGGTGACGCGGTCGACTTCCACAAGGCCCGTTTCATCCTGTCCGGGGACCGGCGGGAGGAACTGTCGCTGCGCAGGATCAGCACACCGGAGCTCCGGTTCAACGGGGAGCGCCCCGAAGAGGGACGCGTCGTGCTGAACGGCGCGAAGGTCGTCACGCTGATCGACCTGTCGACCAGTTGGCCGGGGCCCGGCGGGCTGGCGATGGGCGGCTTCGTGTACGAGAACCTCGTCCCGTACAGCCGCTTCCCGCTCGCCCGGCGGCTGGAGTGGATCGCGGCGGCGACCCCGGAGTACGCCCCGGAGCCGTACGAGCGCCTGGCGACCGTGCTGCGCAGCAGCGGTGAGGACGCGGACGCCCGCGAAGTGCTCCTCGCCAAGCAGCGGCGGCGCCGCGAGACCCTGCCCCTGGCCGCGAAGCTCTGGGGCTACGTGCAGGACTGGACCGTCGCCTACGGCTACCGCCCCGGTCGGGCGACCCTGTGGATGGCCGTGCTCTGGGCGGCGGGCGCACTGGCCTTCTCCCGCCATCACCCGGCGGCGATCAAGTCGGACGAACACCCGGAGTGGAATCCGTCCCTGTTCGCCCTGGACCTGCTCGTCCCCGTGGTCAACCTCGGTCAGGAAGGCTACTGGCGCCTGGAGGGGCGGTGGCAATGGCTCGCCACCGCCCTCGTGCTGCTCGGCTGGATCCTCGCGACGACGGTCGCGGCCGGCGCGACGCGGCTCCTGCGCCGGAGTTGACACGCGGCGTCCACCGGCCGGACACGGCGAGGTCCGGGAAAGCCGGTGGACGAGCCGGGTGGGGCTCCCTCCGCGTCGGAGGTGCGGACTCCGTCGACACGCCCGCGCGCACCCCGTACCGCCCGGAGCGATCGGCCCGGCACGCGGCACGGGGGCGTGTACGGGCCAGCGCGGTGCACGGGAACGGGACGGACGTGCGGAGACACCGGAAAGGCCGGGCGCGCGGAAACGCACGGAGAGCGTGGCGGCGCACGGAGAGCGTGGCGGCGCATCGGGAGCGTGGTAGCGCACCAACCACTCCGAAGCGCACGCCGGAGGCGCGCGGCCCCCTTCGGGGCCATCACGAGTGCGCCCGGCGGGCCGACGAAAAGCACCCGACTTTGCCTTTTCTTGACCTTGTCAAGGACAACCATTCCACCCCCTACCAAAACTTCACAGAAGCCCCTGGCGCAGCCCCGACCTGCGCCTTTCAATGGTCCGACCATGTCTCTGCTCCGCGCCCTGGTCACCACCGCCCGCATGGTCCGGCGCACCCCGCGGCTCGCCGATGGGCTGCCCCCGGACGACTCCGTGCTGCTCGACGCCCCGGACGAACGTCTGGGACCCGCTCTGGTCGCGGCCGCGGTCGGCAATCACGAGCCCGCCGCCCGGCTGCTCGCCGTATCACGGGACGCGGCCGAATGGGAGAACCGGGACCGCTACGTGACGTGCCTCGCCGCCTTCGCGTACAACCGGGGCGACTGGCTGGCCGCGTGGCTCGCCGCCGAACCCCACAGCCCCGACGCCCTGCTGGTGAAGGCCGAACTCGCGGTCCGCACCGCCTGGCGGTCGCCGGCGCGCGCCGAGGTGCTGCGCGAAGTCGGCCCGCTCGTCGAGGCAGCGCTCGAAGCCGACCCGCGCGACCCCGTTCCCTGGCGGGTGGCTCTCGACCACGCGCACGGGACCAGCGCCGGGCACGGCGCGTTCGAGTCGTTGTGGGAGCAGGCCCTGCGCCGTTCCTCCCACCACTACGGCTGCCACGTCACCGCACTGGAGTACCTGTCCGACGTGGAGTACGGCTCGCACCGGGAGTGCTTCGACTTCGCCGAACGCGCCGCCGAGGACTCCCTGCCCGGCTCGCTCGTGCAGGCGCTGCCCGTGCGGGCCGCGTTCGCCCTCCTGACCGCCGGGGCGGCCGGAGCCGTCCACGAGCGCCGCGTTGACGCGGCCGCGGACCGCGCGATCGCCTTGTCGTCCCGCTACCGCGCGGCTGACCCTTGGCCCGCGGAGGTCCGCAACCTGCTGGTGTTCGTGCTGATCGCACGCGGCCGGTGGGAAGACGCCCTGGAGCAGTTCCGGACGATCGGCCCGTACGCGACCTCGTTCCCGTGGAGCCGTCTGACGGACGACCCGCTGGGGCAGTTCCTCGAGGCGCGCGACGGAGTGCGGACCGAGGTGGCCGCCACGCTGCCGGTTCGCCGGGGGCGCCGGATTCGTACGGTTCGTACCAGGCACGGGCGGGCGGCCGAACACACCCCGTCGGGCGGCCACTACGCTTGACCGCTGTGACGACCGCTCGCCTGCCTCTTTTCCCGCTGAACGCGGTGCTGTTCCCGGGGCTCGTCCTGCCGCTGAACGTCTTCGAGGAGCGCTACCGCGCCCTCATGCGAGAGCTGCTGAAGACGGACGAGTCCGAGCCGCGCCGATTCGCCGTGGTCGCCATCCGCGACGGCCGCGAGGTCGCGCCGACCGCGCCGGGGATGCCCGACCAGACCGCTCTGCCCGAGAAGGGCCCCGGCGCCGGCTTCGGCCCCGATCCGATCCAGGCCTTCCACCGTGTCGGCTGCATCGCGGACGCGGCGACGATCCGCGAACGCGCGGACGGCAGTTTCGAAGTGCTGGCCACCGGTACGACCCGGGTGAAACTGCTCTCCGTCGATACCAGCGGTCCGTTCCTCACGGCCGAACTCGAAGAGATCCCGGAGGAGTCCGGCGACGGCGCCGGCACCCTCGCCGAGGGCGTGCTGCAGGCGTTCCGCAACTACCAGAAGCGGCTGGCGGGTGCGCGCGAGCGTTCCCTGTCGACGGGGGCGGAGCTACCGGACGAGCCGTCGGTGGTGTCGTACCTGGTGGCCGCCGCCGCGGTGCTCGACACGCCGTCCAAGCAGCGGCTGCTGCAAGCCCCGGACACGGCGACCCGGCTGCGCGAGGAGCTGAAGCTGCTGCGCGCCGAGACCTCGGTGATACGGCACCTCCCGTCGCTGCCCGCCGTCGACCTGACGCGCTCCCCCACGAGCCCCAACTAGCTTCGAGGACCGGACCTTGGCCAAGAAGACCAAGAAGCAGCAGGGCGGTACCCCGGCCACGGTGGCCCTGACCGCAGCGGGAACGTCGTTCACCGTCCACGCGTACGAGCACGATCCCGCCTCCCCCTCCTACGGCGAGGAGGCCGCACAGGCCCTGGGCGTCCCGCCCGAGCGCGTCTTCAAGACGCTGGTCGCGGACGTCGACGGCGAACTGACCGTGGCCGTCGTCCCGGTCGCCGGCCAGCTCGACCTCAAGGCGCTGGCCACCGCGGTCGGCGGCAAGCGTGCCACGATGGCCGACCCGGCCGCCGCCGAACGCACCACCGGCTACGTACGGGGCGGGATCTCCCCCCTCGGACAACGCAAGCGCCTGCGTACCGTGCTGGACGACTCGGCGTCCGGGCATCCGACGATCTGCATCTCCGCGGGCCGCCGCGGACTGGAAGTCGAGTTGTCCCCGACGGACCTCACCGCTCTCACGGAGGCGGTACTGGCGCCGATCGGTCGCGCGTAGCCCCTCGACGGCGGCCCCGTCCTCGGCTACGACCGAAGGACATCCCGAGACGAGGGGGCCCGCATGTCGAAGCGGACGCGCAAGCGCAGGTGGCGGACCAGGAAGCGCAGGTCCAACCACGGTCGCCGTCCCGCGTGATGCGAAGGGGCGGCCCGGCGGGCCCCAGCGGCCGCCGGGCCGCCTCCGCAGAAGGCGCGCACCGCACGTCAGGAACGCCTCCCGCCAGCCGCTCCCCACGCCGCCGGCACGTGTGCGTCAGACCGCCGGCACGTGCGCGTCAGCCTGCGAACGCGTCAGCCCTGGCCCCCGGCGCCCGGAACGGGCCACTCGGGCTCCGGATCACGCGGGCCGAAGAGCGCGGTCAGGCCGAGGTGCACGATCATCGCGGCGACCGGCCAGGCCAGCAGCGCGGCTTTGGCCCTGAGCTGGAGGGGGGCGTCGAAGAGGACGCCCTGGCCGACCGCACGGGCGTGCGCGACGACGTCGTGCGTGGGGCCCAACCAGGAGCCGATGCCCCAGCCGAGCGCCGAGGCCAGCAGTCCGCCGAGGGCGAGCGCGAGGACGATCGCGATGCCGCCGCGCCGGCAGAACCAGAACACCGCGGCGGCGCTCAACGCCCCGAGGCCCAGTGCCAGCAGCACGAACGTGCCGTCGGCACCGGCCGCCTCCTCTCCCTCGGTGTCCGCGACGAAGACCGCCTTGTCGGTCGAGATCAGGGGCACGCGGGGGGCCAGCCACAGCCACAGCAGACCGAGCGCGATGCCCGCGAGCGTCACGGCCAGCAGGACGACGGCTGACTGGCGCAGCTCCGTCTTCATGTCCGGCCCTTCTCCCGATCCTTCCGGGTACGGGACGGAGTCGGGGTGGTTCCAGGGCGCGTCGTTCGGCGCGGGCCTGTGGGGCGGCGTCAGCGGTGCGGTCACCCTGACATCGTGCCAAACGTCCCCGTGGGCCGCCTCACCGGACCGCGGCCCGGCGGTAGGCCCAGGTCGCGACTGCGAGGGAGACCACGCCGACGGCCGCACACACGGCGAGGTCCAGCGCGACGGCCGGCCACGGCGTGGAGGCGTCGAAGGTCCGGGCGAGGGCATCGACACCGTACGTGGAGGGCAGCAGGTCCCGCGCGTACCCGATCGGCTGCGGGAGCCGGGCGGCCGGCAGCACACCCAACAGCAGCGAAGCGGACATGCCCAACTGCCCGAGCAGTGTCGCGATTTCCGGACGGGGAGCGAGCAGCCCGAGGGCCGCGCCGAGCCCGGCGAGGGCGGCACCCGCGAGCGGGATCACGGCCGCCAGCACCCACAGGTGGGTCAGCGGGAGCCCGAAGATCAACGAGCCGATGACCGCGGTCACCACCGTGCCGGGCGCCGTGAAGGAGGCGTAGGCCCCGGCCGCGCCGAGCACCACGGCTGCCGGCGGCACCGGCAGGGTGGCGTAGTGGTCGAGGCCGCCGCTCGCCCTGAGCTGTCCGAAGTACTGCGCGAGCAGATTGAGCGCGACGAACGCGACGACGAGGACGGACGACCCGGCGACCACGGCGCGCGCCTCCGCCTCACCGTCCACCACACCGCGCATCAGCACCATGATCCCCACGGACTGGAACGTGGCGACGAAGAGCAGCGGAATCCTGGCGACTCGCGCACGGGACAGCTGAGCCCGGTACACGGCGGCCAGCGCGGGCAGCAGCCGGGCCCGCGGCGCGAGCGCGACGGGCCCACCGGGATGCGCCTCCCGCGCCGTCCGCACGCCGGCGGACGCGGCCTGAACCGGCACGATGCTCACCTGGTGCTGCTCCTTCTCGAAACGTACGGCCCCACTCTGCCACGGCCGCCGGCCGGTCCGGTGGCGCCCGGCGGCCCCGGCGGGCGACTGTCGTGCCTCACGCCTTCACCAGCCCCGTCGACGCATGACCGCCGAGCGCCAGGTAGACGTCCTCCAGGCTCGGGGTGGCCAGGGTGAAATCGTCGAGTGCTGCGAACGCCGCGCCTCCGGTGACGGCGGCCACCGCCGCGCGGGCCTCGTCCGGGGCGAGCCTGAGGACCCAGCGGCGGCCCGACTCCTGGGCGGAGGGCATGAGCGCGGCGACCTCGGGCACGTCCAGCGGAGCCCGTTCGCGCCAGACCAGCTCGACGCGGACCTCTCCGGCAATGCGCTCCTTGAGCCCGGCGGGTGTGTCGCAGGCGATGACCTTCCCGCGTTCCAGCACGGCGACGCGGTCGAGGACGGTCTCGGCCTCGATGACGTTGTGGGTGACCAGGAGCACGGTGACGTCGTTCTCGGCGCGCCGGCGGTCGACCGCCGCCCACACCGCACGCCGGGCGACGGGATCCATACCGGTCGTGGGCTCGTCCAGGACCAGGAGCGGGCGCTCACCCACCAGGGTGGCGGCGAAGCAGGCGAGCCTGCGCTGTCCCCCGGAGAGCTTCTTCAGCGGGCGCCCGGCCAGACCCGTGAGCCCGAGTTCTTCCAGGACGGTGTCGCGCTCACTGCGGGCCCGCCGTGCGTCGAGGCCGCGCAACCGTCCGGTCGTCTCGGCCGCGAGGGCGACGGTGAGCTCATCCAGCGCGGTGGACTCCTGCCCCAGGTAGCCGACGAGTCGGGCCGCGCGCTCGGGGTGCCGTACGAGGTCGTGGCCGAGCACCTCGACGCTGCCCGAGTCCGGCCGCATGAGTCCGGTCAGCTGCCGCACGAGGGTGGACTTGCCGGCGCCGTTGGGCCCGAGCAGCCCGAAGATCTCGCCGCGCCGCACGTCGAGGCCGATACCGTCGTTGGCCCGCACTTCGGGGGTTGCGGGAGCCCCTCGCCGGGCACGCGCGGCGGGGTACGTCTTGATCAGGTCCCGCACCGTGCACACCGTACTCACGAGGGACGAGCCTACGCCGGTCGCCCGGCCTACTCCGCCGCGGGGGCGCGTTCGGCGGCGGCGCGCACGTCGATCTCACGCCAGAACCCCGCCCTGATCGCGTAGCGGTCGTGTTCGTCGATCTGGTCGTCCTTGTGGGCGAGGAGCCCGAAGCGGGCGGCGTAGCGCAACAGTTCGCCGTCGATGCGGTGCGGGATGCGCGGGTACATCGTGGAGAGCTTCGGCACGTGCGCCGGGTCGGGGAGCCGCTCCATCCAGCGGCGTGCGAAGACCTGCCCGACCTCGAAGGGGTCACCGCCGACAGCGGTGATGTCCTCCTCACGATCGGCCCACCGCTGCTCCGCGCTGGTGAGCTGCGCCAGGGTCGGCAGGGAAGCGGTCTCCGGGGGCTCGCCGAGCGCACCGCCCGGGCGCTCGATCCAGCCCTTGTCGGAGGACCAGCGCAGGGTGGCGCCCGCGGTGTTGCGATCGGGCTGGCAGACCGGCCCGCGCAGGGCTGCCAGGTCCTTGGGGGTGGGGACCCCCTTGGCGGGCGCGGTTCCCGCACTGCCAGTGGTCCCCGCCACGGGCGGTGCCGCCGCCCCGTTCTGGGCGGGGGCCCCCGGCGCGCGGGCCTCGTCCGCGCGCTCCGCGGAGGCGGCGAGCGCCGCCTCGGGCAGCGGGGCGGAGAGGATCGCCGCGATCTCGGGGCGGGGCGCGGGCGGTGGGGCGCAGCCGCCGGTGAGCTCCTTGACGCGGACGGCCTGGGTGATCCAGGAGCGGTCGAGCACGCGTCGCTCGTCGGCTTCGGCGACCAGGTCCTCGGACTGGTTGTAGTCGCCGTCGGCGGCCTGCACGGCCCAGAGGTGGACGGCGACGCCGTGTTCCTTCGCCGACATGAGTCCGGGCAGCAGGTCCCCGTCGCCGGTCACCAGGACCACGTCGGAACAGGCCCGGTTCCTGGCCAGCTCGGTGAGTTCGGCGTGCATCGCGGCGTCGACGCCCTTCTGGGCCCAGCGGCCGTCGCTGCGGGTCAGCGCGCCGAGCCGCACGGTCACCCGAGGCATGACCCGCAGTCGCCGGTGCTCCGGCTGGGGCACCCGGTCGGGTGCGCCGTCGAACCAGTAGATGCGCAGCAGGGGGCGTTCGGTGTCGGCCTCGGCGCGCTCCCGGAGAGCCAGGATGAGGGCCGCGTGGTCGACGGTGATGCGGGAGCGTGCCGGCTCCCCGGCGAGGAGGCTCGCGGCGGCGCCCAGCAGGTAGCCGGCGTCCACCAGGACGACGCAGCGGTCCACGTGTTCCACCCTCTTTCGGGAACCTCGGGATCGGAAGTTGCTCCGGGTTTCCTTCGAGTCTGCCCGACGGCCGGAGGGTTGACTGCCGGAACTCGATCATCGGCGTGGCGGATCGAGGAGCGCCCTCCCCGGCATGGTCCGTTACTCACCGCAATGATCCGAAATGCGCCTCATCTGGCGGTATGTGAGTCTGAGTGCGGCCCTGGCCCCTAGATCCCCACAGGAGGCACCACCATGGCCAAGAACAAGAACCGTGAGCGTAAACAGGTCACTTCCAGCGCCGAGAGGGGCGCCCAGCAGGCCAAGAGCTCGGCGATGGAGTCGCAGACCGAGCAGCGGGCGACGCAGGTGACACCGACCGACATGGCCCACAAGGGCCGCCAGAAGCGCTTCGGCCACAACTGACGGGCGCATGCACGTGAAGGGGCGCGCCCGTCGACACAGGTGCGCCCCTTGTGCATCCGCTCGTACGGGCCGCCCGCCGGTGCGGGCCGGGCGGGCGGCTCGACGGCGCTGCGCGGTCCCGCTCAGCCCGCCAGGCAGGACGGGCCGAGCAGGACCTTCAAGTCGCCGAAGAGTGCGGGATCGGGCTGGACCCGGTGCCGGTCGAGGCGGAGCACGGTGGTCTTGCGGGCGCCCTGGAGCTTGATCCGCACCTCTGTGTTGCCCTTGTGGTGCCCGAGGATCTCACCGAGCCGGCTGACCATGGGCGGGGTGACCTTCACCGTGGGGATCGTGATCACCACGGGGGCGTTGGTGCCCGCCGAGGACAGGTCGGGGACCATCAGCTCCATCGCGACCAGCCGGGGTACGTCCTCGCGCTTGTCGAGGCGCCCCTTCACGAAGACGACGGTGTCCTCCACGAGCTGGGTGGACACCAGCTGGTAGGTGGCGGGGAAGAACATGCACTCGATGGAGCCGGCCAGGTCCTCCACGGTGGCGATCGCCCACGCGTTGCCCTGCTTGGTCATCTTCCGCTGGAGCCCGGAGATGATGCCGCCGATGGTGACGACCGCACCGTCCGCGTGCTCACCTCCCGTGAGCTGGGAGATCGCCGCGTCGGTCTTGTCGGACAGCACGTGCTCGATACCGAAGAGCGGGTGGTCCGAGACGTAGAGGCCGAGCATCTCGCGCTCCTGCGCGAGCAGATAGCTCTTCTCCCACTCGACGTCGGAGAACTCGACGTCGAGGCCGAAGCCCGGCTCGCTGCTGCCCTCGTCGCCCATTCCGCCGAAGAGGTCGAACTGTCCCTCGGCCTCCTTGCGCTTGACCGCCACCACGTTGTCGATCATGGGCTCGTGCTGGGCGACCAGGCCCTTGCGGGTGTGGCCCATCTCGTCGAAGGCGCCTGCCTTGATCAGGGACTCGATGGTCCGCTTGTTGCAGACGACCGCCTCGACCTTGTCCAGGAAGTCCGGGAAGGACGCGTACTTGCCCTTGGCCTTGCGGCACTTGATGATCGACTCCACCACGTTCTGGCCGACGTTGCGGACGGCGGTCAGACCGAACAGGATGACGTCGTTGCCCTGGGCGGCGAAGTTCGACACGGACTCGTTCACGTTGGGCGGGAGGACCTTGATGCCCATGCGGCGGCACTCGTTCAAGTAGACGGCCGACTTGTCCTTGTCGTCCTTGACCGAGGTGAGCAGGGCCGCCATGTACTCCGCGGGATGGTTGGCCTTGAGGTAGGCCGTCCAGTAGGACACGAGACCGTAGGCAGCGGAGTGCGCCTTGTTGAAGGCATAGCCGGCGAAGGGGACCAGCACGTCCCACAGGGCCTGGATGGCCTCGTCGCTGTAGTCCTTCTTCCGCGCGCCCTCCTGGAAGAGGACGAAGTTCTTCGCCAGTTCCTCGGGCTTCTTCTTGCCCATGACGCGGCGGAGGATGTCGGCCTCGCCGAGCGAGTACCCGGCGATGATCTGGGCCGCCTTCTGCACCTGCTCCTGGTACACGATCAAGCCGTAGGTGACGGCGAGGACCTCCTCGAGCGGTTTCTCCAGCTCGGGGTGGATCGGGGTGATCTCCTGCTGGCCGTTCTTGCGCAGCGCGTAGTTCGTGTGCGAGTTCATGCCCATCGGGCCCGGCCGGTAGAGGGCGGACACGGCGGAGATGTCTTCGAAGTTGTCGGGCTTCATCAGCCGCAGCAGCGAGCGCATGGGGCCGCCGTCGAACTGGAAGACGCCGAGGGTGTCACCGCGCTGGAGCAGTTCGAAGGTCGTGGGGTCGTCGAGCGGCAGGCTCAGCAGATCGATGTCGATCCCCTTGTTGGCCTTCACCATCTTGACGGCGTCGTCCATGATCGTGAGGTTGCGCAGGCCGAGGAAGTCCATCTTCAGCAGGCCGAGCGACTCGCAGCTCGGGTAGTCCCACTGGGTGATCGTGACGCCGTCGGTGTGCCGGACCCAGACGGGAACGTGGTCGGTGATGGTCTCGCTGGACATGATCACACCGGCGGCGTGCACGCCCATCTGCCGGACCAGGCCCTCGACGCCGCGGGCGGTGTCGATCACCTTCTTCACGTCCGGCTCGTTCTCGTACATCCCGCGGATCTCACCGGCCTCCGAGTACCGCGGGTGGCTCGGGTCGATGATGCCGGAGAGCGGAATGCCCTTGCCGAGGACGTCGGCGGGCATCGCCTTGGTTAGCCGGTCGCCCATCGCGTACGGGTAGCCGAGGACACGCGCGGAGTCCTTGATCGCGTTCTTGGCCTTGATCGTGCCGTAGGTGCCGATCATGGCGACCTTGTCGGCGCCGTACTTCTCCGTCACGTACCTGATCACTTCGACGCGCCGGCGCTCGTCGAAGTCGATGTCGACGTCGGGCATCGAGATGCGCTCGGGGTTGAGGAAGCGCTCGAAGATCAGACCGTGCGGGATCGGATCGAGGTCGGTGATGCCCAGCGCGTAGGCCACGATGGAGCCGGCCGCGGAGCCACGGCCGGGGCCGACCGCGATGCCCTGGTTCTTGGCCCACATGATGAAGTCGGCGACGACGAGGAAGTAGCCCGGGAAGCCCATCGAGATGATGGTGTCCATCTCGTACTCGACCTGCTTGAGGCGGTCTTCGGGGATGCCACCGGGGAAGCGGCGCTCCATGCCGCGCATGGTCTCTTCGCGGAACCAGGAGACCTCGGTGTAGCCCTCCGGGATGTCGAACTTCGGCATCAGGTCGCGCTTCTCGAACATCCCGGTGGTGTCGATCTGCTCGGCGACCAGCAGGGTGTTCCGGCAGCCCTCCTGCCAGGCGTCGGACGAGTCGATGGCGTACATCTCGTCCGTGGACTTCAGGTAGTAGCCGGTACCGTCGAACTTGAAGCGGTCGGGATCGGAGAGGTTCTTTCCGGTCTGGATGCACAGCAGCGCGTCGTGGGCGCCGGCCTCGTGCGCGTACGTGTAGTGCGAGTCATTGGTGACCAGCGGCGGGATGCCGAGCTTCTTGCCGATCTCCAGCAGCCCGTCACGGACGCGGCGCTCGATCTCGATGCCGTGGTCCATCAGCTCCAGGAAGTACCGGTCCTTGCCGAAGATGTCCTGGTACTCGGCCGCCGACTTCAGGGCCTCGTCGAACTGGCCGAGGCGCAGCCGGGTCTGCAACTCGCCGGAGGGGCAGCCGGTGGATGCGATCAGGCCCTCGGACCACTGGGAGATGGTCTCCTTGTCCATCCGGGGCCACTTCTGGAGCCAGCCCTCCGCGTACGCGTCGGACGACAGCCGGAAGAGGTTGTGCAGGCCCGTCGCGTTCGCCGCCCAGATGGTCTTGTGGGTGTAGCCACCCGATCCGGAGACGTCGTCCCTCTTCTGGTGCGGCTGGCCCCACTGGATCTTGCGCTTGTTCCGCCGCGACTCCGGGGCGACGTACGCCTCGATACCGATGATCGGGGTGACTCCGGCCTTCGTCGCGGAGTGGAAGAAGTCGTACGCGCCGTGCAGGTTGCCGTGGTCGGACATGGCGATGTGGGTCATGCCCATCTCGTTGCAGGCGTTGAACATGTCCTTGAGCCGCGCCGCGCCGTCCAGCAGGGAGTACTGGGTGTGGACGTGAAGGTGCGTGAAGGGCGGCTTGGTCACGGCGGAAGGCCTCCGGGGAGCGAATCGGCACGTCTTTGCCCGGGGGATGCACCCCCGGCCCCCTCGCTGCGGGCAGTCTGGGGGACAGCCTGGAAGTCTACGGCTCCCCACTGACAGAAGGGGGCCGCTCGCGGTACCGCGGCGGGGGTGACAGGCCCGGGTGGCGGGTTGGGACCGCGGGCACTCGGGAATACCGTCGTGCGTTGAGCGGGACGGAACACCCGTCCCCTTTGCACGCACCAGGAGGCACCCAGCGATGTCGGTCCACCAGCCCTCGTCCGGCGCACGAGGCGAGGAGATCCTCTCCGTCTTCGACGCCGCCTTCGGCGAGCTCCTGGCCGCCGACCCGGCCGCGTTCCGGGTGAAGTTCCGCAAGATGGCGGCCTCCGCCTTCGCCTTCTACCGGGGCTCGGCGAGCCTGTTCTACAACGACCTGGAGAGGGAGCAGCACGGCGGCCCGTACCTGGACGAGCGCACCAGCCGGGTCTGGATCCACGGCGACCTGCACGCCGAGAACTTCGGCACGTACATGGACGCCAACGGTCGGCTGATCTTCAACGTCAACGACTTCGACGAGGCCTACGTCGGCCCTTTCACCTGGGACGTCAAGAGGCTCTCCGCCTCCCTGGCGCTGATCGGCTACACCAAGGCGCTCGGCGACGAGCAGATCACCGAGCTGGTCCGGATCTACGCGGCCGCCTACCGCGAGCGCATCCACGCCCTGGCGACCGGTGCCAAGAACGACGAGGTGCCGCCGTTCACCCTGGACACCGCCGAAGGCCCGCTGCTGGACGCGCTGCGCAGCGCCCGCTCGCTCACCCGCTTCGGACTGCTCGACTCGATGACCGAGATCCGTGACTTCGAGCGGCGCTTCGCCCCGGGCGGCGGAGCGATCGAGCTGGACGCGGCGACGCGGTACAAGGTGCTGGCCGCGTTCGACGGCTATCTGGAGACCCTGCCCGAGGCGAGCCTGACGCGCCCGGACTCCTACCGGGTGAAGGACGTGGTCGGGCGGCGCGGCATCGGCATCGGTTCGGCCGGGCTGCCCTCCTACAACATCCTGCTGGAGGGCAACAGCGACGCCCTCGAGAACGACGTCGTGATCTACATGAAGCAGGCACAAACGCCCGCGGTGTCCCGGCACGTCAGCGACCGGCGCGTCCGCGAGTACTTCCAGCACGAGGGGCACCGGACGGTGATCTCGCAGCGGGCGCTCCAGGCGCACGCCGATCCGTGGCTGGGCTGGACGGAGATCGAGGAGGGCGGCCGCCGCACCGGCCAACTGGTCGCGGAGGTCTCGCCGTACGCCGTCGACCTGGACTGGTCGGACATCGACGACCCGGAGGAGATCGCGGCCGTGGTCGCGGACCTGGGCCGGGCGACGGCGACCATGCACTCCGCGGCGGACGACGAGAGCGGCCACTCCCTGGTCCCGTTCTCCACGGAGCGCGCCATCGACGCCGCGATCGCGGCCGACGAGGACGGCTTCGCCGACGTGATGGTGGACTTCGCGCACAGCTACGGCGCCCGGGCTCGGGCCGACCACCAGATCTTCCTGGACCTCTTCCGCAACGGAAGGATTCCAGGTCTGGCCTGAGGACGGATCCTTGGTCGTCGCGTACCGCAGGACATGGCACACTCCTCCACGAACGCCGTGTCCCCGGGACGGCCCCGGAAAACGGCAGCCAGCAGATCCGGCCAGGCAGGGACCCGTTGCACATAGGTGACACGCAGTGTCTCAGGGGGCTGCGGGCAGCGCTCTTCACGGCACTCGTCGTGACGCTGTCCGCGGCCTCCCACGTGCTGCTGTCCGGGGTACCGCTGCCGCTGACGACCGTGTGCTCCGTCACGGCGGCCGTGTTCCTCCTCGCGTACGCGCTGGCGGGCCGCGAGCGCGGCTACGGACCGATCGCGGGCGTTCTGGTCCCGCTGGAGCTGGCCGCGGACACCGTCTTCACCACTGGTCAGCACCTCTGTTACGGGGCCGCCGGCGGACCCGTGGCCGGCTCGCTGCGCTCGGTCGGGGTGGACGTGCTGTGCGGCGGCCACGCGGGCGCGCCACTGCCCGGGGTCACCACGGCGGGCGGCAGGATGGCCGCGCTGGTGGACTCCCCCGACCCCGTCGTGCCGTGGCTGCTGCTGGCCGCCCACGTGTCCGTCGGGCTGCTGGCCGCGGCCTGGCTGCGGCGCGGCGAGTCGGCGCTGGCCGGGCTGCTGCGGGCGGTGGCGGCATTCGCGTTCCGCCCGCTGCTGGTCGCCGTGGCGATGGTCCGCGGCATACACGACACCCCCGGCCCGGCGCCGCGACCCCGCAGCGGTCCGCGCGGGGTCCGCACCCGTCGTTTCGTGCACTCCGTGGGGCGGAGGGGCCCGCCTTCGCCGGCTCTCGCTCCCTGCTGAGCCAGGCAGTCCCCCTTCGAGACCACCACACAACGGAGACACACCACCATGAGTGCACGCAACAGCCAGGCCAACAAGGCTGCCGCCCGTGAGCGCATGCGCCAGGAGCGCGAGCGCCAGGCCAAGCGGGACAAGATCAAGCGGCAGGTCATCGTCGCCGCCTCGGTCGTCGCCGTGCTGGCGGCGGCGGGCGGCGTCGGCTACGCCGTCGTCCAGGCCAACAAGCCCACGGCCTGGGAGGCCGCCAAGGACGCCAAGGTCGTCAAGCCGAAGAACAGCGAGGGCGCGGACGGCACGACGGTCGTCATCGGCAAGCCCACCGCGAAGAAGACCCTGGAGCTCTACGAGGACTCGCGCTGCCCGGTGTGCGCGACGTTCGAGCAGTCCATCGGCGAGACCGTGAGGAAGGACGTCGACGCCGGCAAGTACAAGGTCAAGTACATCGGTGCGACCTTCATCGACGGCTCCCTCCCCGGCGAGGGCTCCAGGAACGCCCTCTCCGCCCTGGGCGCGGCGCTGAACGTGAGCCCCGAGGCGTTCCTCGACTACAAGGCGGCGCTCTACTCCGCGAAGTTCCACCCGGAGGAGCGGGACGACAAGTTCGCCAAGGACGACTACCTCATCGAGGTCGCGGACACCGTGGCGGCCCTGAAGAACAACAGCGAGTTCCAGAAGGCCGTCAAGGACGGTACGTACGACGCCTGGGCGCTGAAGATGTCCGAGGTCTTCCAGAAGAGCGGTGTCGAGGGCACTCCGACGCTGAAGATGGACGGCAAGAAGATCACCGCCGAGGGCGGCGACAACACGCCGATGACGGTGGAGCAGTACAACGCGGCGATCGACAAGGCCCTCAAGGGGTAGCCGCTGGAAAACGGTTGACGAACGGGTAGGCGAACATTCACCAATTCGCCTGCCCGTTCGGCTTACTGGTCAGTAGTGTGACCGGCCGTGACAAGTAGACTCAACGCAACCCACAGCCGCCGCACGGTCGTCAAGGCCGCCGCCGCCACTGCTGTCGCAACCGCCGCCGCGGCCCCCACACTCGCGGCCGCCCCCTCCGCCGTCGCCGCCGAACAGGCTCCCGCCTTCCTCCACGGCATCGCCTCCGGCGACCCGCTTCCGGACGGCGTCCTCCTGTGGACCCGGATCACGCCCGTCCCGGACGCCGTGCCCGGTTCCGGCAAGGGCCCGGAAACAGAGGTCACGTGGGAGGTCGCCGAGGACAGGGGGTTCTCGAACGTCGTCGCACGCGGACGGACGACGGCGAGCGCCGCGTCCGACCACACCGTCAAGGTGGACGTCCGGGGCCTCCGCCACGGAACCACCTACTACTACCGGTTCGGCGCCGGTGAGGCGCTCTCCCCCGTCGGCCGGACGAGGACCGCGCCGGCCGCCGACGCCGCCCCGTCCTCGGTCCGCTTCGGCGTGGTCTCGTGCGCCAACTGGGAGTCGGGCTACTTCTCCGCGTACCGGCACCTGGCCGCCCGCCCCGATCTGGACGCCGTGCTCCACCTGGGCGACTACATCTACGAGTACCAGACGGGCGGTTACCCGGAGCCCAAGTACGTCGTACGCCAGCACGAGCCCAAGCACGAGATCGTCTCGCTCGCCGACTACCGCGTCCGGCACGCCACGTACAAGACGGACACCGACCTCCAGACGCTCCACGCGACCCACCCGGTCATCGCGATCTGGGACGACCACGAGTTCGCCAACGACGCCTGGTCGGGCGGCGCCGAGAACCACACCCCGGGCACCGAGGGCGACTACGCGGTGCGGGCGGCCGCCGCGCGGCAGGCGTACTTCGAGTGGATGCCGGTGCGCGCCTCGACGGAGGGCACGGTCTACCGCCGGCTGCGGTTCGGCAAGCTGGCCGACCTGCACCTGCTGGACCTGCGCTCGTTCCGCTCGGAGCAGGTGAAGGTGGGCAGCGGCAAGGTCGACGATCCCGAGCGCACGATCACCGGACGCACCCAGCTCGACTGGCTCAAGTCGGGCCTGGCGTCCTCGGACGCGGCCTGGAAGCTGGTCGGGACGTCGGTGATGATCTCGCCGGTCGCCTTCGGCGCGTTGCCCGCACGCCTGCTGGGGCCGCTGGCCGAACTACTGGGCCTGCCCAAGGAGGGCCTGGCGATCAACGTGGACCAGTGGGACGGCTACACGGACGACCGCAAGGAGCTGCTCAAGCACCTGACGGACCGGGGGATCAAGAACACGGTCTTCCTCACCGGCGACATCCACATGGCATGGGCCAACGACGTGCCGGTGACGGCCGCGACGTACCCGCTGTCCCGGTCGGCCGCGACCGAGTTCGTGGTGACGTCGGTGACGTCCGACAACATCGACGACATGCTGCACGTCGCGCCGGGCACGCTCTCGCTCGTCGCCGCCACCGCCATCAAGGCCGCCAACCGCCACGTGAAGTGGCTCGACATGGACAGCCACGGGTACGGCGTGCTCGACGTGACGTCCCAGCGCTCGCAAATGGACTACTACACGCTCTCCGACAAGACCCGGCGGGACGCGACGGCCAGTTGGGCGCGTTCCTACCGGACGCTCAACGGAACGCAGAAGGTCGAGCGCGTGAACCAGCCAGTGCACTGAGGGTCTTTTTCAGCCACTCCAGGATCTGTTAACACGAGATCACATCGCTACGACGGGTGGTGTGCTCCGCGGCTCGAATGCGGACACACCACCCGTTGTTTTGCGCGCCCACGTTACGTACAGATCTCAACCACCGGACACAGGTGCAAGTTTTCTCACCGATGTCCGCAATTACTCAAAGATTGAATGGGCCTGATCAATCCTCAACAACTTCTGTCATGGACCCGTAATCTCCCCGCGATGGCCAAGAAGGCCCCCCCCCACAGAACCCCCCGCGAGGAGACACGATGCGTGCTCTTGCCCGTATATCCCCACGTTTGCGCCACCGCGCAATCGGTACGGCAATCATGGCTGGAACCCTGGCACTTGCTCCGCTCTCCGCCCCCACCGGAGTCGCCGCCGCCCAGGCCCCCGCCGCCTCGGCCGCCGCCGAGAAGTGCGCCACGGACGGTACGAACGCAACCGCCCGCGAAGCCCGCCCGGGCTCCTCGGCCGCCGCCACGCGCACCCACGAGCCCAATGAGGTCACCACGGCCAAGGTCGAGGCCATGGAGGCCGACCTGAAGAACAGAGTCGCCGCGTCGAACGCCAAGGGCGCGAGACTCTCGACGGCCGCAGCGGCCACGAGCACCACGATCCCGGTCTACTTCCACGTCATCCACGACGGTTCGACGGGCAAGCTGTCGGCGACCGATATCGCCGACCAGATCGCGGTGCTGAACGCCGCCTACGGCGGCCAGGGCACCGGCAACACGGCGTCGGGCTTCCAATTCTCCCTGGCCGGCACCGACTACACGGACAACGCCGCCTGGTACAACCTGTCCTCCGGCTCCAGCGCCGAGAAGGCCATGAAGACCTCCCTGCGCAAGGGCGGCGCCGGCGCGCTGAACTTCTACACCGCCAACCTCGGCGGCGGCCTGCTCGGCTGGGCCACCTTCCCGTCCGACTACACGTCCAAGCCGTCGATGGACGGCGTGGTGGTCCTCGACAGCTCGCTGCCCGGCGGCTCCGCGACCAACTACGACGAGGGCGACACCGCCACCCACGAGGTCGGCCACTGGATGGGGCTCTACCACACCTTCCAGGGCGGCTGTAACGGCAAGGGCGACTACGTCTCCGACACCCCCGCCGAGAAGAGCGCCGCCTACGCCTGCCCGACCGGCCGCGACACCTGCACCAGAAAGGCCGGCGCGGACCCGATCCACAACTTCATGGACTACACGTACGACTCGTGCATGTACCAGTTCACCGCGGGTCAGGTGCAGCGGATGAACAACAGCTGGAGCGCCTACCGCGCCGGCTGACCGGCGACCGCACCCGAGCGGGTGCGGTGCAGGCCCCGTGAAACGCGCGACGGGCTGCCCCCACCGGGCAGCCCGTCGTCGCCGGCCACGGGCTAGCCCGCGGAGAGCGACTCCAGGAACCCGAGCGCCACCCGCCAGGTCCGCTCGGCGGCCTCCTCGTCGTAGTCGGGCAGATCCGGGTCGGTGTAGAGGTGGCCGGCCCCGCTGTAACGGTGCACCTCGACGTCTGCACCGACCCCGCGCATCTGCAGGTACCAGGCCGTCAGCCAGTCGTGCGGCTCGAACGGATCGGGGTCGGCCCCGTGCAGTTGGACCGGCAGCCCGTCCACTGTGACATTTCTCGCAATGTCCGACGTCCCGTGCAGCAGGAGCAGGCCGCGGGCCTTCTCGTCGCCGAGCGCCAGGTTCTGCGCGAACGCCGCTCCCAAGGAGAGACCGGCGTACACCACCCCCCGGTCGGAGAACGGTGCTGCAGCCAGAACCGCCCGCCTGAGCAACTCCTCGTTGCCCAGCCCCTCCCGGTACTTCAGGCCCTCCTCGACGGAGTCGAAGACCCGACCCTCGAACAGGTCCGGAGTCCACACCTCGTGACCCGCGTCACGCAGACGGTCCGCGGCGGAGAATACCGCGGGTCGACGACCGTACGTCGAATGGAAAAGCATGATGTCCATGCGATGAGGTTACGTTCGAAGACATGGAGAACGTGCTTCGTCCGTTGATCGTCCTCAGTGGCACGATCGTGCTCACGCTGGCGGTGGGTTGGCTGGCCGACCTGTTGCTGCGCCGGACAGACTCCCGGCACACCGAAACCCCCCTGTGGGGGCTGCTGCGCCGCTGCCGGGTACCGCTGCAGGTCGTGCTCTGCACCGCGCTGCTGAGGGCGACCTTCCGCCAGACCCGGATCGAGACCGTCCAGGATCACGAGGCGGGCATCGGGCAACTGCTGACGCTGGTGCTCATCGGAGCCTCGGCCTGGCTGGTGGTGCGGATCGCGACGGCCGTGGTCGAGTCCTCGTACTCGCGGTACGCCGCGACGACCCGTGATCCGGCCCGCGTCCGCCGGGTGCGCACCCAGGTGACGCTGATCCAGCGGGTCGTCACCGCCGTCGTCGGCGTCGTCGCCGTCGCCGCCATGCTGCTGACCTTCCCCGCGATGCGCACCTTCGGCACCTCCATGCTCGCGTCGGCGGGCCTCGTCGGCATCGTGGCCGGTATCGCGGCCCAGTCGACGCTCGGCAACCTCTTCGCGGGGCTGCAGATCGCCTTCGGCGACATGGTGCGGATCGGGGACACGGTGGTCGTGGACGGCGAGTGGGGAACCGTCGAGGAGATCACGCTCACCTTCCTCGCCGTGCGCACGTGGGACGAGCGCCGGATCACCATGCCCGTCTCGTACTTCACGGGCAAGCCCTTCGAGAACTGGTCGCGCGGCGGCGCGCAGATGACCGGCACGGTCTTCTTCCACCTGGACCACTCCGCGCCCGTACACGAGATGCGCGAGAAGCTCCACGACGTCCTGACCGAATGCCCGGCGTGGGACGGCCGGAACTGGTCGCTGGCCGTCACCGACACCACGCCGAGCACGATCGTCGTGCGGGCGGTCGTCACCGCGAAGGACGCGGACGACCTGTGGACCGTGCGGTGCGCGGTGCGGGAACGGCTGGTCGCATGGGTGCACGACGACCATCCGTACGCCCTGCCACGCGTCGCCACCTCGCTGTCGGCGGAGCTGCCGGAGCCACGGAGGGAACACGAGGAGAGCACCCGGAACACGGGCCGGGGCTAGGGAGGCGGGCCCGGGGAGCTCGACGCGGCGAGCTCGGACGACACTCGGCGCCCCGCTCCGCCGTCACCCCTCCCGGCGTTCGGTGCCCCGCCCGGGACGGTCGGCGGTGTTCAGCGGAGGCTGCGGGTGTCGAGGTGGCGCAGCACGCGGTCCACCACCTCCGGGTCGGCGCCCGGCTCGCTACGGGCGGCGAGGACCTCATGGCGTGCTGCGGACATCATCTCGCGCTGGATGCGCTGCACCGTGCGCAGCCGGTCGACCCGCTTCGCGTACCACTCAAGACGCTCGCCTTCGACGATGTCCGGGCTGATCCTCGCACCGATGTCGTACGCGGTGCGGTGCAGCCGGTCGAATGCCTCTTCGGACAGTTCCTCGACCGCCTCGATCTCCTTGAGCCGGCGCTTGGCCGCCTTGGCGGCACGCAGGGCGAGTTCGTGCGTCATCGCCTGCTCGACGTCCGCGTCGGCCCGCACGCCGAGCCGCTTGACGAGCCAGGGCAGGGTGAGCCCCTGGAGGACCAAGGTGGTCATGATCACGACGAAGGCGATGTAGACGATCTCGCCGCGCACCGGGAAGGGAGCTCCGTCAGCCGTCGTCAGCGGGATCGCCAGGGCCAGCGCCACCGATGCCACACCGCGCATGCCCGACCACCACATGACGACGGTCTCGCGCCAGCCGACGGGGATCTCCTCGTCGTAGTCCCTGAGCTTGTGGAGCCGCTTCGCCAGCCAGGTGGCGGGCAGCAGGTACAGCAGCCGTACCAGCACGACCACGCCGACGATCACGGCGCCCCAGCCGATCATCTCGCCCTGACGGACACCCGGCGCCCCGAAGACGTTCTCGAGTTCCAGCCCGATGAGGCCGAAGGCGACACCCGTCACCAGGGTGTCCACGACCCGCCAGAAGGCGTTCCCGGCGAGCCGCCCCATCACGTCGTCCGCGTCGGCCGTGCGCTCGGCGAGATAGAGCGCGGTGACGAGGACCGCGAGCACCCCCGAGCCCAGGAGCTCCTCCGCCAGCACGTAGCTCACGTACGGCACCAGCAGGGTGAGGCCGATCTGCAGGGTCGGATCGCCCAACAGCCCCATGAGGCGGTTGGAGAGCCACCCCAGCGCCAGGCCCACCGCCACGGCCACCACGGCGGAGAGGACCAGCTCCCCCAGCGCCTTCGGCCAGGAGAACGTCCCGCTGACCACGGCGGCGACGGCCACGTGGTAGAGCACGATCGCGGTGACGTCGTTGAAGAGGCCCTCGCCCTCCAGGATCGACACCAACCGGCGGGGCAGCCCGAGCGAGCCCGCGACGGCCGTCGCGGCGACGGGATCGGGCGGAGCGACCAGCGCGCCGAGGACGAGCGCCGCGGCGATCGGCAGTCCGGGGACGACGGCGTGGGCCACCGCCGCCACCGCCGCCATGGTGACGAACACCAGCGCGACCGCCAGCAGCAGGATGGGCCGGATGTTCGCGGCGAACTGCCGCCAGGAGGTGCGCTGCACGGCGGCGTACAGCAGGGGCGGCAGCAGCAGCGGCAGGATGAGCTCGGGAGGCACCTGGATGCTCGGGACGAACGGCAGCAGGGCCAGCCCCACCCCGGCGAGCGTCATGAGTACCGGCGCGGGCAGACCCAGCCGGTCCCCGAGCGGCACCGTGATCACGGCCCCCAGCAACAGCACGAACAGCAGGGCCAGTTGGTCCACGAGCACACCCCTCCGGCGGTCGGATCGGCGACGACGCCCTCCAAGCGTGCCACGCAATCCTGACGAACCGGTCAAACCACTTCAACGTGCGCCGCCCCGACCAGGGTGGCACGGCACTCGCCCACGTGATCCGTGTGGTCGCGGGCCGCGGACCCGACCCGATCCAGGTGGTGCCGCGCCCGACGACCTGACCCGACGTCACCGGTGCGCGCCCCGACAGCGACCGGCCGCCCGGACCGGGGCACGGCCGAGCGGGGCCGTGCCCCTCGACAGCACGACCCACCGGGTGCCGGCAACGACGGCACGGCCCGCGGGCGACCGCTACGAGTGGCGCGACGACGGGCGCAGCGGTCCGCCGCCCGGTGCTCCGGGGCCCACCGCCCCGCATCCGGCGGCAGCGCCGGTCATGCGCTCTCGGCAGCGATCTTGTCGAGCGCGGACTGCAGGTCGTCCGGATACTGGCTCGCGAATTCGACCCACCGCCCGTCGGCCGGGTGCTCGAAACCGAGGCGCACGGCGTGCAGCCACTGCCGGGTGATCCCCAACCGCCGCGCCATCGTCGGATCGGCGCCGTAGGTCAGGTCGCCCACGCACGGGTGCCGATGGGCCGCCATGTGGACCCGGATCTGGTGGGTTCGGCCCGTCTCGAGCTTGATGTCCAGCAGCGAAGCGGCCCGGAACGCCTCGATCAGGTCGTAGTGCGTGACGGACGGCTTGCCGTCGGCGGTCACGGCCCACTTGTAGTCGTGCTGGGGATGGCGGCCGATCGGTGCGTCGATGGTGCCGCTCAGCGGGTCGGGGTGGCCCTGTACGAGGGCGTGGTAGCGCTTGTCGACGGTCCGGTCCCGGAACTGCTGCTTCAGGAGCGTGTAGGCGCGCTCCGACTTGGCGACCACCATCAGGCCGGACGTACCGACGTCCAGCCGGTGCACGATGCCCTGGCGCTCGGCGGCGCCCGAAGTGGAGATCCGGTAGCCGGCGGCGGCCAGCCCGCCGATCACGGTCGTGCCGGTCCAGCCGGGGCTCGGATGGGCGGCCACGCCCACCGGCTTCACGATCACGACGATGTCGTCGTCGTCGTGCACGATCTCCATGCCCTCGACCGGCTCGGCCACGATCTGCACCGGCGCCGGCGCCTGCGGCATCTCGACCTCGAGCCACGAGCCTCCGCTGACCCGCTCGGACTTTCCCACGACCGACCCGTCGACCAGGACCTTGCCGGCGGTCGCGAGCTCGGCCGCCTTCGTCCGGGAAAAGCCGAACATGCGCGAGATGGCGGCGTCGACGCGCTCGCCCTCCAGGCCGTCGGGAACGGGCAGCGTGCGGACCTCGGGAATCGTGCTCACCCGTCGAGTATGCCTTGTCCGTCCCCGTGACCGCGCCGGGTGGTCCGCCGCAACAGCCCGGCACCCCGGGTCCCACGGTCGTCGCGGCTCGCGGTCGCACCGCGGTGAACGCCCGCGGAGAGCCGTGGCACCGGCCACCCCGGCGGGGGTCAGTCCTTGTGGACGGTCCCGTCCGGGTCCAGCCCCCGGAAGGAGAGGATCACGATGAGGAACCCGCCGCACACGATCGCCGAGTCGGCGAGGTTGAAGACGGCGAAGTGGGCGGGTGCGATGAAGTCGACGACCGCCCCTTCGAAGACACCGGGAGAACGGAAGACACGGTCGGTGAGGTTGCCCAGTGCTCCGCCGAGCAGCAGCCCGAGCGCGATGGCCCAGGGCAGGCTGTACAGCTTGCGCGCCAGCCGGGCGATCACCACGATCACCGATGCCGCGATGATCGTGAAGATGATCGTGAAGGCTTCGCCCAGGCCGAAGGCCGCGCCGGGATTCCGGATCGCCTTGAACTGCAGCAGATCACCGATGACCCTGATCGGCTCGTGGTGCTCCAGCTTCGCCACCACGAGCATCTTGCTACCGAGATCCAGCAGGTAGGCCACCGCCGCCACGGCGAACAGCGCGAGGAGGCGGCGCCTGCCCCTGGACTGCTCGGCAGGAGCCGCGGCCTCGTCGTCGACGTCCGGCGTACCGATGATGCGCTCCGTCTCTGCCACGTGAGTCCCTCAACCTAGGTGCTGACTGGTCACGAGGGTACGGCACGCACGTGGGCCCCGGCCCCGGCGCCGGGGGCCGTGGCTCAGCCCCGCCGTTCCTGCTTCTGCTTGTCCTCCACGCAGAGCGTCGCGCGCGGGAAGGCCTGCATCCGCGCCTTCCCGATCGGGTTCCCGCAGATCTCGCAGAGCCCGTACGTACCGGTGTCCAGTTGGTGGAGGGCCCGCTCGGTCTGTTCGACCATCTCCCGGGCGTTGGCGGCGAGCGCAAGCTCGTGCTCGCGGGTGATGTTCTTGGTCCCGGTGTCGGCCTGGTCGTCACCCGCCCCGTCGCCGGAGTCCCGCATCAGTCCCGTCAGCGCCTCCTCGGAATGGCTGATCTCGGCCTGCAGCCGGAGCAGCTCGCTCTCCAGCTCGGCGCGTGCCTCGCTGACCTCCTCCGGGGTCCACGGGTCCTCGCCCGGCCGAACGGCGAGCTCCCCTGGAGCGGCGGTGGCCCGGGCCGGGGGAACCGCCGTCGCGCCGCCCTTCGTGGCCGTGCTGGTCCCGCCCGCGCTCTTCTTGGCTGCCACCGTCCTGGCTCCCGTCTGGTCCGCGGCCTCGGCCGCCCCGTTGGCCGCAGTGGCGGCCTTCCCGGCGTCTGCCTTCGCAGCCGCCTTCCTGCCGGACGGCTTGACGGCCGCCCCGGCAGGAGACGCCGTCGAGCGCCCCGCCGCCTCCTTCTTCACGGCCGCGGTCTTCTTCGCCGCCTTCCTGGCGGTGGCGCCCTTCTTCGCTTCCGCGGCCTTGGGGGCCGCCTTCCCCGACGGCTCCTTCACGGCCTTCTTCGCCGTCCGCTTCGGCGCCGGCGTCTCCTTATCGGCCTTCGTGCGGGCAGGGGCCCGCTTCGCGTCCGCAGCCTTCTTCCCGGCCCGCCCGGCGGCCGCCTTCACCTCGGTCGCGTCCTGTGCGTCGCCGTCGGACGCATCGGCCCTGGCCACCCTCCGGGTGGCCTTCTTCGCAACGGTGTTCTTCCTGCCGTTCGTGTCCGTGACCGCCGCCCCCGCAGCGGCGGTGGAATTCGTTGACGCCGTCTTCTTCACGGCGGTCTTCTTCGCCACCATGGCCGCGGCCCCTTCACATATTGTGATCTTGCTCGCGAATCGTGCTGGGACGATAAATCGGTCCCAGCCCCGCGGCAACGGGGCACGCCGCCGATCGAAGCTGCCCCGCGCCTCCCCACCACGAGTCTGCATCCGTTGTGCCCAGCTCCCCGCCTCGTAATCCGCCACTCGGGCGGTGCCCGACTCCGGACTGCCCGGTCTGCCCGATCGGGTCACGGGCGGAACCCGTGCGACGTCCGTGCGGCAGGCCGGGAAAACCGGTCCGCCTCCGTCGGCGCGGGCCCGTACACTGGGCGCAGCGAAAGGCGTGGATGGGGACGAGTAGCGTCGTACGCAGCCAAGAGCGACCCGGGGACGGTGGGAGCCCGGGGGCGAGCGCGAGGCGAAGCATCACCCCGGAGCCGCCGGAAGAACGCCCGCGGGACGTCCCGCACGGCCAGTAGACCCGGCATCGCGACCCCAATGAGGGGGCTCATCGGCGGCGCCGGGAGCCAAGGAGGGTGGTACCGCGGGAGCACAGCGCTTGGCTCTCGTCCCTCCGACGGAAGAGAGCCACAGTCCGTTGGAGGAGCTCGTCACATGACGCCGCCGCAGTACCACCAGGTACCCGCCCAGGTCGACCTGCCCGCGCTGGAGCACGCCGTGCTCGACTTCTGGCGTGAGAGCAAGATCTTCGCAAAGAGCCTGGAGCAGTCCGAGGGCCGCCCGGAATGGGTCTTCTACGAGGGTCCGCCCACCGCCAACGGCATGCCCGGCGCCCACCACATCGAAGCCCGCGTCTTCAAGGACGTCTTCCCGCGCTACCGCACCATGCGGGGCTACCACGTGGCGCGCAAGGCCGGCTGGGACTGCCACGGCCTGCCGGTCGAGCTCGCGGTGGAGAAGGAGCTCGGCTTCAACGGCAAGAAGGACATCGAGGCCTTCGGCATCGCGGAATTCAACGCCAAGTGCCGCGAGTCCGTGACCCGCCACACCGACGCCTTCGCCGACCTGACGAACCGCATGGGCTACTGGGTCGACCTCGACGCCGCGTACCGGACGATGGACCCGGAGTACATCGAGTCGGTCTGGTGGTCGCTGAAGGAGATCTTCACCAAGGGGCTGCTGGTCCAGGACCACCGCGTCGCCCCGTGGTGCCCCCGCTGCGGCACGGGGCTGTCCGACCACGAGCTGGCGCAGGGCTACGAGACGGTCGTCGACCCGTCCGTGTTCGTCCGCTTCCCCCTGACGTCGGGCCCGCTCGCCGGCGAGGCCTCGCTCCTCGTGTGGACGACGACCCCGTGGACGCTGGTCTCGAACACCGCCGTCGCCGTGCACCCCGAGGTCACCTACGTGGTGGCGACGGACGGCGAGGAGAAGCTCGTCGTCGCCGAGCCCCTGCTGGAGAAGGTGCTCGGCGTGGGGGCGTCGCCCGGGCCGCAGGGACCAGGGGGAGACTGGGTGGCGACCGGGCAGACCTTCACCGGCGCCGAAATGGAGCGCTGGACCTACGAGCGTCCCTTCTCTCTGGTGGAGTTCCCCGCCGAGGCGCACTTCGTCGTCAACGCCGAGTACGTGACCACCGGCGACGGTACGGGCCTGGTCCACCAGTCGCCCGCCTTCGGTGAGGACGACCTCAAGGTCTGCCGTGCGTATGGGCTGCCGGTGGTGAACCCGGTCCGCCCCGACGGCACCTTCGAGGAGGACGTACCGCTGGTCGGCGGGATCTTCTTCAAGAAGGCCGACGAGGCGCTCACCAAGGACCTCGCCACCCGCGGGCTGCTCTTCCGGCACGTCCCGTACGAGCACAGCTACCCGCACTGCTGGCGCTGCCACACGGCGCTCCTCTACTACGCGCAGCCGTCCTGGTACATCCGGACGACCGCGGTCAAGGACCGGCTGCTCGAGGAGAACGAGCGGACGAACTGGTTCCCCGAGTCGGTCAAGCACGGCCGCTTCGGCGACTGGCTGAACAACAACATCGACTGGGCGCTGTCCCGCAACCGGTACTGGGGCACACCACTGCCGATCTGGCGCTGCGAGGAGAACCACCTGACCTGCGTCGGCTCGCGCGCCGAGCTGACCGAGCTGACGGGCGAGGACCAGTCGGCCCTGGACCCGCACCGTCCGTTCATCGACGACGTGACCTTCCCCTGCCCACAGTGCTCGGCGACGTCCACGCGGGTGCCCGAGGTGATCGACGCCTGGTACGACTCGGGCTCCATGCCGTTCGCGCAGTACGGCTACCCGTACAAGGACAAGGAGTTGTTCGAGAGCCGCTACCCGGCGCAGTTCATCTCCGAGGCGATCGACCAGACCCGCGGCTGGTTCTACACCCTGATGGCCGTCGGGACGCTGGTCTTCGACAAGTCGTCGTACGAGAACGTGGTCTGCCTGGGCCACATCCTCGCCGAGGACGGCCGCAAGATGTCCAAGCACCTGGGCAACATCCTTCAGCCGATCCCGCTCATGGACCAGCACGGCGCCGACGCGGTGCGCTGGTTCATGGCGGCCGGCGGCTCGCCGTGGGCGGCCCGCCGCGTCGGTCACGGCACGATCCAGGAGGTCGTGCGCAAGACGCTCCTCACGTACTGGAACACGGTCGCCTTCCAGGCCCTGTACGCACGCACCTCGCAGTGGGCGCCGTCCGCCGCTGACCCGACGCCGGCCGAACGTCCGGTGCTGGACCGCTGGCTGCTCAGCGAGCTGCACGCCCTGGTGGACCAGGTCACGCAGGCGCTGGAGGACTACGACACCCAGCGCGCCGGCAAGCTGCTGTCCGCGTTCGTCGACGACCTGTCGAACTGGTACGTGCGACGCTCGCGGCGGCGTTTCTGGCAGGGCGACAAGGCCGCGCTGCGCACCCTGCACGAGGCCGTGGAGACCGTCACCCGTCTCATGGCCCCGCTGACCCCGTTCATCACCGAGCGGGTGTGGCAGGACCTGGTGGTCCCGGTGACACCCGACGCCCCCGAGTCCGTGCACCTGTCCAGCTGGCCGGAAGCGGACCTCTCCGCCGTCGACCCGACCCTCTCGCAGCAGATGGTGCTGGTCCGCAGGCTCGTGGAGCTGGGACGGGCAACGCGGGCGGAGTCGGGTGTGAAGACCCGGCAGCCGCTGTCACGGGCGCTGGTGGCGGCGGCCGGCTTCGAGTCCCTGTCGCCCGAACTGCACGCCCAGATCACCGAGGAGCTCAACGTCTCGTCGCTGGCGTCCCTGTCCGAGGTGGGCGGTTCGCTGGTGGACACCACGGCCAAGGCGAACTTCCGGGCCCTGGGCAAGCGCTTCGGCAAGGGAGTTCAGGACGTGGCCAAGGCGGTGGCGGCCGCGGACGCGGCGGCACTGTCGCTCGCCCTGCGTGAAGGCGTGGCCACGCTGGAGGTGAACGGCGAGAAGATCACCCTCTCCCCGGAGGAGGTCATCATCACGGAGACCCCGCGCGAGGGCTGGTCGGTGGCTTCGGACCAGGGCGCGACGGTGGCGCTGGACCTGGAGATCACTCCGGAATTGCGGCTCGCGGGCCTGGCCCGGGACGCGATCCGGCTGATCCAAGAGGCCCGCAAGAACAGCGGTCTGGACGTGGCGGACCGGATCGCCCTGCGTTGGTCCTCCACCGACGCGGAGGTCACGACCGCCCTCACGGACCACACCGAGCTGATCGCGGACGAGGTCCTGGCGACCGACTTCGCTCAGGGCGAGGCGGACGGAACGTTCGGGCAGCCGTTCACGGACGAGGGCCTGTCCCTGACGTTCCGCCTCCGCAAGGCGTAGGCGCGCGGCGGGGGCTTTCTCCGTCGTCCCCCTCGCCCCCGGGACACGGTCGAGGCCGTGTGCCGGGGGCGAGGGCGTCTTGGGCGAGGGCCTGGCCTGACCTGGCCTGGCCGGTCGGCCGGTCGGTCGGTTGGTCGGTTGGTCGGTTGGTAGCACGCCGTCTGTACCGGTGTGGGCCGCCTCGACTCGTCTCGCGTGTCCGAAGTCGGACAGGCCCGCGCCCGCCGCCCCCGGCCGGACACCCTTGGCCGCAGCAGCCGGCTCCCCGGCCCTGAATGCCTGCCGACGGCTACGCGCTCAGCGCGTCTCCCGCCGTCAGTTGTCGTCCTCGTCGATGAGGAACCCGCGCATCGGCGACGGCGCCTGCTGCATCGGCTGCTGACCCTGCGGTCGCACCGGTGCCATGGGCTGCGTCATCGCGGGCGACATCTGCTGCTGGCCACCGTACGACTGGGGTCCGCCCATGGGCTGGTTGCCACCCATCGTCTGGTTGCCACCGAACGACGGGGCACCTGCTCCTGCCGGAGCCATCGACGGGGACGGCGGCAGCGACGGGGCCGACTGCGACCGCGGCGGGGCCAGCGAGTCGTCCGCCTGGGTCTCGAGCTGGCGCAGCTGGCTCTCCAGGTACGACTTCAGGCGCGTACGGTACTCACGCTCGAAGCCCCGCAGGTCCTCGACCTTGCGCTCCAGCGTGGCGCGGGCGGACTCCAGGGAGCCCATCGCGACGCGGTGCTTCTCCTGGGCGTCCCGCTCCAGCGCGTCGGCCTTGGCACGGGCGTCCCGCTCCAGGCCCTCGGCTCGCGACCGGGCCTCGCCGACGATCTTGTTGGCCTCGGAACGGGCCTCCGCGATCGCCTGGTCGGCGGTCTGCTGGGCGAGCGACAGCACACGGGCCGCACTGTCGCCGCCCGGACCCTGGCCCGGCTGCGGCATCTGGGGGCCGCCACCCATCGGACCGCCCATCGGGCCACCCATCGGACCGCCCATGGGGCCGCCCATCGGACCACCCTGCATCGGGCCGGGACCCATCGGGCCCTGACCACCGGGACCGGCCGGCAGCTGAGGAGCACCACCGGGCAGCTGGGGGGGACCCATCTGAGGCGGCTGCTGCTGGACGGGGGGTCCGGATATGGCGGCGGGCACGGGTGCCCCTGGACCTCGACTGTCCTGCGGCTCCGGTTTACGCATTCCTTGCTGTTGCTGGTTCTGCGCAGCGGCGCGGGTCGCTGCGGCCAGCTTCGCCCTCAGGTCCTCGTTCTCACGGAGCAGGCGCGTCAGCTCGGCTTCGACCTCGTCGAGGAAGGCATCGACCTCGTCCTCGTCATAGCCTTCTCGGAGGCGGACGGTCGTGAACTGCTTGTTCCGCACGTCCTCGGGGGTCAGCGGCATGTCTTCTTCACCTCTACGTAGTCGTCGGCAGTCGGCAAGACCGTATCGCTCACATCCGGCTCGCAAAGCTGTTCACGATGGAGATCAGGATGTAGACGATGATCATCAGAACGAAGAAGGACAGATCGAGTGCCACGCCCCCGAGACGCAGCGGCGGAATGAACCGCCGCAGGAGCTTGAGCGGTGGATCGGTGACAGTGTAGGTGGCCTCCAGGACGACCACCATCGCCTTCCCGGGTTGCCACGAGCGGGCGAACTGGAAGACGTAGTCCATGACCAGCCGGAAAATGAGCACGATAAGGAAGCACGTCAGCACGATGTAGATCACCTGCAGTGCCACGCCCATCCCGCGCTTCCCTCTCCCCTGGCTCTCGTTGTCCGACCTTGCGGCCGGGCTGTTCCCTCGGTCGTGCTTTCTAGCTCTGGTTGAAGAACCCGCCCTCTGCAATACGGGCCTTGTCCTCCGCCGTGACATCGACGTTAGCAGGCGACAGCAGGAACACCTTCTGCGTCACCCGCTCAATGCTGCCATGAAGACCGAAGACGAGTCCCGCGGCAAAGTCGACAAGTCGCTTTGCATCGGTGTCGTCCATCTCCGTGAGATTCATGATCACCGGAGTGCCCTCACGGAAGTGTTCCCCGATGGTACGGGCCTCGTTGTAGGTCCGCGGGTGCAGCGTGGTGATGCGGTAGGGCTCCCGCTCGGACACGACCTTGGGCATGATCACAGGTGCGTTCTTCTCCAGATTCGGACGTTCAGGTGTGATGGATGCCACGGGGGCGATTCGTGCCGGACGTCCGTTTTCGACGGGGAGCGGTGCGGGATGGGATACGGGCTCGCGCGGCGCGGGCGGTGAGACGGCGCGCGCCGGCTCCTCCCGCTCGACCTGATGGGCGGGCTGGTGCCGGCGGCGGTCCCGCTCGGGCTCCGGCTCCATCTCGGGTTCGAAGTCGTCGTCGGGGTCGAACCCCCGGCCGTCGTACCCATCGTCCTCCACGAGGCCGAGGTAGACCGCCATCTTGCGCATCGCGCCGGCCATTCTCTGAGTCCTCCGCTCTGTGGTGGATCGACTACGTCACCAAGTGCCCGCGATCCACTCGGCCCGTCCGCCGTTCGACGGAAAAGACCATATTTTCTGCCGTGGTCCGACTTGCTTCGCGACGTTACCCGAGCCTGGGTCGGACTCCGAGTACCGCCGTACCGACGCGCACGTGTGTCGCTCCGGCTGCAACGGCCTGTTCGAGGTCCGCACTCATCCCTGCGGACACCATGTTCGCAGTCGGGCGGTCCGCGCGCAGGCGGGATGAGAATTCCACCAGCCGCTCGAAGGCGGCATGTTGACGTCCCGCATAGGGTCCCGAAAGGGGCGCGACGGTCATCAGTCCGTCGAGCCTGAGCCCGGGCGCCGCGTCCACCGCGGCGGCCAACTCCTCGATCCCGTCGGGCGCTACACCACCACGGTCGCCCTGCTGCCCCGACTCCGCGTCAAGGGCCACCTGGATCAGACACCCCAGCTCCCGTTCCGCGTGGACCGCCCCTGCGGACAGGGCACGAACGAGTTTCAACCGGTCGACCGACTGCACCACATCGGCATAACTCGCCACAGATCGGGCCTTGTTCGTCTGAAGCTGACCGACAAAGTGCCATGTAAGCGACAGGTCCGAGCAGGCGGCAGCCTTCGGGGCAGCGTCCTGGTCCTTGTTCTCCGCGACGTGCCGGACCCCGAGTTCGTGCAGCAGCCGGACGTCGCTCGCGGGGTAGGTCTTGGTGACCACGATCAGGGTCACCTCCTCCCGCTTGCGGCCGGCTGCGGCACAAGCGGAGGCGATACGTTCCTCCACGCGCGCCAGGTTCGCGGCCAGTTCGTTCCTGCGGTCGGTCATGCCCCATCCAGCCAGACATAGCCCGCGAGCCGCCCGGTGGTGCGGTCGCGGCGGTACGAGTAATGGTCCTCGGATTCCCGGGTGCAGACCGAAGACGCCGTACGGTCCGTCACCCCGAGGGCCTCGAGCTGGGCGTGCACCCCAGCGGTGACGTCGACGGCCGGAGTGCCCCAGCTCGTCTCGGCCCAAGCCGCCGGCGCCACCGCGGCGACGTCGGACCGCATGGCTTCCGGGACTTCGTAGCAGCGCCCGCAGACCGCCGGACCGGTCCGGGCCACGATGCGCGCCGGATCGGCCCCCAGTGTGACCATCGCCTCGACGGCGGCCGGAACGACCCCGGCGACCATTCCGGGCCGTCCCGCGTGGGCGGCGGCCACGACCGACGCGACGGGGTCGGCCAACAGCACAGGGGTGCAGTCAGCGGTGAGGACCGCGAGCGCCAGACCGCGCCGGGCGGTCACCACCCCGTCCACCGCAGGGACGTCCCCGGACGTCCAGGGACCGTCGACGACGGCGACCTCCGGCCCGTGCACCTGGTTCATCCACACGACGAGGCCCGGGTCGAGTCCCAGGGATCCGGCCACGAGCGCCCGGTTCCTACCAACGGCGACGGGGTCGTCACCGACCGCACCGCCCAGGTTGAGCTCCTCGTACGGAGCGGCGCTCACCCCGCCCCACCTGTCGGTGAAGGCGAAGTGCGCGCCGCTCACGGTGTCGTGCTCGTGTATCACTTCAGGAAGTCCGGGACGTCCAGCTCTTCCGCCTGGCTGTCGTACGGACGGGCCGGCGGGACCTGCGGGGAGGGGGTCGACGGCAGCGGCGTCTCGTTGTTCGCGGCCGGTGCGGGCTCGACCGGCGCCGCCGGCTCCTCGCGCGGCGGAACGGTGCCGAGGCCGCCCAGGGTCCTCGGTGCCTCGGGACGGGAGGACGGGGTCGGGGCCGGTTCGTCGCGCTTGGCGGACGCGGAACCGATCACGTTGTCCCGTCGGGCGGGGGGCTGCCCCCCGTCGAAGCCCGCGGCGATGACCGTGACCCGTACCTCGTCCCCCAGGGCGTCGTCGATGACGGCGCCGAAGATGATGTTGGCTTCGGGGTGGGCGGCTTCGCTGACCAGCTGTGCCGCCTCGTTGATCTCGAACAGACCCAGGTCCGAGCCGCCGGAGATGGAAAGGAGGACGCCGCGCGCGCCGTCGATGGAGGCCTCGAGCAGTGGCGAGGAGATCGCCATCTCGGCCGCGGCCACGGCGCGGTCGTCCCCGCGGGCCGAACCGATGCCCATGAGCGCGGAGCCCGCCTCGGACATCACCGACTTGACGTCGGCGAAGTCGAGGTTGATCAGTCCCGGGGTGGTGATGAGGTCCGTGATGCCCTGGACGCCGGAGAGCAGCACCTGGTCCGCGGACTTGAAGGCGTCCAGCACGCTGACCTGGCGGTCCGAGATGGACAGCAGCCGGTCGTTCGGGATGACGATGAGGGTGTCGACCTCTTCGCGGAGTTCGGCGATGCCGTCTTCGGCCTGGTTGGCGCGGCGTCGGCCCTCGAAGGTGAAGGGCCGGGTGACCACGCCGATGGTCAGGGCTCCGAGCGAGCGTGCGATGTTGGCCACGACGGGCGCGCCGCCGGTGCCGGTGCCGCCCCCTTCGCCGGCGGTGACGAAGACCATGTCGGCCCCCTTGAGGACCTCCTCGATCTCCTCGCGGTGGTCCTCTGCCGCCTTGCGGCCGACTGCCGGGTTGGCGCCGGCGCCGAGGCCGCGGGTGAGCTCGCGACCGACGTCGAGCTTGACGTCGGCGTCGCTCATCAGCAGGGCTTGCGCGTCGGTGTTGATCGCGATGAACTCGACGCCCTTGAGGCCGACCTCGATCATCCGGTTGATGGCATTGACACCACCGCCGCCGACACCGATGACCTTGATGACTGCGAGGTAGTTCTGCGGTGCTGCCACGTCGAAGGCCTCTCGCCTCGAGATACGTGTCGCCGCTCCGCGGGTGATCCCGCGCCGCGACGACGGATGCCGATGGGACGGTCCGAAACGCCGACCCAAACCCTAACGTTGAAGTTTAGGGTTACCAGTGTCTCTGATTCCTGGACTCTCTCGAACGAGACACTAAGTCGACAAGTGGCGCGCGTTCAACGAACACGCCGAACCTCCCGTTTTTCTTTTCACCCTATGTGATCAGCCGTTGCGCTGACCAACCAGGGTGTTGGCCTGCGCATTTGTGCGTCAACTGCCCGATGCGGCAGGCGCCGTGGGTGCACTCACGTCGAAGTGCCGGGCTTCGGGCTCCGCCTTCATGAGCACGGTGAGCGCCCGAGCCTTGGCCTCCCCTTCTTCGCCGCTGCCCCACTGCACGCTGCGACCGTGCGTCAGCTTCAGTGTGACGGAATCGTACGAGACGACCCGGACGGTCCGGGTGTCCTTCTTGACGTGCGCGGGGAGTTCGCCGACGACGCGGACCGCCTCGCGCACCAGACGCGACTCGCCGAAGCGCGACAGGCTCGGCGACCGGGCAGCCGCCCATTCCAGCAGCGGAAGCCCCCGGGGGGCGTCCTCCACCGTGGCGAAGCGCACGCCTTTTGCGTCCACTTCGATGAACTTGGCCTGCTTCCCGATGAGGAGGACGGGCGTTCGCTCGGTCACCCGGACCGCGATCCCGTGGGGCCAGGAGCGGGCGACTTCGACCGCATCGATGCGGGGCAGTTCCTTGCGCAACCGGTCTTCCATACGACCCGTGTCGACGGAGATCAACGGCTCACCGACGGGCACCTCCGCCACCGCCAGGACTTCACGGGGCGTCAGGACCTTGGTGCCGGACACCCCGACGCGCTCGACGCGCAACCAGTCGGAGCCGTAGAGCGCCCAGACCCCCGCCCCGCCGAGCACGAGCACCGCCACGAGGAGCAGGAGGACGCGGGGGCGGGGCAGGCGGGGGCGCCGGGACGAACTGCCGCCCGGCACCCGGCCGGCTGGCGACGGGCCGTTCGGCTTCCGCGTGCCGCGCTCGGCAGCCGTCGGTCCGGCCATGCTCCCTGCCCTTCCCTACGCCTGACGGCGTGCGGCAATCGCCTCGTACACCATTCCGACAAGCAGATCGTCGGCATCCCGGCGGCCGAACTCGGCGGCAGCACGGGACATCTCGTACAGCCGGTGCGGATCGGCGAGCACCGGGAGCACGTTCCCCTGGATCCACTCGGGGGTCAGCTCGGCGTCGTCGACCAGGAGTCCACCGCCCGACTTCACCACCGGCTGGGCATTGAGCCGCTGTTCGCCGTTGCCGATCGGCAGCGGGACATAGGCGGCCGGCAGCCCGACGGCGGAGAGTTCGGCGACGGTCATGGCGCCCGCGCGGCAGAGCATCATGTCGGCCGCTGCGTACGCCAAGTCCATCCGATCCACGTACGGTACCGGGATGTAGGGCGGCATCCCGGGCATGTTGTCCACGCGTGGCAGTTCGTTCTTCGGACCCACGGCGTGCAGGATCTGGATGCCGGAGCGCTGGAGCAGCGGTGCGACCTGCTGCACCACTTCGTTGAGTCGGCGGGCTCCCTGGGAACCGCCGGAGACCAGCAGCGTGGGCAGGCTGGGGTCGAGACCGAAGGCGGCGCGCGCCTCGGGCCTGACCCGGGCCCGGTCGAGGGTGGCGATGGAACGACGCAACGGGATGCCGATGTAGCGGGCGCCGCGCAGCTTGCTGTCGGGGGTCGAAACCGCGACGGCGGCGGCGTACCGGGAGCCGATCTTGTTGGCCAGGCCCGGGCGGGCGTTGGCCTCGTGCACGATGATCGGCACCCCGAGCCGCTTCGCGGCGAGGTAGCCCGGCAGCGCGACGTAGCCGCCGAAGCCCACGACGGCGTCGGCCTTGGTGCGCTCCAGGACCTGTTCCGCGGCCTTGATCGTGCCGCGCAGCCGCCCCGGGACGGTGATCAACTCGGGGGTCGGCTTGCGTGGCAGCGGCACCGCGGGGATCAGTGCCAGCTCGTAGCCCCGCTCCGGGACGAGCCTGGTCTCCAGTCCCCGTTCCGTGCCGAGGGCAGTGATGCCCACCGTCGGATCGTGCCTACGCAGGGCGTCCGCGAGGGCGAGCGCAGGCTCGATGTGGCCGGCGGTCCCCCCGCCGGCGAGTACGACATGCACCGAAATTCACCGCTCTCCGGACGGACGTTCCTTGACGCGCCGTCTCATCGTCTTCCATCTCACCCCGGGCGTCCGCATGGCCAGGGCCGCCCTCGCGGCGGGATCCTCTCGCGCGAAGGCGATCAGCAGTCCCACGGCGAACATGGTCGGCAGCAGGGCGGAGCCCCCGTATGAGAACAGCGGGAGGGGGACACCGGCGATCGGCAGCAGGCCGAGCACCGCACCGATGTTGACCACGGCCTGGGCCGTGATCCAGGTGGTCACGCCTCCCGCGGCGTACCTCACGAAGGGGTCCTCCGTGCGTCCGGCCACGCGGATACCCGCATAGCCTAGAGCCGCGAACAGGGCGAGCACCGACAGCGTCCCCGCCAGCCCCAGTTCCTCCCCGGTGATGGCGAAAATGAAGTCGGTGTGCGGCTCAGGGAGTTGACCCCATTTTTCCACACTTGCCCCGATGCCAGAACCGAACCAGCCTCCGGACGCAAGAGCATAGATCCCGTGCACGGCCTGCCAGCAGTGGTCGTCGGGTCCCGGATCTGTCGCGCCGATGCACTGGAACCTGGCCATGCGGTTGGAACTCGTCCTGATCAGGACGGCACCGATCACCGTGGCGACGCCGAGGACCCCCGCGAAGAGACGGGTGGGTGCCCCGGCGAGCCACAGGAGCCCGAAGAGGATCGCGGTCAGGATGATGGCGGTGCCCATGTCGCCGCCGAGCATGATCAGGCCGAGCAGGACGAAGGCGACCGGGACGAGCGGCACGAGCAGGTGCTTCCACTGGGTGAGCAGCCGCTTTTCCTGTTTGCGGGCGAGCAGGTCGGCGCCCCAGAGGATCAGCGCGAGCTTGCCGAACTCGCTGGGCTGGAGCTGGAAGGGCCCGCCCAGGTAGAGCCAGTTCTGGTTGCCGTTGACGGCATGCCCTATCCCCGGGACCTGGACCAGGACCATCAGGAAGACGCTACCGACGAGCAGGGGGTACGCCAGGGCCCGGTGGAGCTTGGACGGCATCCGGGAGGCGATCAGCAGCAGGCACGTGCCGATGGCGGCCGCGAGGAACTGCTTCCTGAAGAAGTAGGACGCGGGCAGGGACAGCTCCAGCGCGGTGATCATCGACGCGGAGTAGACCATCACCAGCCCCAGCACCGTGATCAGCAACCCTGCGCCCAGGATCAGGTAGTAGGCGGTGAGCGGGCGGTCCCAGGCGCGTCGCGCCCTCTCGTACAGCACTCGGAGTCCGTTCCCGGACGGAGAGGTCGGCCCTCCGCCGTTGCGGCCCCCGCCCCTGCGCGGGGCGGGCGACCGGCGCGACCCCGCGGTGCCGTTGCGCAGCAGGACACCCGGAGGGGCCGAGGCGACGGCCGGTTGCGGCGCCGGGACGCGGCCCACGGAGGCGGCCGCGTCCGCGAGGGCGCCGACGAACCGGCGGGCTGCGGCCGCACTGTGCGCGGGGAGTACCCGCTGGGGCGCGGTGGCGTCGGGCGGCATGGTCGCTGTCCCCTCCAGTCGTGGCCGACGCCGCCGGATCGCGACGGTGGGGCCGCGGCCGGTCAGGCGCGCTCGGCGGCGAGTGCGCGGACCGCGTCCGCGAAGGCCTCGCCTCGCTTGTTGTAGTTGACGAACATGTCCATCGAGGCGCAGGCGGGGGCCAGCAGTACCGTGTCCCCCGGCCGCGCGAGCCGTGCCGCCTCGCGGACGGCCGCCGACATCGCCCCAGTGTCGGTCCGCTCGAGGTCGACCACCGGGACCTCGGGCGCGTGTCGCGCGAGGGCTTCGGCGATCAGTGCCCGTTCCGCGCCGATCAGAACGACCCCGCGGAGCCGCTCGGCCGACTTCTGCACGAGCTCGTCGAACGTCGCGCCCTTGGCGAGACCGCCCGCGATCCAGACGATCGGGTCGTACGCCGCCAAGGATGCTTCTGCGGCATGGGTGTTGGTGGCCTTGGAGTCGTCCACGTACGCCACACCGTCGACCTCGGCGACATGTTCGATGCGGTGCGCGTCGGGACGGAAGCTCCGCAGCCCGTCCCGTACCGCGGCGGGCTCGACCCCGAAGGCGCGGGCGAGCGCCGCCGCGGCGAGCGCGTTGGCGATGTTGTGCGGGGCCGGCGGATTGACGTCGGAGACCTCGGCGAGTTCCTGCGCCTGCTTCTGGCGGTTCTCGACGAACGCACGGTCCACGAGGATGCCGTCCACGACTCCGAGCTGCGAGGGGCCCGGTGTACCGAGCGTGAAGCCGATCGCCCGGCAGCCCTCCACGACGTCCGCCCCGCGCACCAGGTCCTCGGTGGCGGGATCGGCGGCGTTGTAGACGCAGGCGACCGTGTTCCCCTCGTAGATCCGGCCCTTGTCGGCCGCGTACGCCTCCATCGAGCCGTGCCAGTCCAGGTGGTCCGGCGCCAGGTTGAGCACGGCGGCGGAGTGGGCGCGCAACGAGGGCGCCCAGTGCAGCTGGTAGCTGGAGAGCTCGACGGCGAGCACGTCGTACGGATCGTGCCCCTCCTCACCGAGCACGGCGTCGAGCAGCGACACCCCGATGTTCCCGACGGCCGCGGTCTTCAGACCGGCCGCCTCCAGGATCGAGGCGAGCATCCGCACCGTGGTGGTCTTGCCGTTGGTGCCGGTGACGGCGAGCCAAGGGGCGGCGTCGGGGTCGCGCAGCCGCCAGGCGAGCTCCACGTCGCCCCAGACCTCCACGCCGGCCTCGGCGGCGGCGGTGAACAGGGGCTTGTCCGGCTTCCAGCCGGGCGCGGTGACGACCAGCTCGGTGCCCTCCGGCAGGGTGTCCCCGTCGCCGAGGCGAACGGTGATCCCCTCCGCCTCGAGCTCCGCGGCCTGGGCGCGCGCCCGCTCGTCGTCGCCGTCGTTGACGACCGTGACGACGGCGCCGAGGCGGTGCAGGACGCGGGCGGCGGGGATGCCGCTCACGCCCAGCCCGGCGACGGTGACGTGCTTGCCCTGCCAGTCCTGCGTGCTCACTTGTCGGCCGCCCAGCCCGCGTAGAAGAGTCCCAGACCCACGATGACGCACATGCCCTGGATGATCCAGAAACGGACCACGACGAGAACCTCGGACCACCCCTTGAGCTCGAAGTGGTGCTGCAGCGGCGCCATCCGGAACACGCGCTTGCCGGTGAGCCGGAACGAACCGACCTGGATGATCACGGACATGGTGATCAGGACGAACAGGCCGCCGAGGATCGCCAGGAGCAGCTCCGTGCGGGAGCAGATCGCGAGACCCGCGAGGGCACCGCCGAGGGCGAGCGAGCCCGTGTCGCCCATGAAGATCTTGGCCGGCGAAGTGTTCCACCACAGGAAGCCGAAGCAGGCGCCCATCAACGCGGAGGCGACCACGGCGAGGTCCAGCGGGTCGCGCACCTCGAAACAGGCGTTGGGATTGGTCAGCGTCACGGCATTGGCGCACGACTCCTGGAACTGCCAGAGTCCGATGAAGGTGTAGGCGCCGAAGACCATCACGGACGCGCCGGTGGCCAGACCGTCGAGGCCGTCGGTGAGGTTCACCCCGTTCGACATGGCGAGGATCATGAAAAGCGCCCAGACGACGAACAGCACCGGGCCGATGGACCAGCCGAAGTCGGTGACGAACGACAGCCGCGTGGACGCCGGCGTCTGGCCGCGGTTGTCCGCGAACTGCAGCGCCAACACGGCGAAGGCGATACCGACGATCAGCTGCCCCGCCATCTTCGCCTTGGCCCGCAGGCCCAGGGACCGCTGTTTGACGATCTTGATGTAGTCGTCGAGGAAGCCCACCAGGCCCATGCCCGTCATCAGGAAGAGCACCAGGACGCCGGAGAACCTCGGGTCCTCGCCGGTGATCACCTTGGCGAGGGCGTACGCGATGAGCGTGGCGAGGATGAAGGCGATGCCGCCCATGGTGGGCGTGCCCTTCTTGCTGCCGTGGCTGCGCGGTCCGTCGTCACGGATGAACTGCCCGTACCCCTTGCGGGCCAGCAGCTTGATCAGCAGCGGGGTACCGATGAGCGTCAGGAAGAGCCCGATGGCTCCCGCGAAGAGGATCTGCCTCATCGACCGGCGACCTGCCCCTCGGACGACCCGGCGCAGTCGTCGAGCAGCGCCTGGGCGATCCGCTCGAGCCCGGCCGACCTTGAAGCCTTCACCAGTACGACATCTCCCGGACGCAGCTCTCTGCGCAACAGGTCGACAGCCGCCTGCGCGTCGGACACGTGCACCGACTCCTCACCCCACGAACCCTCGTTATAGGCGCCCAGTTGCAACCAGGACGCTTCCCTGCCCCCGACTGCGACGAGCTTGCTGACGTTGAGCCGGACGGCGAGCCGTCCGACCGCGTCGTGCTCGGCGAGCGACTCCTCCCCGAGCTCGGCCATAGGGCCGAGCACCGCCCACGTGCGTCCCCCTTCGGCCTGGGCGGCCGCGCCCATGGCCACGAGCGCGCGCAGAGCGGCTCGCATGGACTCGGGGTTCGCGTTGTAGGCGTCGTTGACGACCGTCACGCCGTCCGGACGCTCGGTGACCTCCATGCGCCAGCGGGAGAGGGTGCCCGCCTCCGAGAGCGCAGTGGCGATCTCGTCCACGGACATGCCCAGCTCATGGGCGACGGCGGCCGCGGCGAGCGCGTTCGACACGTGGTGCTCACCGTACAGCCGCAAGGTCACGTCACTGCACCCGGAGGGTGTGCGAAGCCGGAATGCGGGCTGCCCGCTCGGCAGGAGTCGCACGTTCTCGGCGCGTACGTCCGCTTCGTCCGACTCCCCGAACAGCACGACGCGGGCCTCCGTCCGGGACGCCATCGCACGTACCAGGGCGTCATCGGCGTTGAGGACGGCCACACCGCCCCGCTCCGCCGGGGGAAGGCTCTCGACGAGTTCGCCCTTGGCCCGGGCGATCTGCTCGCGACCGCCGAACTCGCCGATGTGGGCGGTGCCGACGTTCAGGACCAGGCCGATCCTCGGCGGGGTGAGGCCCGCGAGGTAGCGGATGTGGCCGATGCCGCGCGCACCCATCTCCAGGACGAGGAACCGGGTCTCCTCGGTGGCGGTCAGCGCCGTGAGCGGCAGACCGATCTCGTTGTTGAGGGAGCCGGGCGTGAAGACGGTCGGCGCCTTGCGCTGCAGCACCTGTGCGATGAGGTCCTTGGTGCTTGTCTTGCCCGCGGAGCCGGTGAGCGCCACGAGGGTCGTGCCGAGACGCTCCACGACGGCGCGGGCGAGCGCGCCGAGCGCCGCCTGCACGTCGTCGACGACGACGGCGGGCACGCCGACCGGGCGTGAGGCCAGAACGGCGACCGCGCCCGCCCCGACGACGTCCGCCGCGTAGTCGTGGCCGTCGACGCGTTCGCCCACGAAGGCGACGAAGAGGCTGCCCGGTCCGACCTCCCGCGAGTCCCGCACCACGGGGCCGGTGACCTGCACGGAGGGGTCCGGTATGTCGTGCGGCTGCCCGCCGACGATTTCGGCGATCTCGGCGAGGGAGAGGGCGATCACTACGGCATCCCCGCCTGTTCCTGTGACGTCTTGTGCCGGTGCTCGATCGCTTCGCGGAGCACCTGCCGGTCGTCGAAGGGACGCACCACGCCTGCGATGTCCTGGCCCTGCTCGTGGCCCTTGCCCGCGACGAGCACCGTGTCGCCCGGCTGCGCGCGCGCCACGGCCGCGGCGATGGCGGCGGCCCGGTCCGCGTCGACGAGGACGTCGCCCCGCTCGTGGACCGGCACCTCGGCGGCGCCCGCCAGCATGGCGGCGAGGATCGCGAGGGGGTCCTCGGAACGCGGGTTGTCCGCGGTCAGTACCGCGGTGTCCGCCAGGCGGGCGGCCGCCGCACCCATCGGTCCGCGCTTGCTCTGGTCCCGGTCGCCGCCGCAGCCGAGGACGATGTGCAGCTTGCCCTGGGTGACCTTGCGCAGCGACCGCAGGACGGATTCGACGGCGTCCGTCTTGTGCGCGTAGTCGACCACGGCGAGGTACGGCTGGCCCGCGTCGACGCGCTCCAGCCGGCCCGGGACGCCGGGGACGGCGGCGACGCCGTCGGCGGCGGTCTGCGGGTCGACGCCGGCGACGGCCAGAGTGACGATCGCGGCGAGGGTGTTGGCGACGTTGAACGGCCCGGGCAGCGGCGCGGTGGCGCGGACCCGCTCGCCCTGCGGGCCGACGGCGGTGAAGGTGGAATCCACGGCCCCCACTTCGACGTCCTCAGCGCGCCAGTCGGCGTCCGGGTGCCCTTCGGCCGAGAAGGTGACGACCGGGATGCCGGACTCCGTCGTGAGGCGGCGGCCGTACTCGTCGTCCAGGTTGACGACGCCCCGCCGCGCCCGGGCCGCGGTGAACAGCTGGGCCTTGGCCTGGAAGTAGTCCTCCATGCCGGAGTGGAACTCCATGTGCTCCGGCGAGAGGTTGTTGAAGACCGCGACGTCGAAGACGCAGCCGTCGACCCGGCCGAGCACCAGCGCGTGGCTGGAGACCTCCATGGCGACCGACTCGACACCGCGCTCGCGCATCACCGCGAACAGCGCCTGCAGGTCGGTGGCTTCGGGAGTGGTGCGCTCCGACTTGATGCGCTCGTCTTCGATGCGCATCTCCACGGTGCCGATCAGGCCGGTGCGGTGGCCCGCGCCGCGCAGCCCGCCCTCGACGAGGTACGCCGTGGTGGTCTTCCCGGAGGTTCCCGTGATGCCGATCTGCAGCAGGCCCTCGCCGGGCCGCCCGTAGATCGCGGCGGCGAGCTCCCCCATCCGGCCGCGCGGATTCCCGGTGACCAGGACGGGGAGTCCGGTCGCCGCTGCGCGCTCGGCGCCGGTGGGATCGGTGAGGATCGCGGCCGCCCCCAGGTCCTTGGCCTGGGCGACGTAGTCGGCGCCGTGCAGCCGGGCGCCGGGCAGTGCGGCGTACACGTCACCGGGACGCACGGCACGCGAGTCGTGCGTGATGCCGGTGACCGCGCCGGAGCCCGGGGGCTCGACCTCCAGCCGGTCGGCCAGCTCTGCGAGGTCGACGGGGCGGACCTCGGCCGGACGGGGTGGGGCGGTTCGGTACTGATCAGCATGTGGCACGGCGGTGAGCGTACCGGGCGCACCGGGACGGGCGCTAAATGAGGGGGGCGCGAGGGCCGCGCCGCCGTCTCCGGGTGAGGTCGGCGGCGGGGCGGCGCGGGTGGCACCCGGCTCGTGGTTCCCGGAGTCGGACGTGATCGTTCTCACTGGTGGTTCCTCCGGTCACGCGCCGGGTTCGAAGGTGACCGGCAGGCGGGCGGGCGCGCTGCCGGTCGGCGGGACCTGCAGGCTCTTGAGGGCGAACTCCATGACTTTCTTGTAGATGGGTCCGCAGATCTGTCCGCCGAAGTAGCTCCCCTCGGTCGGGTTCTGGATCGCGCAGTAGACGGTGATCTGCGGTTTGTCCGCCGGTGCGAAGCCCGCGAAGTTGGCGGTGTAGCCCCGGTAGCGACCGAGTTTGGGGTCGACCCTGTTGGCCGTTCCCGTCTTGCCTGCGACCCGGTAGCCCGGGATCCGGGCCTTGGTGCCGGTGCCCTCCTCGTCGCCGACCACCGATTCGAGCATGGCGGTGAGGGTTTTCGCGGTCCGTTCGCTGACCACGCGGGTCTTTTCCGGGGCGGGCGACGGGGTGAATCGGCCGTCGGGGCCCTTGATCCCGCGGATCAGGGTGGGTTCGATGCGGACGCCGCCGTTGGCGATGGTGGAGTAGACGGAGGCGGCCTGCATGGCGTTGACCGACAGCCCCTGGCCGAAGGGGATCGTGTACTGCTGCGAGGTGGACCAGTCCTGCGGTTTGGCGAGGATGCCGGGCGTCTCCCCCGGGTAGCCGAGCCCCGTCGGGCTGCCGATGCCGAACTTGCGCAGATATGCGTAGAGGACCCGGTTGGCCTGCGACTGGGTCTTGCCGAGCTGACCCGTCGCCAGGATCGTGCCGATGTTGCTGGACTTGGCGAGGACGCCGTTGAGCGTCAGGTGCCAGGTGGGGTGGTCGATATCGTCCTTGAACAACCGGTCCCCGCGGTGCAGCCGGTTGGGGACCGTGACATGGGTGCGGGGGGTGGCGGCTTGTTCCTCCAGCACCGCGGCCATGGACATGATCTTGCTGGTGGAACCCGGCTCGTAGGCGTCCTGGAGGGCTGCGTTCCCCAGGGCGGCGGAGTCGGCGTGGGTCAGGTCGTTGGGGTTGAAACCCGGAGCGTTGGCCATCGCCAGCACCTCCCCGGTCCTGGCGTTCTGCACCACCACGTAACCGCGGTCCGCCTTGGACTTCTCCACCTGGGCGGTGATCGCCTGCTGGGCGGCCCACTGGATGTCCCGGTCGATGGTGAGCTCGACGTCGGAGCCGGGGACGGCGGGGGTCTCGCGGGTGCCTGCGGTAGGCACCCGGCGCCCCCCGGACTGGGCGTAGGTGGTCTTGCCGTCCTTGCCCGCGAGCGTCTTCTCGAGCATGGACTCCAGACCGCCCGCGCCGCGGCCCTCCCCGTTGACGAAACCGAGTATCCCGGCGGCGAGGTCCCCGTTGGGATAGATCCGCTTGCTGCTGGCCTCCCGGAAGAGACCGGCCAGCACGTTGGCACCGGGACCTCCGGCTGCCCTGTCCCGGGACGCCTTCTCGGCGAAGACGCTCTTGAGGTCCTTGATCTGGTTCCAGACCTGCGGGGTCTGGCGCCGGGCCAGGACGGTGTAGCGGGACTTGGGGACCTTGAGCTTGTTCGCCAACTCCGCCGCGTCCGCCCCGAGGATCGGTGCGAGGATCGCGGCGGCCTGCTCGGGCGCGTCGGGGGCCTTGCTCTCCTCGGGCGTGAACATCTTGGGATCGGCCGTGATGTCGTAGGCGTCGACGCTGGTGGCGAGGGCGACCCCGGACCGATCAGTGATCTCCCCGCGCTCGGCCGCCAGCTTGTGGCTCATGTACCGGTTCTTCTCGGCCTTCGCGGCGTACGCGCTCCCGTCGACGGCCTGCACCTGGAGCAGCCTCACGACGAACACCAGCATCACGAGGGTGAGTGCCAGGCTGACGAGCCGGAGTCGGGGGCGCGGTCGCCCGAGCCGGATCAGCCCGGGCGGGGTGGCGGAGCGGGGCCGGCGCGGGGCCGGGCGGTTGCGGCTCCCGGCACCTCGGGGGCGCGCCGGACCCGGCACGCGGCGCGGGGGTTCCTTCGAGGGCACAGCGTCACCTGCCGGAGGTCGTGGGGGACGGCGGTGTCGTGGGGGACGGCGGAGTCTTGGGCGGGCTGCCCGCCCCGGGTGGCTTCGTCGGGGCTGCCGGGGCCGCCGTCGGAGCGGGAGCCGCGGGTGAGGCCGAGGCCGCCGGACTCGACGGGGGCGGCAGCACCGGCGGGCCGACCGGCTTGATCCGGGACGTGGCGGGTGCCGAGGGAGTGGCGGGGGCACGCACATACGACGGGTCCGCCTGAGCCTTCCGCGGCACCCCCTGAACCTTGCCGTCGGGGCCGATGAAGACCGGACTGCCCCCGGGCACCATGCCGAGCTCGCGGGCCCGCCGCTCCAGGGCATCGGGGGCGGACCTGCTGTCGACGTCCCGTTGAAGGGCCTGCTCCTCGTCGGTGAGCTCCGTGGTCTTCTTGCGCAGTTCGCTCAGGTTGAAGGAGCCCTCGTTGAGGGAGGTGTTGAGGAGCAGCAGGGTGATCAGGCCGCCGCCGAGCAGCAGCACGACCAGCAGGACGAAGGGGGTGCGGGCCGCGGTGCTGGGACCGGACGGCATGAACCGTACGAGCCGCGCGGCCCGCTCCTTGACGTGTCCTGCCGCCTTCCTCACCGCGCGCCCTTCCTCACCGCTCGCCGTTCCTCGCTGCGGCTGCCGTCACAGCTCGTCCTCGCGGATCCGCTCTGCGCCCCGCAGCCTGGCGGGCGCGGCCCTGCGGTTCTCGGCGACCTCGTCCTCGCCCGGCAGCTCGGCGCCTCGGGTGAGGAGCTTCAACCGTGGCTGGTAGCGCTCGGGCACGACGGGCAACCCGGGCGGCGCGGTACTGGCCGCGCCGGCTGCGAAGACCTGCTTGACCAAGCGGTCCTCGAGCGAGTGGTACGACAGCACGGCGATCCTGCCACCGACGGAGAGGGACGCGACCGCCGCCGGGATCGCCCGTTCCAGGACCGCGAGCTCACCGTTGACCTCGATGCGGAGGGCCTGGAAGGTCCGCTTGGCCGGGTTGCCGCCGGTCCGCTTGGCGGCCTGCGGGAGGGCGTCGCGGATCAGTTCCACAAGCCGTGCACTGTGCGAGAAGGGTTCCCTCTCCCGCTCGCGCACGATGGCGGCCACGATCCTCTTGGCCTGCTTCTCCTCGCCGTAGGCACGCAGGATCCGCACCAGGTCGCCGGCCGGGTAGGTGTTGAGGACCTCTGCGGCGCTGACGCCCGCCGTCTGGTCCATGCGCATGTCGAGCGGGGCGTCCTGGGCGTAGGCGAAGCCGCGGTCGGCCTCGTCGAGCTGCATGGACGAAACACCGAGGTCGAAGAGGACGCCCTGCACCCGTCCGGTGCCGAGCCGGTCGAGGACGTCCGGCAGCTCGTCGTAGACGGCGTGCACGAGGGTGGCGCGGTCGCCGAACGGGGCGAGTCGCTCGCCGGAGAGCCGCAACGCCTCCTTGTCGCGGTCCAGCGCGACGAGACGCACCTCGGGGAAGCGGGACAACAGGGCCTCGCTGTGCCCGCCGAGGCCGAGGGTGCAGTCGACGACGGTCGCGCCGGGCTGTCGCTCCAAGGCGGGGGCCAGCAGGTCCAGGCACCGCTGGAGCATCACCGGGACGTGTCGCTGGCTCAATGCGCCCTCTCAGATCCGGCGCGGGGGTGATGCCGGGCCGTACGTTTGCCGCACGCGCGGGGGATCGTGGAAACGTGCAGGTTGTGTCCGTGAACTGCGCGTCACTTTAGTCCACTGGTCCTGCCGGTCAATCAACCGGCTGGCGCGTCGCACGGCCCGCCGACACCAGGTAGACATATGAGACAAGTCACCCAAACAGCTGGACGCAACTCACGCCTGTGGGTTACCTCACAACGGGCGCCATTGACGTTCTTTGTCCGCCCTCACCGCGCGCCCCACGGCCCTGGGACCACTAACGTCATAGCCATGTCGACCTCCGCGCACCTCCCCGCCGAAGCCGCCGAATCCGCCGCCAGGGGCGACGGCACCGTGACCGACCGGCTCGTCGCAGCGAACGAGCAGTACGCAGCAGGTTTCACCGACCCGGGCATGGACGCACGTCCGGTCCTCCAGGTGGCCGTGGTGGCCTGCATGGACGCCCGCCTCGACCTGCACAAGGCGCTGGGCCTGAAGCTCGGCGACTGCCACACGATCCGCAACGCCGGTGGCGTGGTCACCGACGACGTGATCCGTTCGCTCACCATCAGCCAGCGGGCGCTGGGCACCCGCAGCGTGATACTGATCCACCACACGGGGTGCGGCCTGGAGAGCCTGACGGAGGACTTCCGACACGAGTTGGAAGACGAGGTGGGGCAGCGTCCGTCCTGGGCGGTTGAGGCGTTCCGCGATGTCGACCAGGATGTACGGCAGTCGATGCAGCGGGTGCGCACCTCGCCGTTCCTGCTGCACACCGACGACGTGCGCGGTTTCGTCTTCGACGTCACGACCGGCCTGCTGCGGGAGATCCACCCCGTGGGGTGAGCCACGCTCCCGTCGCTCCGTGTGAGCGGCGAAAGTACGGCAACGCCTGACATATGGCGCCCACTTATCCACAGGCAAGTGACACGAAGCGGTAACGGCAACAAGAATGCGGGTGTGACACCTCTGCGGAACCGACCGGAGGGGGTGTCCGTGTTTTGGGGTGGGCCGTGCCGCAAGCAGTGCACCGGCCCATGGAACGGGCCGAGGAGGGCCGGGTGACGACCTATGACGATCGAGCGAGCCTCACAGATCTGACCGCCACAGCGGAGCGAGTCCGCAGGTCGGTCGAGGGTGTGATCGAGGGCAAGCCTGAGGTCGTACGGCTTTCGCTGACCGTGCTGCTCGCCGAAGGACATCTGCTCATCGAAGACGTCCCGGGCGTGGGCAAGACGATGCTGGCCAAGGCACTGGCGAGGTCCATCGACTGTTCGGTCCGGCGCATCCAGTTCACGCCGGACCTGCTGCCGTCGGACATCACGGGCGTGTCCATCTACGACCAGCAGCGGCGGGACTTCGAGTTCAAGCCCGGTGCGATCTTCGCGCAGATCGTGATCGGCGACGAGATCAACAGGGCCTCACCGAAGACGCAGTCGGCGCTTCTGGAATCCATGGAGGAGCGCCAGGTCACCATTGACGGGCAGACGCACGAACTGCCCAGTCCCTTCATGGTGGTGGCCACGCAGAACCCCGTGGAGATGGAGGGCACGTACCCGCTGCCCGAAGCGCAGCGCGACCGCTTCATGGTCCGGGTGTCGATGGGCTATCCGACCCCCGAGGCCGAGTTCCAGATGCTCGACGTGCACGGGGCGGTGTCGCCGCTCGACGACCTCCAGCCGGTGGCGCACGCGCACGACATCCTGAAGCTGGTGGAAGCCGTGCGGCACGTCCACGTGGCGGACTCCGTGCGGCGCTACGCGGTGGAGCTGGTCGCCGCCACCCGCAACCACCCGGATCTCAGACTGGGCGCCTCCCCGCGCGCCACCCTGCACCTGCTGCGGGCCGCCAAGGCGTCGGCCGCACTCGCCGGCCGGGACTACGCCCTGCCGGACGACGTGCAGTCGCTCGCCGTGCCCGTGCTGGCGCACCGGCTGCTGCCCACGGCCCAGGCCCAGCTGAACCGGCGCACCTCGGAACAGGTCGTGTCGGAGATCCTCCAGCGCACGCCGGTGCCCACCTCGGGCTCCGACACCGGGCCGGGTGGCTCCGGGCGGCCGATGGCCACGGGGCCGATCTACAGCCAGCAGCGTCCCGGCGTCCGGCGGATCTGATGGCGGCCGGGAGTCCTGCCGCCGGCGGTGAGGACAAGGGCGGTCTGCGGGCGGCTCTCGGCGGGCTGACCACACGCGGGCGCTCCTTCCTGGCGGCCGGTGCGGCCGCGGCCGTGTGCGCATACGTACTGGGGCAGGCCGATCTGCTCCGGGTCGGGCTGCTGCTCGCCGCCCTGCCGCTGGTCTGTGTCGGCGTGCTGTACCGCACGCGTCACCGGGTGGCGGCGAACCGCCGGCTGTCCCCGTCCCGGGTGGCCGCCGGCTCCGAGTCGCGGGTGCACCTGCGGATGGACAACGTCTCCCGGCTGCCCACCGGACTCCTGATGCTCCAGGACCACGTGCCGTACGTGCTGGGACCCCGGCCGCGGTTCGTACTGGACCGGGTGGAGCCCGGCGGACGGCGCGAGGTGTCCTACCGGGTGCGCTCGGACCTGCGCGGCCGCTACCCGCTCGGTCCCCTGCAACTGCGCCTCAACGACCCGTTCGGCATGTGCGAACTGACGCGCTCGTTCCGCGCCTCCGACATGCTGACCGTCATCCCACGGACCGAACCACTGCCGCCGGTGCGGCTGTCGGGCGAGGCAGCGGGCTACGGTGACGGACGGCAGCGCTCCCTGGCACTCGCCGGGGAGGACGACGTGATCCCCCGCGCCTACCGGCACGGTGACGACCTGCGTCGGGTGCACTGGCGCTCCACCGCCCGCTACGGCGAGCTGATGGTGCGTCGCGAGGAGCAGCCGCAGCGGGCGAGGTGCACCGTCCTGCTGGACACCCGCCGCACCGCCTACCGTGGCGGCGGCCCGGACTCGGCCTTCGAGTGGGCGGTATCGGGCGCGGCGTCGGTCCTCGTGCACATGTTGGAGCGGGGCTTCTCGGTCCGGCTGCTGACGGACACGGGCAGTTCGGTGCCCGGGGAGGGGGCGGAGGGCTTCGCCGGGTCGGTCCAGGAGTCGGCGGATTCCGCCGGGCTGATGCTCGACACCCTCGCGATGGTGGAGCACTCCGACGGAACAGGGCTGTCGCGTGCGTACGACGTGCTGCGCGGGGGCGGCGAAGGGTTGCTTGTCGCCTTCATCGGCGACCTCGACGATGAGCAGTCCGCATCGGCGGCCCGGATGCGGCAGCGCACTGGGGCCGCCGTCGCCTTCGTCCTGGACAGCGATGTCTGGTGGGCGGGAGGAAACGGGAGCGTCCCCCCGCTCGGTGCGGCCGCGGGCGGGCACTCCGCTCTTGAGGAACGGCTCGGGCGGCTGCGGGACGCCGGGTGGACGGCGGTGGCCGTGCCGCCGGGCGCGGCCCTACCCGACCTGTGGCGGCAGGCGGCGGGCGAGCGGAACGGTGCACCGGCTCCGGCCGGCACGACGGGTCTTCCGGGGGGATGGTCATGAGCGGACGAGGAAGGCTCGCCGTGTGCGCCTTCGCCGCCTCGATGATGGCGGCCGCCGCACTGGTGCCGCTGGTCGCTCCGTCGACCTGGTTCCTCCAGGCGGCGTTCATGGTGGCGCTGGTCTCCGGAGCGGGTGCACTGGCCCGCAGGGTGCCGTTGGCCCGCCCGCTGACCGTGGTGGCCCAGGGCGTACTCGTCCTGCTGATGCTCACACTGGTCTTCGCACGGGACGAGGCCCTGCTCTGGCTGTTCCCCGGTCCGCGCGCCTTCGCCAGGTTCGGGGACCTGCTGTCGTCGGGCACGGGCGACGTGGGCCAGTACGCGATCCCCGCGCCGGCCACCGAAGGAATCCAGCTGATGCTGGTCGGCGGCGTCCTGATGATCGCGCTGACGGTGGACGCGCTGGCCGTGACCTACCGCAGCGCCGCTCCCGCGGGCCTTCCGTTGCTGGCTCTCTACTCCGTGGCCGCAGGACTGTCCGGCGGCGGTTCCGGCTGGCTGTGGTTCCTGTTGGCGGCCTCTGGCTATCTGCTGCTCCTGCTGGCCGAGGGCCGGGACCGGCTCTCCCAGTGGGGCCGGGTGTTCGGAAGTGCGCCGTCGACCGGTGGGGGCTTGACGACGGACAACGGTGCCGCCCGGGCACCGGTCCGTACCGGCCGGCGGATCGGCGCGGTCGCGCTGGGCGTGGCCCTGGTCGTCCCGACGGTGCTCCCGGCCTTGGGCGGCGGGCTGCTGAACGGCACCGGTAACGGCCCGGGTGACGGCCCCGGCGGCGGCGTCATCAACGCGGTGAACCCGGTGGTGACGCTGCAGGACAACCTCAACCAGGCCGAGAGCCGCGAGTGGTTGCAGTACAAGACCAATGCCGAGACCACCAGCAACATGTATCTGCGGATCATGGCGCTGGATCAGTTCGACGGCGGTGCTTGGAAGTTCTCGCAACGCAAGCTCCAGGGTGTGCCCGAGCAGTTCCCCCGGCCCGAGGGTCTCGCGGACGGGGTCAGCACGACGGAGATCAGGACCAACATCTCCGCTGCGGACTCCTACGAACAGGGCTGGCTGCCGATGCCGTATCCGGCCACGAAGGTGTCCATCGAGGGTGACTGGCGATTTGACCGGGACCGGCGCACCATCCTCGGCGACCACGGGCAGACGACCGGTGGAGTGCAGTACTCGGTCACCAGCCTGCTGGTGAACCCGACCGCCGAACAGCTCGCCCGGGCGCCCAAGGCACCGGCGTCGGTGCTGGAGGAGTACACCAAGGTCCCGGACGCGATTCCGGTCGACGTCCTGGAGACCGCACGCCAGGTGACGAAGGGCGCGTCGAGCGACTACGAGCGTGCGGTCAGGCTCCAGGACTGGTTCGCGGTGAAGGGCGGCTTCACCTATGACACCGACGTGGAGTCGGGGGGCGGCCTCCTGGGCATCTCGCGCTTCCTGAAGAGCAAGGAAGGGTTCTGCATCCACTTCTCGTTCTCCATGGCCGCGATGGCGCGGACGTTGGGGATCCCCGCGCGGGTCGCCGTCGGCTTCACCCCCGGCAAGCCCGTGAGCGACGGGGCGATGTCCGTCAGCAACCAGGACGCCCACGCCTGGCCCGAGCTGTACTTCGAGGGCGTGGGGTGGACGCGCTTCGAACCGACACCGACGCGGGGCAGCGCGCCCGAGTACACCCGCCCGCAGGCTCCTTCGGGTGCACCGAGCACGCCCGCCGCGCCGGAGCCGAGCGCGTCCGTGGCGGCGCCTGCTGTTCCCCCGGCCTCCCAGAGCTGCTCGCCGCAGAACCGCAAGCTCGGCGAGTGCGGGGCTGCGGCGCCGCAGGATGTGGATCCGTCTTCCGACGAGGGGTCCGCCATCGGGGCGATCCTCCTGTGGGCCGCGGCCGGAGCCGCCGCACTGCTCGTGCCGCTGCTGCCCATGCTGTGGCGGCAGCGGGTGCGCGCCCGCCGGCTGGGCGCCGGTGGACGCACGCCGGAGGAGGCTGCCGTCCGGACGATGGCGGCCTGGCAGGAAATCATCGACACGGCGTGGGACCACGGCATGCCTCCCGACGGGTCGCAGACGCCACGCAAGACCGCCGCGCGCATCGTGCGGGAGGGCCGGCTGGAAGGCGAGCCCGCCGATGCGGTGCACCGCGCCGCCCGCGCGGTGGAACAGGTGCTGTACGCGCCGGATCCCCATCCGGGCTCGGGGCTCACCGACGACGTCGCACGCTTCCGTGAGGGGCTTGCCGCAGCAGGGGGCCGTCGCGCACGCCTGCGCGCACGCTTCCTGCCCCGCTCGACGGTGCAGGCCGTCTGGACGGTGTCGGAGCGGTGGAACGCGCTCTTCGGCCGCTGGACCGCGGCCAGGCTCAGGCTCGTGGAGCGTACGACGGCGCAGTTGCGGCGACCCTCCCGGCAGCGGGGCTGACGCGGGCGCGGGGTTATCCGGGCGGGTGGGCCGGCCTGGCTGGCTGGCTGCGGCGCGTCCCCGGCCCGCCGTCCGCCGAGCATGTCCGGCAGGCGCCGGCGTGAGCGGCGCCCTTTCCCACGGCGGCGAAGCAGATCGACCACCGGGCGGGCGACAGCGGTACGGCGTGGGACGGCGGCGACGTCTGCCGCCGTACCGCCGGCGGGCGCAGACAGGGCAGTCGCACGGGCGGCCACGGCTTCGGCTACGGCTACGGCTACGGCTACGAGGCAAGCCGCGGGCGGGCGTGGGGGTGGTGGGGCGGAGCCGGAACCGGGCCTCTGCGTGAATACCCGGGATGCCCCCGCCTCACCAGATCGCGTAACCGGCCTGCGCCTGCCTCAGCCGGCGCCCCTCCCGACGGGGCTGACCCGTGCGGGCACCCGCCGGACGGACATGACGTCCTACGGGTGAGGGGTGACCGCGCTGATCGCGGTCACCCCTCACCCGTCCACGAACTGTTGTGCCCGGCGTTTCTGAAACACCGCGCGACCATCCCGATGGACCACGTCCGGGTCCCGAGGAGCTCAGTGCCCCTGTTCATCGCGGCGTCGCTGCCACCGCTGTTCGATCCGGTCCATCATCGACCGGCGCTGCCTGGGCCGGCGTGTTGCCTGAGCCCCGGGGCCGCCCTGCTCACCCGGCTTGGGCGCCTTGCGCCAACCGGTGACCGCGAGGACCGCACAGCCAAGCATGACGAGGAATCCCACCACGCTGATCCAGATCTGCTGGGCGACCATTCCGGCCATGAGGAGCGCGATACCCACCAGGAAGCCCGCGACCGCCTGGTAGACCCGTCGCCGGGTGTACGTGCGCAGCCCGCTTCCCTCAAGCGCTGTCGCGAACTTGGGATCTTCGGCGTACAGCGCTCGCTCCATCTGCTCGAGCATTCGCTGCTCGTGCTCCGAGAGCGGCACGGAGTCCTCCTCGTCGTCGGCCGCGGGGGCGACCGGTATGCGGCCCTTTCAGGATAGGCAGGGAATCGCCCCCGTGAAACCCGCCCCAAACCCACTTGCCTTCCGGGCCGCCATGCCGGGCTCGACTTGCTGAGGCGTTGATTCCCCAACGGCCGATCCGTCATGCCGGATGGTGTCCCCCGATCATACGGGGCTGGCGACTCGATCGGGGGGCCTGTGGCGTACTCCGTCTGCGGTTGCGCCGCTGATCAGCGGCGCGTCATTCGCGCTTCTCCGCGAGCACGTGGAGCTGGGTCGCCACCGCGTGGAACGCCGGAAGCTCGGCCGCCGCCTCCTCCAGCTTGAGAAGGGCGTCCAGCGCACCCGGCTCGGTGTCCACGAGCACGCCGGGAACGAGGTCGGCGAACACCCTGACCCCGTGCACGGAACCGACGTGCATCCCCGCGGCCGTGACCAGTTCGGTGAGCTGATCGGCGGTGAAGCGGCGCGGCACCGGGTCGCCGCTCCCCCAGCGCCCCGCCGGGTCGCTGAGCGCATGGCGGGCCTCGGTGAAGTGCCCGGCCAGGGCCCTGGCCAGAACGGCACCACCGAGCCCCGCGGCGAGCAGGCTCAAGGAACCGCCGGGACGCAGGGCGTCCACCGCGTTGCGCACGCCCTCGGCCGGGTCGTCGACGTACTCCAGCACGCCGTGGACGAGCACGGCGTCGAAACCACCGTGCTCGACCACGTCGAACAGGCCGTGGACGTCGCCCTGGACACCGCGCACACGGTCGGCGACCCCGGCCTCGGCAGCCCTGCGCTCCAGCGCGAACAGCGCGTTGGGACTCGGGTCGACCACGGTGACCCGGTGACCGAGGCGGGCGGCCGGTACCGCGAAGTTGCCCGAGCCGCCACCCGTGTCGAGGACGTCCAGGGCTTCCGTCCCGGTGGCCTTGGCCCGGCGGTCGAGGGCGTCCGACAGGACGTCCCAGACCACGGCGGTACGCAGGGAGGCGCGGGAGGGGGTCCCCCCGGGACGAAGCCCCTGGGGGAGCATCTGGTCCGACACGGCAGTTGACTCCTCGGCGCGGTGCCGCCCCTGCTGTCGGGGCGCGAATGGTGAAGACTCGCTCCACCCTATTGCCTCAACCGGGTGTCCCCGTCATCCCTGGATGCCGTCCGTCTCAGCCGTGGCCGCCCTCCGTCCTCGGCGGCTCCTGCGGCCTGGGCTGCGGAAGTACCGGCTGGGGCAGGAGGAGCCGCTCCACGATGCGCAGGAACATCGCTGCGTCGCGCAGCAGGTCGTCGGCATCACGGGTGCTGGCGGCGCCCTGGATGCCCGCCTCGGCGCGGGCCCTGCGCCGGGCGCCGGAGGCGAACAGTGCACTCCACTCGGTGAGCTCCGGTGCGATCTCCGGGAGCACTTCCCATGCGGACCGTATCCGCGCGCGGCGTCGCGGGGCCGTCTCCGGCCTGCCGCGGACGGCGAGGACGGCGGCGGCGGTGCGCAGCGCGGCGAGGTGTGCGGTGGCGTACCGCTCGTTGGGCGTGTCCAGGGTGGCGGCTTCGTCGAGGCCGGCTCGTGCCTGGCCCAGCAGGTCGAGTGCCGCGGGTGGCGCCGAGGAGCGCCGCAGCACGGGGTGGACGTCTGTCGCGGGACCGGTCAGTGAGGGGGCAGGGCCGGCCGTGCGGTGCCGACGTGCGGCAGCGGCGTGGGAACTGGCCATGACGAACCTCCTGTCGTCGTGTGACGGCGCTGTGGCCGTATGTGTCCATCGTGGGGGACACCACTGACAATCGGCCCTGACCTGGGACTCTCTCACGCGGAGGTGGTTACCTCGAGTGCGGGCTAAGGTGATGCGAGGAGAACGCGGGAGCCTTCCGGAGCGGTCATGCGCGAACACGGCCACGACGCGCCCGACAGTACGCAGGCACTCCTGGTGACCCTCGGGCACCTGGTCGACCAGGCACGGGAAAGGACCAAGGTCCAGCGTGCGCGCGTCGAGCTGGCCATGGCCCTGCAACGCCACATGCTCCCGCCCGAGCTGCCCGAGCTGCCGGGGCTCCGCATCGCCGGGCGCTACGCGCCGTCACGGGACGGGCTGGACGTCGGCGGCGACTGGTACGACGCCTTCGTCCTCGCGGACGGTTCGGTCGGGGTGGCCATCGGTGACGTGCAGGGGCACGACGTGGAGGCCGTGGCGTTCATGGGGCAGGTCCGCACCAGCCTCCGCGCCCTCGCCGGGTCGACCCCCGACCCCGGGGACGTGCTCAGCCGCGCCAACGACCTGCTCCTGTCGATGGGTTTCGGGCTCTTCGCGACCTGCTGCCTCCTGCGCTTCGACCCGCGCAGCGGGGAACTCCTGGTCTCGCGCGCCGGCCACATCCCGATGGTGTGGGCCACCGTCCACGGGCGCGCCGGCATCACCCTCGACAGCGGAGGTCCCCCGCTCGGCGTCGTGCCCGGCGAGAAGTACCCGGTGACGCGCCGGAGGCTGAAGGAGGCGGGGGTGCTCGTCCTGCTGACCGATGGCGTCGTGGAGGGGCCCTCCTTCCCGATGGAGGAGGGCCTCGCGGAGGTGGCCAGACTCGTGGACGCCGCGGTCGGGGACCCCGACCCCGGCGGGCTGGCCTCCGCCGTGATCGACGTGGCCGAACTGACGGGGCACAGCGACGATGCGGCCGTCCTCGTGGCCCGCTACGACGGCCCTCCGCGCCGGTACGCAGGTCGCGCGGCCGACCGGTGACGGCGTCGACGTGCCCGCCGCGCTCCGAACCGGGCCGGCACCCGCCGGCCCGCTCCTCCCCCTCTCCTCTCCCCCTCCTCCTCCCCCGGACCTGCTCGCCCTTGAGTCGCCGCGGTCTTCCCGACAGCGCAGACTGCTGTGGTGCGCACCGAGGAGATCCGGCGTTACGGCTCCGCAGCGCTGCAGAGCCTCGCCGTCGCCGCCGCCTACTACGTCGCTGCCAAGCTGGGGCTCCTCCAGCAAGTGGTGCGCGGTCAGGTCACCCCGCTGTGGCCGCCCACCGGCGTCGCCCTCGCCGGGCTGCTGTTCTTCGGACTGCGGGTCTGGCCGGGCATCGCGCTCGGCGCCTTCCTGGTCAACGTCTCCATCGGCCCATCGGCGCTCGGGGTGCTGGGCATCGCCGCCGGCAACACCCTCGCCCCGGTCTGCGCCTACCTGATGCTGCGCCGTGCGGGGTTCCGCGCGGACCTGGACCGGCTGCGGGACGTACTGGCGCTGGTCTTCCTCGGCGCGCTGGCCGGGATGCTGATCAGCTCGACCGTGGGCAGCGGCGTGCTCGTGCTCGCGGGGGCCCTGTCGCCGGACGACTTCTGGTCGGCCTGGTCGGTGTGGTGGACCGGCGACGCCATGGGGGTCCTGGTGGTGACCCCGCTGCTGCTGGTCCTGCGCCGCGCCCGATGGCCGGTGCGGGCGAGCCCGCGCCGCTGGGCGGAGGCCGCGGCCCTGGCGCTGTGCACGTTCTTCGTGACGTTCCTGGCCGTGGGGACGAGCACGTCGTCCCTGCTGTTCCTGGTGTTCCCCGTGTTGATCTGGGCCGCGTTCCGCTTCCGGTTGGCCGGCGCCGCGCCGTGCGCGCTGGCCGTCTCGACGCTGGCGATCCTCGCGGCGACCCGGGATGCGGGCCCGTTCGCGGGGCACGAGTTGTTCGAGAACATGGTCACGCTCCAGGCCTTCAACGGGTCGGCGGCATTGACGGCGCTGCTGGTCGCGGCCGTCATCACCGAGCGCAACCGGACCCACGAGGAGATCAAGCGGGTGTGCGATCAGCTGGCGGAGATGGTGGCCGGGATCGAGCCCCGCGACCGGTGAGGGGGCTACCGCGACGCCCCGGTTTTACTTCGCTCGCAGGTTCGGGTTATTTTTGAACTGACCAGTCAGTTCAAATTGGGGGAGGATGCGTGGACAGCCCGCACGGGGCAGCCGTCGTCGCCGAGAACTTCGGACTCAAGGGGCCGCGCGGCTGGGCTTTCCGCGCGGTGGCGGTCCGGGCGGAGCCCGGCTCGCTCATCGCGGTCGAGGGCCCGTCCGGCTCGGGTCGCACCTGCCTGCTGCTCGCGCTCTCCGGCCGGATGAAGCCCTCCGAGGGCCACGCTGAGGTCGGGGGCATGCGGCTGCCGGGCAAGATGGCGGCGGTACGCCGTATCAGCGCCCTCGGGCCCGTCCCCGGAGTCAGCGATCTCGACCCGGCGCTCACGGTCGCCGAGCACCTGCGGGAGCGGGCGCTGCTGCAGCGACGGTTCGACGGCTCGCTGCGCGCGCTGCTGCGGCCCGGTTCCGAACAGAGCAAGGCGGCCCGGAACCGGATCGGCGAAGCGCTGACCGCCGCCGGCCTGGACCTCGACACCCTGCCCAAGGGCGAGCGCACGGCGGTCAGGGACCTGGACCGGTTGGAGGCCCTGCGGCTGTCCGTCGCCCTCGCCCTGATCGGTCGCCCTCGGCTGCTGGCCGTCGACGACACGGACCTCAAGCTCTCCGAAGCGGAGCGGTCCGAGGTCTGGGAGATGCTCCGCGGCGTCGTGGCCGAAGGCACCACGGTCCTGGCCGTGTGCAGCGAGGCCCCGCAGGACGCCGTCGTCGTCCGTACCGGCCCGGCTGCCACTGCCACGACCTCCCCCACGACCAAGAACGCTGCCGACCGGCCCGCCGGAGCCGGTGGCGCAGCGAAGTCGGCGGCCAAGGGCCGGGGCCGTGCTGCCGAGGCCCCTGCCGACTCCCCCGCCAAGACCGCCACGGAGACCGCGGAGACCACCGCGAAGGCCCCGCAGACCAGCGCGGATGCCCCCGTGAAGAGCGGGAAGTCCGCGACGGCCGTCGAGCAGACCGCGGAGACCGGGGAGACCGGGGAGACCGCGACGCGGCGCGAAGGCCGGGAGTCCGCGGCGGAGCACCACAAGGACGACAACGAGGAGGGGGCGGCCGATGCGCTCGCCGAAACTGGCCGCGCTTGAGCTGAAGCGCTTCGGCAGGGGCAAACTGCCCCGGGCCGCGCTCGTCGCGATCCTGCTGCTTCCACTGCTCTACGGCGCGCTGTACCTGTGGTCCTTCTGGGATCCGTACAGCCGCCTCGACCGGATCCCCGTCGCCCTCGTCAACGAGGACGAAGGAGCCACCGCCACGGGCAAGAAGATCCACGCCGGCGACGAGATCACCAAGGGCCTGCACGACAGCAACGTCTTCGAGTGGCACGAGGTGAGCTCCGCGGACGCCCGCAAGGGCGTGGAGGACGGCACCTACTACCTCTCGCTCACCATGCCGTCCGACTTCAGCAAGCGCATCGCTTCCAGTTCGGGCAGCGCCCCGGAGACCGGGGCGCTGGAGGTGCGGACGAACGACGCGAACAACTACATCGTCGGATCGATCTCCCGCACGGTCTTCGCCGAGGTGCGCAAGTCCGCGTCCAAGAACGCTTCCCGCACCTTCCTCGACAAGATCTTCATCTCCTTCTCGGACATCCACGACGCGACCGAGAAGGCCGCCAAGGGCGCCGACGAGCTGAAGGGCGGCATCGGCAAGGCGAAGAAGGGCTCGAAGGACCTCGCCAACGGGCTGGAGAACGCCAAGAACGGCAGCGGGAAGCTGGCAGGTGGCATCACCCGGCTCGACTCGGCGGCGGGTCGGCTGCAGACGGGGGCGGCCGGGGTCGCCGACGGCACGCAGAAGCTGGCCGACAAGGTCAACGGGATCGCCACGGGTGTACGCCCGTACTTCAGGGACAACGGGAAGACCATCGGGGACACGGCACGCCTCGTCGAGGATTCCTCCCGGCTCACCCGCCGTCACCTCGACGAGCTGGTGAAGCGGGCACCCGGTGTGGCCGCCGCGGCGCACAAGGCCGCCGACGGGCTCGCCGCCTTCCACAAGGAGCGCTGCGAGGACGCTCTCCTGCCCGACCCCAAGCTGTGCGCCCTTTTGCAGGACGCCAAGGCGACCGCAGCCGACTCCGCCGAGATCGCTGACGACCTCAACGCCCTCATCAAGGACAACAACGGCGACCTGAAGCAGCTCGACACCCAACTGAAGGACCTGGAGAGGAAGGCCAAGGCACTCGCCGACCGCTCCCCCCACCTGGACGAGGACCTGGCATCCGCCGTCAAGGACGTCAACGCGCTGAACTCCGGGGCCCACAAGGTGGCCGACGGGGCCGCCAAGATCCACACCGGACTGACCCAGGCCAGGACCGGCTCCACCGACCTGGACACCGGAGTCGGCAAGCTCCGCAACGGGGCGAACGAGCTCGACGGCGGCATGTTCAAGCTGGTCGACGGTTCGGGCGAGCTCGCCGGCGGGCTGAACGACGGCGTCGACAAGATCCCCGACTACGACAAGAAGGACCGCGACCGCCGCACGGACGTGATGGCCGACCCGGTCCAGCTCGCCTCCCAGTCGATGCACAAGGCCGACAACTACGGCACGGGCTTCGCCCCGTACTTCATCCCGCTCTCCCTCTGGGTCGGCGCGATGGTGGCCTACATGCTGATCCAGCCCCTCAACCGGCGCGCCCTCGCGGCCGGAGCCTCCGCCTGGCGGATCGCCCTGGCGGGCTGGCTGCCGGTGGCCACGATCGGTCTGCTCCAGGTCGCCGCCCTGATGTCGGTGCTGCACTGGGGACTCGGCCTGCGCATGGAACGCGCCGCAGGAACGGTCGGCTTCCTGGCCCTGGTGGTGTGCTGCTTCGCCGCGATCATCCAGTGGCTCAACGCCCGCTTCGGCGCGGCGGGCCGGATCCTCGTCCTGGCCCTGCTGATGCTCCAGCTGACGTCGGCGGGCGGCACCTACCCCGTCCAGACCAGCCCGGCGTTCTTCAACACGATGCACCCCTTCCTGCCGATGACGTACGTCATCGAGGCGCTGCGCCGGCTGATCACTGGCGGCCCGGTCGCGCCGGTCTGGCAGGGGACCGCCGTGCTCGCCGCCTTCACCGTGGGAGCCCTCGCGCTGACCGCCGTCTCGGCCCGGCGCAAGCAGGTCTGGACGTTCGACCGTCTTCATCCCGAGCTGAGCCTGTGAGATGGGCGGACCTGTGAGAATCGGCACCATGAACAGCAGCACCCGGAGACAGGCGACGCGGGCCAAGCTCTACGAGGCGGCCGTGACGCTGATAGCGGAACAGGGGTTCTCCGCCACGACGGTGGACGAGATCGCCGAGCGCGCCGGAGTCGCGAAGGGCACGGTCTACTACAACTTCAAGAGCAAGACCGAGCTCTTCGAGGAGCTGCTGCGGTACGGAGTGGGGCTGCTCACCGCCTCGCTGCAGGCTGCGGCCGACGAGACGGAGGAGCGGGGCGGCACCAAGGTCGAGGCGCTCGACGCGATGATCAAGGCTGGCCTCGGCTTCATCGAACGCTACCCGGCCTTCACCCAGCTGTACGTCGCCGAGTTGTGGCGCACCAACCGGGCCTGGCAGTCCACGCTCATGGTGGTCCGTCAGCAGGTGGTCGCCGTGGTCGAGGCGGTCCTGCGCGAGGCGGTCGAGCGGGGAGAGCTCAGCGAGGAGATCGACGTCCAGCTCACCGCTGCCGCACTCGTCGGCATGGTACTGGTGGCAGCGCTCGACTGGCAGGCCTTCCAGCGCGAGCGGTCGCTCGATGACGTCCACTCCGCGCTGTCGCGGCTGCTGCACGGCCGCGTCGGCGGGCGCGAGTAGCGCCGAGGGAGAGAGGGAGAGGGGACGAGAGAGAGAAGAGGGAGGAAAGGGGGAGGGTGAGCACCCCCCACCCCACCTCAGCCAGAGAAGAATAG
>NZ_JBHZCF010000002.1:174326-181199 GCF_042755225.1 Streptomyces sp. NPDC059169 | reverse complement strand
CCCCCTCCCCCCCCCCCTCCCCCCCCCCCCCCCCCCCCCCCCCCCGGTCCCCCGTGTCCTCCTCCACCGTCCCGACTCGCTCCGGGACGACCCCCGTTCGGTCGGGTGCGCCGCACCGTTCCGCCGCCCCGTGCCGGCGGTGCGGCACAGCGCTCCTTCCCGTGGCACCCACTCTTCCGTTTGCACTGGTGGGCACCCATCCGCGCGGCTACTCATCTCCCGTACTAGGTACGGATACTCAGTCCTCCGCGCTCATCCCCATCCGTGCCCGCGCCCCGGCTCGTTACGATCACGCCTGTGTCCGTACTCCCTCTGGTCTTCACGAGCGGCTGGGCGAGCGGGATCAACGCCTACGCGGTGGTCCTGTTGCTCGGTCTCTTCGGCGCGACCGGGCTCACCGACGAGGTGCCCGCGTCGCTCCAGCGCACCGACGTCCTGATCGCCGCCGCGGTGCTGTTCCTCTGCGAGGCGGTCGCCGACAAGGTCCCGTACGTCGACTCGGTCTGGGACTCGGTGCACACGGTCGTCCGTCCGGTGGCCGGTGCCGTCGTGGCAGCTCTCCTGGCCGGTGAGAGCGGATCGCTGCCGGAGCTCGCAGCAGCGGCGGTCGGCGGCTCCACGGCCCTGATGAGCCACCTGGTGAAGGCGGGCACCCGCATGGCCGTCAACACCTCTCCCGAGCCGTTCAGCAACGTCGCCGTCAGCGTCGTCGAGGACCTCGGCGTCGCCGGGCTCATCACCTTCGCGGTCTTCCACCCGCTGCCGGCGGCGATCATCGCGGGGTCCCTGCTCGTCCTGGGCTTCGTGACGCTCGTCTTCCTCGTCTCACGGATCCGACGGTTCCTACGGCGCCGGGCGGAGCGCCGCACGAAGAAGCGGCTCGGAGCGGGCCTGCCCCAACCCCCGCTCCGTTGACGGCCGGAGGCGGACCGGCCCCGTGCCCTGGCGGCGCACGGCCGGGTGACGGCCCCGCCGGCACGGGCGGATAGGGTCGCTGACATGGCACGGATTGCGGTGATCGGCGCCGGGATGGGCGCCATGGCGGCTGCCGCCCGGCTGGCCGTGGCAGGCCACCGGGTGACGGTGTACGAGCGCTCGGCGACGTTCGGCGGGGCGGTGGGCACCTTCGCGCGCGAGGGGTTCACCTTCGACACCGGTCCCGGCCTGCTGCACCTCCCGGCCGTCTACCGGGACCTGTTCGTCAAGACGGGCAGGGAACCGCTGGAGAGCTGCGTCGAGCTGACCCAGGTCGATCCGGCCGGTCGCCATCTGTTCGACGACGGCACGGACGTCTCGCTGCCGAACGCCTCCCGCGCCGGTGTGGTCGCCGCCCTGGACGCCGCACTGGGTCCGGGCGCGGGCGAGCGGTGGGGTGAGTTCCTCGGTCGTGCTCGGGACGCCTGGGATCGCTCTCGCCGACCGCTGCTGGAGGAACCGCTGTGGGCCGACCGGCAGGTGCTGGGCCGTGACCCGTATCCGGCGTTGCGGCAACGCCGCCTGCTGCGCACCCGGCAGGCGCAGACGCTCGCGGAGGTGGGGGCCTGGGAGCTGGCGGACCCACGGCTCGCCGCCCTGCTCGACGCATGCGCCCTGACGTACGGACTCGATCCGCGGCGCGCCCCCGCGAGCGCCGCACTGCTGCCGTACATGGAGCAGACGTTCGGGAGCTGGTACGCCCTCGGCGGTATGCGGGCACTGGCCCGGGCCGTCTACGAGCGCTGCCTGGCCCGCGCGGTGGATTTCGTGTTCGACGCCGAGGTGACCGGCGTGCTGGAGGAGGACGGCCGGGCCGCCGGGGTGCTCCTCGCCTCGGGTGGCCCGATCCGAGCGGACCTCGTGGTGGCGGGCGCCGGAGCGTCGGGGCTGGGCCCGCTGGAACCGTGGCGGGACGGCGGTGTCCGACCGGTGGACGGGGCCACCGGTCGGTTCACCGTGCTGCTGGCCCTGCGCGGGGCCCGACCGCAGGGCACCGTGCACCGGACTGTGGTGCACTCCCCCGACCCGGCTGCGGAGGCCCGCGCGGTGTTCGAGGAGGGACCCGTCGGACGGCCCACGGTGACGGTGCTGCGTCCCGACGATCCGACGACGCGCCCCGACGAGGCACACGAGGCGGTGACGCTCACCGCGACCGTACCGGCGCAGGGCGGCTGGGCGGACCGCGCACGGTGCGAATGCTGGGCGGACCGGCTGGTCGACGCGGCGTGCCGCGCCGTCCCGGACCTCCGCGAGCGGCTGCTGTGGCGCGAGGTCATCACTCCGGACGGGACCGGCCCGGTGTGTCCTCCGGCCCTGGCCGGGGCCGGGGGACGCTTCCTGCGTCCCTCGAACACCACGCGCCTGCCGGGGCTGTACCTCGCGGGCGGGTGGGCCCACCCGGGCGGTGGGCTGGCCCACGCGGGCATGTCGGGCGCGTTGGTGGCGGGGCTGATCGTGGAGGGCGAGGGTTTCCGCGGCTCGCAGTAGCCCGTCGTAGGAGGTGGTGCGGTGCGGGATCCGCGGGGGCCGGACGCGCGTGACCGCGCCCAGCACCTGTCGCACGCCATGTAAGAAGCTGTTTCTGAAGCAAGAGTGGCATTCCTGGACCAGGTGATGGCGTTCCCGTCCGAACGGAGTCCCTTGGCAGGACACGGTGAGTGCCTGCGTGGATTCTCTGCACCCTGCGCGTATGTAGTGAGGGGTGTTTCCGTCCAAGGAAGGAGCCTTCGATGAGGCGTGGTTTCGTGGTGGGTATGGGGGTTCTGGCCAGCTCGGTGCTGATGATCGCCGTTCCCGCCAGTGCGCAGGCGGCTACTGGGGTGTTTCAGTACACGCATGCGTACACGGCTTTGACGGTGAAGTTGAAGAACCCTGCTGATGACGTGTGTATTCAGGCCACTGCCAACGGCACCGTTTCGAACGGCACGGACCGTGAGGCGACTTTGTATCCGAGTCCGGCGTGTCAGGGTGAGCCGCTGGGCACGTTGGAGCCGACGGCGACGGTGAGCCGAGTGGCCATGGCGAGCGTGATGTTCACGTCGGCGTGAGCCGTCTGCGATCTGGCCTGTCTGCGTCGTCTCTCTCACGGTGCAGACGGGCCCGCTTCTCTGGCAGGGGGATCTGCTCAGAGGAGGGCGTCAATCAGCGGGCGGGACTCGTCGCCACCGGGCGGTGGAGCCGGCAGGTACTGAATTTCACCGGGCGGATTCTGGTTCGGGGCTGCTGACAGGAGCCGTGCACGCTTCGCCGGGGCAGTCAAGGCATCGGCTCGTGTCCTTCTGTCCGCTTGGGCGTTTTAGCTGGTGTGTTGCGGATGTCAGCCATGCATGCTGGGGGCGGCGAGGTGGTGGAGGCGGCGCTGGTTCGTCGGGACTGGCCTGCGGTGGGGGAGGCGGCTTTGGGCTTGGTGCTGGTGCTCGGCGGCCTGGCGCTGGCGATGGGTAGCGGGTCGGCTTCTGCCGAGTCCTCCCAGAGCGGGAGCGCCGTCCCGTCGGTGGTGCTGAGGCAGCTGCCCATCACGATGTCGAACCTCACGTCGAGCTTCACGCTCGTGGGTCCGCCGAATCAGACACGTTCCCAGAACGGTGCGGTGACCCTGCGCGTGCGTACGCCGGATCCTGACGGGTACACCGTCAGCGTGCTGGCGAATGCCGCGGTCATGACACCGCTCAAGGCAGCGAATCCGGATCGGATCCCAGTGGGAAACCTTGCCGTCAGGAAGACCGGGACGTCCGCGTTCTTTCCTTTGAAGAGCACGTCGGCCGTGACCGTGCATAGCCAGACGACCCGTTCCGGTCCGCAGGGCGACAACCTGAGCACCGACTATCGGGTGACCATTCCGAACGTGCGGGCCGACACCTACCGCGTCACCCTGACCTACACGGTCACGACACGTTAACCCTCCATCCGGGTGAACCGTTGATGGCCGCTGCATTCCACGACAGGACACGGCAGACGGAGGTGCATTAAATGGGGCAGCAGCAGACGGTGATCGATGTGAAACAGGTGCTGGGAAATGAACCAACGGCGTATCCGTGTCAGCAGTAGGCCCGTCGTGGGGGCTGTCCTCTTGGCAGCGGGCGGCCTGACGGCCGCGGCCGCGGACGGCCCGGCGGCACTGGCCGACCAGGTCAGCGACACCACCCAGGCGAACGTGGCCGTGGCCTCAGCGATTTCACTGACCGGACTCACCCCGTCCTTCACCCTCAGCGGCCTTCCCAACACCACGGCCACACAGAATGCCGCTGTCAGCTACACGGTCACCTCGAACAACGCGGCCGGCTACACCATCAGCGTGCGGGCCAATGACTCCGCGCTGCAGCCGCAGGGCGCCGACAACCCGGACGTCATCCCGGTCGGGAATCTCGAACTGCGGCCGAATCCTCAGATCCTGTGGCGTCCGGTGACGACCTCGGACCAGGTCATCCGCAACGTCGACAGCCCCTCTGCCGGTGGCGGGGACACCTATGCGACCGACTACCGCGTACACATCCCCAACGTGCGCTCCGACACCTACAGCGTGAACCTCACCTACACCGCAGCCACGAAGTAGATGCCGGACGTTCGAATCCGCTCATACAGGCGTGGCGTGCCCCGCCTCGCTTGTGCCGTCCTCGCTGCCGTGCTGGCTGTACTGCCGGCCGCATCGGCATCAGCCGACCCCGCACAGCGGGACGGTGAGGCTGGCCTGTCACTGACGGTGTGGCCAGCACGCAGTGTCCTGCCGGCCAAAACCGGGCCGCAAACCCAGGTGGTGAACATCGTCAACCGTGCAGCTGTCGGCGTGCGGATCACCGTCGAGTCGGCAGAGTTCAGCCAGGAGACCGACGGCGAGATCACCTTCCGGCCGCCGGGGCCCGTCTCAGCCGCCTCCTGGGTCACGATGAGCCCTTCCTCCTTCGAACTCGGCCCCGGGGAGAGCCGGAAGGTGAAGGTCAAGGTCAGCGTCCCCCACCGCCCCGAGCCAGGCGAGCGGTACATCGGAATCCTGTTCAAAACCCCGCCCAGGCAGACGTCAAAGAACGTCCAGGTGGCGGGCGCCGTGGCCAGCCAACTTATGGTCAACGTCCCCGGCAAGGCCATCCACAAGATCGTCCCGGAAGAGCTCCAGGCCCCGCGCTTCGCCTTCTGGGGACCGATCCGCCTCACCCTGCCAATCCGCAACGCCGGCAACATCCACCGCAGCTACACAGGCCCCAAACGACTCGTCGCCACCGCAAGCGGCAGCCGACTCGCCTTCCCCGACTTCACCGTCCTTGGCAACTCGCAACGAACCCTCACCACCCAGTGGCACAGCCCACCGATCTTCTGCGTCTGCGACGCATCGGTGACCATCCCCACCGGGCAAGGCAAGTCCGTCACCCGCACAACGCGCATCATCGTGATCCCCCTCCCGCAGATCATCGGCCTGCTCGCCGCAGCCCTCGGCCTGTTCCTCCTCACCCGCAAAGGCGTGCGCTACCAACGCGCCCTGCTCGCCGCAGCCCGCCGGTAGCCTCCGCCGAGGAGAGCCGACGTCGTTGATGGTCACAGGTAGGGCTGAAGGACTTCGGATTCTTGCGTGCGCTGCGGCCCCGGGCGCCGGGCGCGGTGCCGGGGGCCGGGCGCGGTGCCGGGGGCCGGGCGCGGTGCCGGGGGCCGGGCGCGGTGCCGGGGGCCGGGGGCCGCTGACCGGCACGAGCCCCGTGGGGTTTCGATACGACCCGTGCACGCGTCACTCCCTTCAACACCCCCGGCGCCTGGCAGGTCACGGCCTTGTTCATGCGGCGGGATTGAGTTCGGCGCGGCCGAACAGCAGGGCCCAGCCGGTGGGGAGCTGATGGAGGATGCGGGTGACCAGGTCGGGGCCGGCGTAGGCGTTGACGGCGGCGAAGACGGAGCCTGCTGGGCCGTCGGCAAACGTTGCCAGCTCTCGCCTACGAAACCACCGCCGACTAGGTCAGGCGGCCTGCGTCAGCCGGGGCGGGGTGACGGGCAGGCGCGTCAGGCTCTTCTTGCCCCGGGTGAGACGGCGGGTCATCAGTGTGATGGCGGCCCAGGTGATCAGGGTTTCGGAGTGCTGGATGAGGCGTTCGTAGTCCCTCGCGTGCCGGCGGGCGTTCATGATCCAGGCCAGCGAGCGTTCGACGACCCAACGCCGGGGCAGCAGGATGAAGCCGGAAGTGTCCTTCGGCCGGGCGACGGTCTTGATGGTCAGGTTGAGGTGCTTCTTTGCCCAGGTCACGAGCTTGCCTGCGTAGGCTCGGTCGGCCCAGACGATGGTGATCTCGGGGTGCATCAGGCGGAGACGGAAGAGGACTTCCTTCGCGGCGGCGGAGTCGTGCAGATCGGCCGGGGTGACCATGACCAGCAGGGGCAGGCCGCGGGTGTCGACCACGAGATGGCGTTTGCGGCCATTGATCCTTCTGCCTGGGTCGTAACCGCGGGAGTCCTTGCCGACGGTCGATGCCGCTTTGACTGATTGCGAGTCGATGATCGTGGCGACGGCTCTGGGTCCTTTGCCCATCTCGCGGCGGATCCGCTGGGCCAGAGCGTCACGGATCTGGCCGATGACACCGCAGGCTGCCCAGCGGGCCATGAAGCCCCAAACGGTCCGCCATGGTGGGTAGTCCGCAGGCAAGGCTCGCCATTTGCAGCCGGTGTCCACGACGTATCGGATCGCATCCACGATCTCGCGCCGGGGATGCTTCTCCGGCCGGCCGCCGCGGGCCGTGTCGCAGGCTGCGATTGGCAGCAGCGGTTCGATCAGCGTCCATTCATCGTCCGTGGTGTCCGAGGGATATCGGCGGTGGCGCACGTCTCTTCCTGTCTGTGACCTGCGGCGGGGGGGGGGGGGGGGGGGGGAGAAAGAAGGCAACGAAACAGAAGACCGCGGCGGGTGGAGGGGGGGGGTCGTGT
>NZ_JBHZCF010000002.1:112414-174316 GCF_042755225.1 Streptomyces sp. NPDC059169 | reverse complement strand
GGTTGAGGTGCTTCTTTGCCCAGGTCACGAGCTTGCCTGCGTAGGCTCGGTCGGCCCCCGCGGAGTCAGGAGCTGGCGATGAGGTCGAGGGTGGATTCGATGGAGTTGAGCTGGGCGACGATGTGTTTGACCCACTTGTCGTTCGGGTGGGCAGCTGCGTGCGGGGCGACGGTGCCGGTGATGAACCGGCGGAACTCGTTGAGTTTTTGCGAGACGACGGCCCGTTCGTATGCTTCGAGCGCGGCCCGGTCGGCGCCGAGCTGATAGCCGACCTCCCGGGTCCAGGTCAGCGGCGGCCAGCCGCGGGAGGCGGCTTCGTCCTTCAACGCTCCGATTCCGGATCTGACCTGCTTGGCAGAGAGGTCGGTGGCTCTGACGAGCTGGCTGAAGTCCAGCCCTGCCGGGCGGGCTTCGAAGAGCACGAACCGGACAGTGTCGGCATGGCGTCTGGCCGCGTCTCCCTTTCTCCGTGAGGCGCGGGGCATGATCACTCGCTATTCAGCATGCGGTCGAGCTCGTCGTCCATGTCGACCTTGCCGGTGTCGACGGCCGTTTCGATCCAGTCCAGGGTCGCTTTCACCTTGGCGACGTTCTGGTGCACGATCACGCGTTCGCCCTCGCTGAGGGTCCGGTCCCGCAGGCCGGGAACGGTGCGGCCGGCTGCGGCGACGAACGAGTGGCAGGCGGTGACCAGGTCCAGGAACTCCACTGTCCGGTCGATGCCCCAGACCGCCGGCGCGATGGGACTGGTTCGCTCGTGGTAGTCGTGGGCTTGCCGACTGCGTTCGGCCTGGGCATGGTTGACCTGGAAGCGAGCGGTGTCATCGCTCATCGCCTTGAACGCGACGTCCGGCCTGCGAAGCAGGTTGGTCGCAGCGGTTGTCGCGACCGCCTCGTCGCGGGTGAATTCTTCCACCACCCGGACCTTGTCGGTCTGTGTCACTTTGGCCGCGACCTGCGGACGCTTCAGCAGATCTCCCGTCACCTTCGCGGCGACCTGGTCGTCCTGGGCGAGTGCGTGGATCGCGGTGACCTTCTCCTGCGGTGAGACGGGAGTTTCCACCCGGGTGCCGACCCGGCGCCGGGCGTCGTCGACGGTCCAGCGGGGTTTGCCGTCGGGGAGTTTGTCGATCGCCGCGAAGCGTTCTTCCTCGATTTCGATGCCGGCCAAGACCTTGTGGACCGAGAACGACACCCCTTTCCGGCGCTGATCAGCGGGCCAGCGCGATGCCGCCCAGCGGGCGCTCTTGAGCGTCGACAGCGTCAAGCCGATGTCTTCGGCGAGCAGGGTGAGCGAGACTTCCACCGACCATGCGGCATCCGGGACAGGACCGCCGCGAGGACGCATCGGCTCGATCTCCAGAGCACGGTCACCGATCGTGAACTGCCCTCGTGTCTGCTGTTCGACCACTTCCCGCAGCTCAGCGACGATCTGCTCATAGCGGGACTGACGGCACCGACCTTATCGGTCTCCTCGGACATGGCTTTCACCACCCAAGTGCGGGCCAGGGCACGGGATTTCGCCGTGACGGGACAGGGCCCGCATCCGTCACCGAGAGTCAGACCGCAAATCCTAAGATCCACAATGATTGACCGTAAATGACCGATCTGTGAACGAAGTTGGATGCAGGATGCGTTCGTTCAGTGGTCACTGTGAACTGTCTGCGAACGGATCCTTCCGGCGCCGCCAGGCCCTCACGACACACCGCCGGGAGCAAAAGCGGGCGTCCGAGCGACGGTCGACACCCGCCACCCAGCGGGCCCCGCACTCCGGACACTCCACCATGCCGGCCTCGTCCCGGACCGCCGCAAGACGCTTCCGCAGTCGCCGTTCCTTCCGCCACTGCCTGGAACGACACACCGACGAGCAGAACACCGCACCGGGCCGGATGTCCGGCCTCAGCCGTTCGCCACAAGCCCGGCAGTCCCTCCCCGCGGCCCTCTCAGCGTCCTCGGACACCAGCCCAGCCTAGGGCGCAAATCTACACAGAACCGAGGCTTAGAAACAGCTACTAACGTGCCGCTTCGGCTGGGCCGCCGTTCGACGGACGGGTACCCGCGGTGCCCGGCCAACCACCGTGTCCGTCCCGCGATCGGGGGCAGGTGCCCCGGACGTACCACTCGGGCGCGCGGTGCGGCCGGTCACGGCAGCGGCCACCGCGCTGAGCCCGCGTCCGCGCGTCGGGGCCGCGTGTCCCTTGCCCGCAGCCTCCGGAGACCTCAGTAGCGGTAGGTCTGGCCGTTGTACCCCGCCTCGTAGCCGGAGCCGGGCTGGGGGTATCCGTAGGACGGCGACTGCTCGGGCGGCAGGGGCTGCGCCCCGTCGCCGTCGCGCTGCTGCGGTACCCAGACGCCTCCGGGCGGGGTCTCGTTGTACCCCTGTTGGGTCGCGTACGGGTCGGCGTACTGCTGGCCGCCGTAGCCGTCGTACGAGCCGTGGGCCGGTTCCGGCTCGCCGGGCTGCCCCGCGCCGTACGGATCGGAATAACCCGGGTACTGCTGTTGCCCCGTTCCGTAGTCGTACGCACCGGCGAACGTGTCATGGGCGGCGGCCGGCTGCTCGTAGCCGGGGCTCTGGAAGTACGCGTCGGAGTAGCCCGTGGAGTAGCTGCTGTTCCCGTAGGGGGCCTCGCCCTGGTCGAGCCCCTGGCTGCCGCCGAAGACGGACTCGGAGTAGACCCCGTACTGCGTGGTCTCCTCGGGCAGCGGCTGCGGCTCGTAGACGGCCGTGGACTCGGCGGCCGACGGCTCGGTTGCGTCGGTGCCCCCGGGCTCGTAGGTCAGGTCGGTCACCTCGAGCGTGGGTTCCTTCGTGACGGCGGCGCCCCCGGACCTGCGGCGACGGCTCGAGCCGGGGCTACCGCCGAGCGCCCAACCGGTGGAGAAGCCGCGCCGGAAGGAGAGGGTGACGTACGTCTGTCCCACGGCGAAGGTGATGGCTCCCGCCCCGATCACGACCACGTTCGGCAGCAGGACACCGACGACCACGCCGAGGAAACCGACGAACGCGACCAGCCGCCAGCGCAGCCGCGCCTTGTACTGCAGCAGCACCTCGCCGAGCAGCCACAGCGCGACGATGCCGAAGGCGATGTAGAGCACCGTCCAGGCCATGCCCGCCCCTCTCCTACGGCCTACGCCCGGGGATGAGGCGGGTTCGGCCGGTCACGACTGCTGGTGCAGTCCGAGATTCTCGTAGATCTCGAGTGTTGCCGTTGAGTTGTTGAGCGTAATGAAGTGCAACCCGGGGACACCCTCGGAGAGCAGCCGTGCGCAGAACTCCGTTGCGAACTCGATGCCAAGCGAGCGTACAGCGGCGGCGTCGTCCTCGACGGCGCGGATCCGTTGTTCCAGCGCACGGGGGAGGGTCGCGTTGCTGAGCTGCGCGAAGCGCTCGATCTGCTTCACGCTGGTGACGGGCATGATCTCCGGGATGATCGGTGTCTCGCAGCCCGCCCGCGCAGCGTCGTCACGCAGCCGCAGGTAGTCCTCCGGGCGGAAGAACATCTGAGTGATCGCGTAATCGGCGCCGGCCCGGCACTTGTCCACGAAGTGGCGGACGTCCGTGTCCCAGTCGGTCGATCGGGGGTGCATCTCGGGGAACGCGGCGACGCCGACGCAGAAGTCGCCCGACTCCTTGATCAGCCGGACGAGGTCCGCGGCGTACCGCACGCCCTCGGGATGCTCGATCCACTCGCCCATCGGATCGCCGGGCGGGTCGCCCCGGACCGCGAGGATGTTCCTGATCCCGGCGTCGGCGTACTGCCCGATCATGTTCCGCAGCTCGGCGACGGAGTGGTTGACCGCGGTGAGGTGGGCGACCGGCGTGAGGGTGGTGTCGGCGGCGATCTGCTGGGTGGCTCTGACCGTTCCGGCGCGGGTGGAGCCGCCGGCCCCGTACGTCACCGAGACGAAGTTGGGCTGCACCGCCTCGACACGCCGCAGCGCGTTCCAGAGGTTCCGTTCGCCCTTCTCCGTCTTGGGCGCCCAGAACTCGAACGAGTACGACGTTCTGTCGGTGGCAAGCAGTTCGCGCACCGTACGCGCGCGATCCGTCCTGGTCGAAGCAGTACCGAGGGCCATACTCGCAGGTTATCCAGCGCATGGCGGTCACCCAACCGCATTCCACCTATCGGACACCGGGTGGTCACCCACCGGCCTGTTCGCCGTAGGTCCGTATCCGCTTGGCGAGATGGGCCGCGGCCTCACCGGGGTCGTCGGCCTCCGTGATCGCCCGGACCACGACGACGCGGCGCGCACCGGCGTCGAGCACCTCGTCGAGGTTGCCGGCGTCGATCCCGCCGATGGCGAACCAGGGGCGGTCCCGGCCGAGCGAGGCGGCGTAGCGCACGAGGTCGAGGCCGGGAGCGTGGCGGCCCGGCTTGGTCGGGGTGGGCCAGCAGGGACCGGTGCAGAAGTAGTCGACGCCGGGCTCGACGGCGGCGGCGTCGACCTCCTCCCTGGCGTGCGTCGACCGGCCGATCAGCACCCCTTCGCCGAGGACGGCGCGCGCGGCCGGGACCGGCAGGTCGCCCTGCCCCAGGTGCAGCACGTCCGAGCCCGCCGCGTGGGCGACGTCGGCCCGGTCGTTCACCGCGAGGAGCGCGCCGTGGCGACGGCACGCCTCCGCGAAGACCGCGAGGTGCTCCAGCTCTTCCCCGGCTTCCATGCCCTTGTCGCGCAGTTGGACGACGTCCACGCCGGAGGAGAGGACGGCGTCCAGGAACTCCGGAAGGTCGCCCTGGCGCTTGCGGGCGTCCGTGCAGAGGTAGAGCCGGGCGCCGTACAGCGGCGTGCGGGATGCGGACATGGGTACTACCCCCCGGGTGTCGGCGGTGCACGGACCGTGCCGGGCGTCCCGGCCCGGTCCGTGCACCGCATCCAGTGGTTTCGTGCGGACGTCGGTGGTCCCTCAGGACGACGTCAGACGGCGAGCGCCTGGGCTCGGCGCTTCACCTCCGTGCCGCGATTCTCGCTGAGTGCCTCCGCGGGGGTCCCCGGCAGGGTGGGGTCGGGGGTGAAGAGCCACTCGAGCATCTCTTCGTCGGTGAAGCCGTCGTCCTTCAGGAGCGTCAGGGTCCCGGAGAGGCCCTTGACCACCTTGCCGCCCTTGATGAAGGCGGCCGGCACCTGGAGCGTCCGGTTCTCACCGCGGCGCACGGCGATCAGCTGACCTTCCTTGACCAGCTGCCGCACGCGCGTCACCTCGACGTCGAGCTTTTCCGCGACGTCGGGCAGGTGGAGCCAGGCGGGGACGAGAGCATCGGTCTTTGCGTCAATCTCGGTCACGGGACAAGCGTGCCATCCCGGACTGACACTCGGTAGCCGGGCCCTAGAGAGCTGCCGCCTTAAGAGCGACGGACGGGTCGGCGGCACGCTCCGGATCGATGTGCGCCCCGACCTCGATGAGCTTGCGGCCCTGGGCCAGGTCCCGGGGCCTGCCGACGGCCAGCAGGGCGACCAGAACGCCGTCCCGCAGCCATACGGCCGACCAGGTGGCCCCGCCTGGATCACCCCGGTGGACGAGCGTCCCGGCGCCCGCGTGGTGTCCCGCGTACTGGACGAACCGGCCGAACTGCTCGGACCAGAAGTACGGCACGGGATCGTAGGTCCGCAGCGGCTCCCCCTCGGCGGCGGCGATCACGTTGGCGGCGACCGTACGGGGCCCCTGGAGGGCGTTGTCCCAGTGGTGGACGAGCAACCGTTCGCCGTAGCGGGCGGACGGGAAGGACGCGCAGTCCCCGACGGCGAAAACGTCGGGGAGGCTGGTGCGCAGGCCCGCGTCCGCGGTGATCGAACCGTCCTCGCCCAGCACGATCCCCGAGCCGTCGAGCCAGCGGGTCGCCGGGCGGGCGCCGATGCCGACGACGACGGCGCCCGCCGCCAGCCTGCGGACCGCGCCGGTGCCCTCGGCGAGGACGACCGCTCCCGGCTCCACGGCCGTCACGCGTGCGTTCGTGATCAGCTCCGCGCCACTCTCGGCGTACCAGCGGGCCATCGGCGCGGCGACCTCGGCGGGCAGGGCGCCCGCGAGCGGGCGGTCGGCAGCCTCGACGACGGTGACCGCGCAGCCCGCGCCGCGTGCGGCGGTGGCGAATTCGGCGCCGATCCAGCCGGCTCCGACGACCACGACGTCGTGCTTCCGCTCCAGCACCGGCCGCAGCCGCTCGGCGTCGTCCAGGGTGCGCAGCAGGTGGACGCCGGGAACGCCCTCGGCGCCGGGCAGGGGCACGGGCTCGGCACCGGTGGCGATGACGAGGACGTCGTACGGGACGGGCCCCTCGGGAGTGTCGAGCTCGTGCTCCGCCGGGCGCAGCCCGCTGACTTCCCGGCCCAGCTGCAGGTCGATCCCGAGGGCGGCGAAGTCGACGTCGAGCGCGGAGCCCTCGGCCGTGCCGAGGAGGACGGCCTTGGAGAGCGGCGGCCGGTCGTACGGCTGGTGCGGTTCGGCGCCGATCAGCGTCACGGGGCCGGTGAAGCCCTGTTCGCGCAGGGCCACGGCGGTCTGCACGCCGGCCATGCCGGCGCCGACGATGACGACCCGGCGCTGCGACTGCCGCTCGCTCTGCTCGATCTCGTTCACCGGCCCACCCTAACCATATGACGAACCGTCAGGCCGGTAGTTGCTCCACCACGCTGGTGCCACTGCCCTCCTGTGACTCCCAGGCCCAGCGCTCGTCCAACCGCACCCGGCCGTCGGGGAGCTCGGACACCTCGGAGACGCAGTGCCCGGACGAGGTGGTCCCGTCCTGCTTCAGCTGCACGTAGCGGAAGTCCAGCCGGTCCCCTTCGCGGGTGCCGACGAGATGGCCGCGGACCACGTCCCCACCCGCGTAGTCGGCCCAGATCCGGCCGTCCTGCTCGTGGTACGTGAACCGGGTACGGGTCCCGACCTGGCCCGGCGCCTGGTCGGCTACCGGCGAGAGGACGAGTCCGTCGAGCGAGCGCACCACTGCGAAGGCTCCCTTACTGCGCGTTGTCGGCGAGGGTTAGGGTGGCCACCGTAACTCTGCTCGCGGGAGCCCGGACGCACCGGGCTGAGAGGGAGGCTGGGGCGGCCTCCGACCGTACGAACCTGATCCGGGTCATGCCGGCGAAGGGAGGGTCTGGAGCCCAGTGCATCCAGAGCATTCATCGGACGTCCTCGTCGTCGGGGGCGGAATCATCGGTCTCGTCACGGCGTGGCGGGCGGCGCAGCACGGCCTGGCGACCGCGCTCGCCGACCCCAGTCCAGGCGGAGGGGCGGCCCAGGTCGCGGCCGGCATGCTGGCCGCCGTCACGGAACTCCACTACGGCGAGGAAACCCTGCTGGGCCTCAACCTCGCCTCCGCGGCGCGCTACCCGGACTTCGCGGCCGAGCTCGAGGAGGCGAGCGGGCAGGAGACGGGCTACCGCTCCTGCGGGACCCTCGCCGTCGCCTTGGACGCGGATGACCGGGCGCACCTGAAGGAGTTGCACGCCCTGCAACAGCGGTGCGGGCTGGGGTCGGAGTGGCTCACCGGACGCGAGTGCCGGCGGCTGGAGCCGATGCTGGCGCCCGGTGTTCGCGGCGGCCTGCGGGTCGACGGCGATCACCAGATCGATCCCAGGCGGCTGGCGAAAGCACTGGTCGCGGCGTGCGAACGGGCCGGGGTGACGGTGCACCGCACCCGGGTGGACCGGCTCGCGGTGGTGCGGGACCGGGCCGCCGGAGCCGTACTCGCCGACGGGACGGAGCTCGCCGCGGACCAGGTGGTGCTGGCAGCGGGGAGTCTGAGCGGCCGGCTGTCCGGTGTGCCCGAGGAGGCAGTGCCGCCGGTGCGCCCGGTGAAGGGGCAGGTGGTGCGGCTGACGGTGCCACCCGCGTACGCCCCGTTCCTGTCGCGTACGGTGCGGGCCGTGGTGCGCGGCAGTCACGTCTACCTCGTGCCCCGCGAGAACGGCGAGTTGGTCGTCGGCGCGACGAGCGAGGAGCTCGGATGGGACACGACCGTCACTGCCGGTGGGGTGTACCAACTGCTGCGTGACGCCCACGAGCTGGTGCCCGGCATCACCGAGTTGCCGCTCACCGAGACCCGCGCGGGACTGCGGCCCGGCTCACCGGACAACGCGCCGCTGCTCGGCCCGACGGAACTGCCCGGCCTGATGCTCGCCACCGGGCACTACCGCAACGGTGTCCTGCTCACGCCGATCACCGGCGACGTCCTGGCCCACACCCTGGTCACCGGCGAACTCCCCGAGGAGGCCCGCCCCTTCACCCCCCGCCGCTTCTCCCCCGTCCGTCAGGAGTCCTCCGCATGACCGTGTCCGTGAACGGAGAACCGCGGGACCTCGCGACGGGCACGACGCTCGCCGCGCTGGTCGCCACGCTCACCGCCGCGCCCACCGGGGTCGCCGCCGCGGTGAACGAGGCGGTCGTCCCGCGCGGCCAGTGGGAGGGCACGCTCCTCGGCGACGGCGACCGGGTCGAGGTCCTCACCGCCGTCCAGGGAGGGTGACCGCCATGGCCGACGACCGTTTCGTCCTGGGCGGCACGGAGTTCTCGTCCCGGCTGATCATGGGGACGGGCGGGGCGCCCAGCCTCGACGTACTGGAACGCGCACTCGTCGCGAGCGGCACGGAGCTGACGACGGTGGCGATGCGCCGCCTGGACCCGACCGTGCAGGGTTCGGTGCTGTCCGTGCTGGACCGCCTCGGCATCCAGGTCCTGCCGAACACCGCGGGCTGCTTCACCGCGGGGGAGGCGGTGCTGACCGCACGGCTCGCCCGCGAGGCCCTCGGGACCGGCTGGATCAAGCTGGAGGTCGTGGCGGACGAGCGAACCCTGCTGCCCGACCCGGTGGAGCTGCTGGACGCCGCTGAGGTGCTGGTCGACGACGGTTTCACCGTGCTGCCGTACACCAACGACGACCCGGTCCTGGCCCGGAAGCTGGAGGACGTCGGCTGCGCCGCGATCATGCCCCTCGGCTCGCCGATCGGCTCCGGCCTCGGCATCCGCAACCCGCACAACTTCCAGCTGATCGTCGAGCAGGCGGGCGTGCCGGTGATCCTGGACGCGGGCGCGGGCACCGCTTCGGACGCGGCACTGGCGATGGAGCTGGGCTGCTCAGCAGTCATGCTCGCGTCAGCCGTCACCCGGGCGCAGGAACCGGTGCTGATGGCCGAGTCGATGCGCCACGCGGTCGAGGCCGGCAGGCTCGCCCGGCGCGCCGGGCGCATCCCCCGCCGCCACTTCGCCGAGGCGTCGTCGCCGGTCGAGGGACGTGCGGCCCTGGATCCCGAGCGCCCGGCGTTCTGAGCGGTCCCCCGGGCCCGGCCACCCCCCGCACGTCACAGCTGGGCTGCAGTCCGGGGCCGGAGCGGGCCCGAGGGACCCGGGGCACCCGGGCCGGCTCGTACACTCACCTGCGTGGATACGACGCTTCAGGACCCCCTCGTCGGGCAGGTGCTCGACGGCCGTTACCGCGTCGATGCGCGCATCGCCGTCGGCGGGATGGCCACGGTCTACCGGGCCGTGGACACCCGGCTGGACCGGGTGCTCGCGCTCAAGGTGATGCATCCGGCGCTCGCGACGGACGTCTCCTTCGTGGAGCGGTTCATCCGGGAGGCGAAGTCCGTCGCACGGCTCTCGCACCCGAACGTGGTGGGGGTGTTCGACCAGGGCGCCGAGGGGGCGTACGTCTACCTGGCGATGGAGTACGTCGCCGGGTGCACCCTGCGCGACGTGCTGCGCGAGCGCGGCGCCCTGCAGCCGCGGGCGGCCCTGGACATCCTGGAGCCCGTGCTCGCCGCGCTCGGCGCCGCACACCGGGCCGGTTTCGTCCACCGGGACATGAAGCCGGAGAACGTGCTCATAGGCGACGACGGCCGGGTGAAGGTCGCGGACTTCGGGCTGGTCCGGGCCGTCGGGTCCGTGACGAGCACCACGGGGGGCGTCCTGGGAACCGTCTCCTACCTCGCGCCCGAGCAGATCGAGTCGGGCTCGGCGGACACCCGCGCCGACGTCTACGCCTGCGGCGTGGTCCTGTACGAGATGCTCACCGGCGCCAAGCCGCACTCCGGCGACACCCCGGCCCAGGTGCTGTACCAGCACCTCAACGAGGACGTGCCGCCGCCCTCCGACGCCGCCCCCGGGCTCGCCCCGGAGCTGGACGCCCTGGTGGCGAGCGCCACCGCCCGCGCTCCCGAGCTGCGCCCGCACGACGCCGTGGCGCTGCTCGCACGGACCCGCGAGACCCGGGCCGCGCTCGGCGACGACCAGCTCGACGCCGTACCGCCGCAGGCCAGGAACACCGAGCACGACGGCTCAGGCGACCGGACGAGCGTGATCCCCCGGCCGCTGCCCACCGAGGCGGAAGCCGCGGGGCACACCAGCCGGCTGGAGATGCCGCCCGTGCCGCAGGGCGCAGCGGCGCCCCACCCGCGACCGCGACCGCGCCGCGGGGTCCTCGCGACCGTCGTCGCCGCGCTGCTGCTCCTCGGCGTGGGCACCGGAATCTGGTACATCAACTCAGGTCAGTTCACCCGCGTACCGGCGGTCCTCGGCCAAACCGAGGCCGCGGCCAAGAAACGGCTCGCCGATGCCGGTCTCGACGTGAAGCACACCGAGAAGGGTTTCAGCGACGCGTACGAGCGGGGAACGGTCATGAACGTCGACCCCGCTCCCGGCAAGCGGATCCGTGACAACGGCTCCGTCACCCTCGTCATCTCCCGAGGCCCCGAGATCGTCAAGGTCCCCGACCTGGAGGGGGAACCGCTCGCCGACGCCGTGGCCGCCCTGCGGAAGGTCGGTCTCGCACCGGGAGTGGTCACCAGGGAGTTCAGCAAGGAGTTCGACCAGGGCACGGTCATCGGCTCGGATCCGGAGGCGGGCACCGGGCGCCGGCCGGACTCGGCGGTCGCGCTCGTCGTCAGTCGGGGCGCCCCGATCGACGTCCCGGACCTGGCGGGAGAGTCCGTCGACGACGCCACCAGCACGCTCCGGGACGCGGGGTTCAAGGTGCGGGTGGCCACCGAGCAGGTGAACTCCCCCGAGGAGGCGGGCACCGTCGCCGGTCAGTCCCCCGCCGCAGGCAAACGGGCCGCCAAGGGCGATACCGTCACCCTGACCGTCTCCAAGGGCCCGCGGATGGTGGAGGTCCCCGACGTCACCGGTGACGACGTGGACGACGCACGGCGGAAGCTGGAGCGGGCTGGCTTCAAGGTCAAGGTCGAGCGGGGCTTCCCGTTCCTCGGCAACACCGTCGAGAAGCAGTCCGTCACCGGTGGTGACGAGGCTCCCGAAGGCAGCACGATCACTCTCACGACCAAGGGGCTGTAGATCCCGATGCGCAATCCCGTCGGCGCCCACGTCCCCGTGGCCGGCGGCCTCGCCAAGACCGGTCTGACGTACGCGCGCGAGATCGGAGCCGAGGTCGTCCAGGTCTTCGTCGCCAATCCGCGCGGCTGGGCGACACCGCCCGGGAACCCGGGGCAGGACGACCTGTTCCGCGCGGAGTGCGCGGCCGAGGACATCCCGGTGTACGTCCACGCCCCGTACCTGATCAACTTCGGCTCGCACACGGAGGCGACCGTCGAGCGGTCCGTGGCGTCGCTGCGCCACTCACTGCGCCGCGGCCGGGAAATCGGAGCACTCGGCGTGGTCGTCCACACCGGATCGGCGACGAACGGACGACCGCGCGAGGACGCCCTCGCCCAGGTCCGGGCGCACATGCTGCCCCTGCTCGACGAGCTGACCCACGACGACGACCCCTTGCTGCTCCTGGAGTCCACCGCAGGGCAGGGTTTCTCGCTCTGCTCGACGACCCGGGACTTCGGCCCGTACTTCGAGGCGCTGGACTCGCACCCCCGACTCGGGATCTGCCTGGACACCTGCCACGTCTTCGCGGCCGGCCACGACCTGGCCGCCGACGGCGGGGCGCACCGGACCCTGGACCTGCTGGTGGACGCCGTCGGCGAAGGGCGGCTGAAGCTGATCCACGCCAACGACTCCAAGGACGTGACGGGGGCGCGCAAGGACCGTCACGCGAACATCGGCGCCGGTCACATCGGCGCGGAGCCGTTCCGGGCGCTGATGACGCACCCGGCGACCGAGGGCGTGCCGCTGGTCATCGAGACGCCCGGCCCGCAGGACAGGTACGCGGCCGACGTTGCGTTGCTCAAACGGCTGCGCACGCACTGAGAAGCCGGGGTGCTACGGGTCCGGGCCGCGGTCCGGCGGCTTCCGGGCCCTAGCACTCCGGTCCGTCACCCGGCTCCTCCTGGTAGGAGTAGCGCTGCTCTCGCCAGGGGTCGCCGAGGTTGTGGTAGCCCCGCTCCTCCCAGAAGCCCCGGCGGTCGGTGGTCATGTACTCCACGCCCCGTACCCACTTCGGCCCCTTCCAGGCGTACAGGTGGGGGACGACCAGCCTGAGCGGGAAACCGTGTTCGGCGGTGAGCAGCTCACCGTCCATGTGGGTCGCGAAGATCGTGCGCTCGGAGAGGAAGTCGGCGAGCCGCACGTTGGCGCTGTAGCCGTACTCGGCCCAGACCATGACATGGGTGACGGCGGGGGCCGGCGGAGCCAGCTCCACCAGCGTGCGTGCGGGCACCCCACCCCATTCGGCCCCCACCATGCTGAATTTCGTCACGCAGTGCAGATCGGCCACGACCGTCGAGAACGGCAGCGCGGAGAATTCCTCGTGGTTCCAGCAGCGCTTGTCACCGTCCGCCGTGGCGCCGAAGACCCGGAACTCCCAGCGGTCCGGCTTGAACCGGGGAACGGGCCCGTAGTGGGTGACGGGCCAGCCACGCTGCAGCCGTTGCCCCGGAGGAAGCACGGACTGCTCTGCTGCTCGGTGTTCCCGGCTCTCCGGCTGCCCCATGCCCTCAATGGTGACAGACCGAGAGGGGTGGTCATGACCAGGCCCAGCCCGATACGGGCAACTCATACTAAGGAGGCACTTACTGGACGGCTCCCGATCACGGTGCGAGGATGCGCGCATCTGCCAGTCACGCGGAAGGAGCCTCTGCGATGCAGGGCGACCCCGAGGTCATCGAGTTCCTGAACGAGCAGCTGACCGCCGAATTGACCGCGATCAACCAGTACTTCCTGCACGCCAAGATGCAGGAGAACTTCGGCTGGACGAAGCTGGCCACGTACACCCGCGCCGAGTCCTTCGACGAGATGAAGCACGCCGAGATCCTCACGGACCGGATCCTGTTCCTGGAGGGGCTGCCGAACTACCAACGGCTCTTCCACGTCAGGGTGGGGCAGACGGTCACCGAGATGTTCCAGGCGGACCGGCAGATCGAGGTCGAGGCCATCGACCGCCTCAGGCGCGGCATCGAGGTCATGCGCAACAAGGGCGACATCACGTCGGCGAACATCTTCGAGGCGATCCTGGCCGACGAGGAACACCACATCGACTACCTCGACACCCAGCTGGAGCTGGTCGAGAAGCTCGGCGAACCGCTCTACATCGCGCAGCTGATCGAGCAGCCGAAGAGCTAGCCGACGCCACCCACGGGCGCGGAGGGGCTGCCGTCGCCCTCGATGACGTCGGTCGGCTCCGGATGGGAGACGGTCAGGCCGCTTCGCCGAGCGCCGGCCGGGTCGCCGCGCCGGAGTCCGTGGCGGAAAGCACGGCGGCCCCGCCGCCCTGTTCGAGCAGCTCACGACGGGGGCAGGCACCACGGCCGAGAATGCCCTGGATGCGACGCACACATGATCCGCAGTCGGTGCCGGCCTTGGATGCCGACGCGATCTGGCGTGGGGTGCAGGCGCCCGCTTCCGCGTGCTCCTTGACCTGCTTCTCCGTGATGCCGAAGCACGAGCAGACGTACACGCGGTCACCTCCCGGACGGGATCGATCAGTGGCGCCGCCCCGATTGATCGGTGAGGCTAACCTAACCTTACCTGGCGCCCTTCCTTCGTGAAAGCCCGGAAACGACGGTGGGGCGCGGATCACATCGATCCGCGCCCCACCCGCATGACTGCGCGATCACTGGTCGCGGTACATCTCCGCCACCAGGAACGCCAGGTCGAGCGACTGGCTCCGGTTCAGCCGGGGGTCACACGCCGTCTCGTAGCGCTGGTGCAGGTCGTCGACGAAGATCTCGTCGCCGCCGCCCACGCACTCGGTGACATCGTCGCCGGTCAGCTCCACGTGGATGCCTCCCGGGTGGGTGCCGAGCGCCTTGTGGACCTCGAAGAAGCCCTTGACCTCGTCGAGCACGTCGTCGAAGCGGCGCGTCTTGTGGCCGGAGGCCGCCTCGAAGGTGTTTCCGTGCATGGGGTCGGTCACCCATGCCACCGTCGCACCGGACGCCGTCACCTTCTCCACCAGCTCCGGGAGCCGGTCCCGGACCTTGTCCGCACCCATGCGGACGATGAAGGTCAGCCGGCCGGGCTCGCGCTCCGGGTCGAGCCGGTCGACGTACTGCAGGGCCTCGTCGACCGTCGTCGTCGGGCCGAGCTTGATGCCGATCGGATTGCGGATCCTCGACGCGAACTCGACGTGGGCACCGTCCAGCTGCCGGGTGCGCTCGCCGATCCACACCATGTGGCCGGAGACGTCGTACAGCCGGCCGGTGCGCGAGTCCACGCGGGTCAGCGCCGACTCGTAGTCCAGCAGCAGGGCTTCGTGCGAGGAGTAGAACTCGACGGTGCGGAACTCCGCCGGATCGGTACCGCAGGCCTTCATGAAGTGCAGCGCGTTGTCGATCTCCCGGGCGAGCTGCTCGTAGCGCTGTCCCGACGGGGACGACTTCACGAAGTCCTGGTTCCAGGCGTGCACCTGGCGGAGGTCGGCGTAACCGCCGGTGGTGAAGGCGCGCACCAGGTTCAGCGTCGACGCGGACGCGTGGTACATCCGCTTCAGCCGCTCCGGGTCCGGGACCCTGGCCTCCTCGGTGAAGTCGAAGCCGTTGACGGAGTCGCCCCGGTAGGTCGGGAGCGTCACACCGTCACGGGTCTCGGTCGGCTTCGAGCGGGGCTTGGAGTACTGCCCGGCGATCCGGCCGACCTTCACGACCGGCACGGACGCGGCGTAGGTGAGCACCGCACCCATCTGGAGCAGGGTCTTGAGCTTGTTGCGGATGTGGTCGGCGGACACGGCGTCGAAGGCCTCGGCGCAGTCGCCACCCTGAAGGAGGAACGCCTCGCCCCTGGCGACGGCTCCCATCCGGGCGCGCAGCTGGTCGCACTCGCCCGCGAAGACGAGCGGCGGATACGACTCGAGGTCCGCGATCACATCGCGCAGAGCCTCGGCATCGGGGTACTCGGGCTGCTGCGCCGCGGGCAGGTTTCGCCAGGTGTTGCCACCGTTGGAGGTGGACTTAGCGTTCACGGTCACCTCCACAACATTACGTGGTTCCACGGCCTGTCCAGACAGCTGCTCACGTGATGAGACGAACTGCACCCGGGCCCGTGATCACCCGGCCGCGGCGGCGGAGGTGGGCGGGGCCCCGGGACCGCCGGGACGGGGGGAGCCCCACGGCCGCCCACTCCGTTACGCTCTGCGGGGACTTTGGGGGTCGGGCTTGAACCACTACCAGGACGGATAGCGTCGTGCGGGGAGCACGAGCGGCTGCGACAGCCGGGGCACTCGTCTGCGTCGGAGCGTGTGTGTGGGCGGTCTGGCTGCTCTTCGGAACCCGGCTGACCGCGGTCACCGGAGCGGGCCCGCCCGACGGGACGGTCACCGTGACCGAATGCTTCGACAGCTACGACCACGAGGGCAGTCTGCTCGGCGTCGACTGCGAGGGGGCCTACACCGCGGCGGGCTCGCCGGCGCACCCCGAGGACGTGGTGCTGCGCGGCGCGGAGAGCAGCTATCCGGCCGGCACGCGGGTCGAGGTGCGGCTGGCCGGAGGCATGGCGTTCGAGCCCTCGGCCGTGGAGTTCGTCAAGTACGCCACCTACGCCACCATCCTCGTCTTTCCCGGGGTGGTGGGCGGCCTCTGGCTGAGTGCGCTGGCACGGCGCGGCTCCGCCCCGGCCCCGGACCGCTACGTGCTCCTGCTGTTCGCCGGTGCGGTCGGAGTCCTCGTGGTGGGCCTCGGGCTGCAGTTCGTGGTCTCCGCCGTGGTCTCGTTCTACTGACCCGGTCCCCTTACGCCGCGTCCTCCCGTCGGGATCTGAAGGTCCCGACGGGAGGCGGACGGGCGCGCCCGGCCCGCGTCGGCTAAGGTGCCTCGCATGTACGCGCAGATCAACCAGAACTGGTGGTGGCCCGCTGGACCGGCGGCCCACTCCATCGCGCGTACCCACTGAACGATCACCGCGAAGGCCGCCCGAGGGGCGGCCTTTTCTTCCCGTGTCCACGGCCGTTCCTCCCCACGGAAGGAACCCACGGATGCACATCATCAGCAGACTGCTGGACGCCGGTGCCGACGGCTGCCCGTCCTTCGCCCTGCTGCGCAGGCGCACCCCGGGCCGCGACCACGACACCGTCGAAGTGCTGGTGGGCCGGGTCCGCGAAGTGGAAAGGCTCGCCGACGTCGCCGTCGGTGACCTCCCGAGCCTCGCCCTGGTGCCGTTCCGGCAGATCAGGGAGCGCGGCTTCGACGTGCAGGACGACGGCACCCCCCTGTCCGTGCTGGTCGCCGAAGAGACCCACGAAGTGTCGCTGGCCGAGGCGCTCGAGCTGCTGCCGGCCCACGAGGTGCACGTCGAGGAGGGCCGCTTCGACATCGACGACGAGGAGTACGCACAGACCGTACGGCGGGTCGTCGAGGACGAGATCGGGCGGGGCGAGGGCGCGAACTTCGTGATCCGGCGGACGTTCACGGGCGAGATCCCCGGCTTCGGGCGGGCCGACGCGCTGGCCCTGTTCCGGAGGCTGCTCGCCGGGGAGCGCGGCGCCTACTGGACCTTCGTCGTCCACACCGGGGACGGTGACGGACAGCACGGCGAAGGCTCCTCCCGCCACGGGACGGCCGGGCGCACGCTGGTCGGCGCGAGCCCCGAGGTGCACGTGCGGATGTCGGGGGGCACCGTCGTGATGAACCCGATCAGCGGCACCTACCGCTACCCGGCGGACGGACCCTCGCCGGAGGGACTGCTGGACTTCCTCGCCGACCGCAAGGAGACCGACGAGCTGTCGATGGTCGTCGACGAGGAGCTGAAGATGATGTGCACGGTCGGCGACAAAGGGGGCGTGGTGATCGGGCCGCGCCTCAAGGAGATGGCCCATCTCGCGCACACCGAGTACGAGTTGCGCGGGCGCTCCTCGCTCGACGTGCGCGAGGTGCTCAAGGAGACCATGTTCGCGGCGACCGTCACCGGATCGCCCGTGCAGAACGCCTGCCGGGTCATCGAACGATACGAACCGTCCGGTCGCGGCTACTACGCGGGAGCCCTGGCGCTCGTCGGCCGGGACCGGGCCGGTGCGCAGACCCTGGACTCCCCGATCCTGATCCGCACCGCCGACATCTCGGCGACGGGCGGTCTGCGCGTCCCGGTCGGCGCGACGCTCGTCCGCCACTCGGATCCGCGGTCGGAAGTGGCGGAGACGCACGCCAAGGCCGCGGCCGTCCTCGCCGCGCTGGGGGTACGCCCGGCGCCGGGGCCGGCCGCGGCGCCGCGGTCGCGGCTGGCCGACGACCCCCGGGTACGGGCCGCGCTGGACGCCCGGAGGGCGGATCTCGCGCCGTTCTGGCTGAAGTTGCAGTCCCTGCCGGACGAGGTCAGCGGTCACGCACTGGTGGTGGACGGCGAGGACACGTTCACCGCGATGCTCGCCCACCTGCTGCGCGGGGCGGGCCTCGGGGTCACCGTGCGCCGGTACGACGACCCGGGGGTGCGGGAGGCCGCGCTGACGCACCGGGGTCCGGTGGTCCTGGGGCCGGGCCCCGGTGATCCGCGCGACACGGCTGACCCGAAGATGCGCTTCCTCCGCTCGCTCACCGCCGACTTGCTGCGGGTCCGTGCCGTCGCCGGGCCCGCCGCTCTCCCGGCAGGACACGGCCTGCTCGGAGTGTGCCTCGGACACGAGCTGATCGCCGCGGAACTCGGGCTGGGCGTCGCCCGCAAGCGGACGCCGTTCCAGGGCGCCCAGGTGCCGATCGACCTGTTCGGCGTCCGGGAGACGGTGGGGTTCTACAACAGCTTCACCGCGGTGTGTGACGAGCGGGCGGCGACGGACCTCGCCGCGCGGGGGGTCGAGATCAGCAGGGACCCGGAAACCGGGGAGGTGCACGCGCTGCGGGGCGGTGGCTTCGCCGGGATCCAGTTCCACCCGGAGTCCGTGCTCACGCTGCGCGGGCCGGAGATCGTGCGGGGACTGCTCAGGACGGTGGTGCCGTCGTAGGCGCGTTCGTGAACGCGGGCGCAGGCCGCGGGCGCGGGCTCCTCCAAGGAATTGCCGGAGGGGCCCGCAACCGCCGCTTCCGGGTGCCGGGGCTCCGCGGGAGCCCCCGGCCCCGCCGGGCACGAGCGTCCCGGCGGCGCCGGCGCGCACCGCCGGGCCGCAACGGGCCGCTCGGACGGGGCCCGGCTCAGCCGAAGAACACCCCGACCTCCTGGTACAACGCCGGGTCCACCGTCTTCAGCTTCGCGGTGGCCTCGGCGATGGGCACCCGGACGATGTCCGTTCCGCGCAGGGCGACCATCTTCCCGTAGTCACCGTCACGCACGGCGTCGACGGCGTGGAGCCCGAAGCGGGTGGCGAGCCACCGGTCGAAGGCGCTGGGCGTGCCACCGCGCTGGACGTGTCCGAGAACGGTCGTCCTCGCCTCCTTGCCGGTGCGCTTCTCGATCTCCACGGCGAGCCACTCGCCCACCCCCGACAGCCGGACGTGCCCGAACGAGTCCAGCGACTTGTCCTTGAGGACCATCTCGCCGTCCTTGGGCATCGCGCCCTCCGCGACCACCACGATCGGTGCGTAGGAGGCGCGGAAGCGGGAGGTGACCCAGGCACACACCTGGTCGAGGTCGAAGCGCTGTTCCGGGATGAGGATGACGTTCGCCCCGCCGGCGAGTCCGGAGTGCAGGGCGATCCAACCCGCATGACGGCCCATCACTTCGACGACCAGGACCCGCATGTGCGATTCGGCGGTGGTGTGCAGTCGGTCGATGGCTTCCGTCGCGATGCCCACCGCGGTGTCGAAGCCGAAGGTGTAGTCCGTGGCGGACAGGTCGTTGTCGATGGTCTTGGGGACGCCCACGCAGTTGACCCCGTACTCGCCCGAGAGCCGGGCGGCGACTCCCAGGGTGTCCTCGCCGCCGATCGCGATCAGCGCCTCCACCTCGTGTTTGGCGAGGGTGTCCTTGATCCGGCGGATCCCGTCCTCCGCCTTCAGGGGGTTGGTCCGCGAGGAGCCGAGGATGGTGCCGCCACGCGGCAGGATGCCGCGCACGGCGGGGATGTCCAATCGCGCCGTGTGGCCCTCCAGCGGACCGCGCCAGCCGTCCCGGTAGCCGGTGAACTCGTATCCGTACTCCTGCACGCCCTTGCGGACGATGCCGCGGATGACCGCGTTGAGGCCGGGGCAGTCGCCGCCCCCGGTCAGTACTCCGACCCGCATGGAAGGTCCCTTCGACGTCCGTGGTGACATGGCGGGGCCACGCTAGTAGTGACCCAGGTCACTTCGGGACGACGCACAGGGCGAATTCCGTAAGTTCTTGCGGTGTTTGACGCGTTCTCATTCACTCGTACGAGTCACGCGTCGTCGAGACCGCGCTCGATGGCGTATCGCACGAGCTCCACCCGGTTGTGGAGCTGGAGCTTGCCCAGGGTGTTCTGCACGTGGTTCTGAACGGTGCGGTGCGAGATGACGAGCCGCTCGGCGATCTGCTTGTACGAGAGCCCCTTGGCCACCAACCGCAGCACCTCGGTCTCCCGTTCGGTGAGCTGTGGTGCCTTCGGCTCGTCGGGCCCGGCCGCCGGCACCGGCTCGGTGGCCAGCCGCCGGTACTCCCCGAGCACCAGACCGGCCAGGCCGGGGGTGAAGACCGGGTCCCCGTCGGCGGTGCGCCGCACGGCGTCGATCAGCTCCTGCGTACTGGCCGACTTCAGCAGGTAGCCGGTCGCCCCGGACTTCACCGCCTCCAGCACGTCGGCGTGTTCGCCGCTCGCCGACAGCACGAGGACCCGCAGGGCCGGGTTCGATCCGACGAGTTCCTTGCAGACCTGGACGCCGGGCATCCCCGGCAGGTTCAGGTCGAGGACGAGCACGTCGGGTGCGGCGGCCTTGGCCCGCCGCACCGCTTGAGGTCCGTCGCCCGCGGTCGCCACCACGTCGCAGCCGGACGCCTCCAGGTCACGGGCGACCGCGTCCCGCCACATCGGGTGGTCGTCCACGACCATGACCCGGATCGGTACCTGCGCGCTCTCCGTCATCGCTCCGCCTTCCCCCGTGGGACCTTCAGTTCGACTTCCGTGCCCTGCCCCGGCACCGAGATCAGCTCCGCCGTGCCTCCGACGTCCCTGAGCCGGCCGCGGATGGAGAGCGCGACACCGAGCCGGCCCTCTCCCTCAGCCTGCGCGAGCCGTCCCTCCGGGATGCCGGGGCCGTCGTCCCGGACCGTCACGATCACCTCGTCGGGCCAGTCCTCGACCAGGATCCAGGCCCGGGCGCCGTCACCGGCGTGCCGGCGCACGTTGTCCAGGGCGGCGCCGACCGCGGCCGCGAGTTCCCCCGCGACGGCGGCGGGCAGCAGTACCGGGGCGCCCGGCTCGGACAGCGTCACCAGCGATCCCGCGTGCGCGGACAGCAGCGGACGCAGGTCACGGGGCCGTTCCGCGGCCTCCGCGGTCGGATCGTCATCCGGTTCGTCGACGAGTCGCACGACCGCGCCCTGACTCTCGTCCTCCGACACCCGCGAGCCGGGCACCAGGCCACCGGCCACCAGTGTCCGTAGGGCGACCTCCTGTTCGCCCGCCATCCGGCCGAGCTCCGCGGCCTCACCGCCCATGGCGGTGCCGCGGCGCTGCACCATGGCCAGGACCTGCAGCACGCTGTCGTGGATGCCACGGGCCAGCCGTTCCCTCTCCCGGGTGGCGGCCTCGATCTCCAGGGCACGGGCCAGGGTGCGCTCGGAGGCGCGGGCGACCTCCACGACGTAGCCGATCCCTATGGAGGCGACCCACACCAGCAGGACGTTGTGGAAGGTGTCCCTGCTGGGTTCGCCGCGCTCGATGATGTTGGCGACGGCCACCAGGGAGGAGGCGAATCCCGCCCAGCGCCAACCGCCCTTGATCGCGTAGGCGAGGACCGAACCGGCCGTCCATATGCTGGGCAGGGTCGGGCTGTCGACGGTCTGCGCCTGCTGGTCGGCGAGCGGTGTGAGCAGGATGCCCGCGAGCGCGACGGCGAGGTCCGCGACGAGGAACGGCTTGGTGCAGGCGGCGGCGTTCACCACCCGCGGCAGCGTCGCGAGGGTCCACACGACCAGGACAGCGAGGAAGCCCACCGCCACCCAGGGGCGCTCGAACTCGTGGCGGGCGAAGACGAAGAGCAGCACCGCGTAGACCATCGTCAGGAGGCGGTACGCCGTCAGCGCACGCCACAGCGGCAGTTCGACCGACATGCGGACGACGCGCTCGCGCCTGGCCATGGCCACACCCCCCGGTCGGACGACGCTACTGGGCGTCGTTCCGCTCGGCCTTCTCGGCCTTGGCCGCTTCCTTCGCGGCCTTCTCCGCAGCCGCCTTCTCCTCCGCGATCTGGCGCTTCGCGGCCGTGGCGTAGATGTCGACGTACTCCTGGCCGGAGAGCTTCATGATCTCGTACATGACCTCGTCGGTCACCGAACGCAGGATGAAGCGGTCGTGCTCCATGCCGTGGTAGCGGCTGAAGTCCAGCGGCTTGCCGATCCTGATGCCGGGACGCATCAGCCTGGGAACGACCTTGCCCGGCGGCTGGATCTTCTCGGTGTCGATCATCGCGACGGGGATCACCGGTGCGCCGGTCGCGAGCGCCACGCGCGCGAGGCCCCCCGGCTTCCCCCGGTAGAGGCGGCCGTCGGGCGAGCGGGTGCCCTCCGGGTAGATGCCGAACAACTCACCGCGCTCGATGACCTCGATACCGCTCTTGACGGCCGCTTCGCCGGCGCCGCGGGCACCGGAGCGGTCCACCGGCAGCTGGCCGACCCCCTTGAAGAAGGCAGCCGTGAGCCTGCCCTTCACACCGGGCGAGGTGAAGTACTCGGCCTTGGCGATGAAGGTGACCTTGCGGTCCAGCACGGCGGGCAGGAAGAAGGAGTCCGAGAAGGACAAGTGGTTGCTCGCAAGGATCGCCGGCCCTTCGGCGGGAATGTTCTCCAGTCCCTCCACCCACGGGCGGAAGGCGAGCTTCAGCGACCCTCCGATGGAGAACTTCATTGCGCCGTAGATCAACTCGAATGCCTTCCTGGTGTCCCGTCGGAAAGACCTTAACGCCTGCGGGGCCCGCCCTCCCTCCCCCGGTGCCCTGTCAGGTGGCCGTCGACCCTGGTCGGTGTCAGCCCGGTCGCGTACGGTGAAGGCATCTCGGACCGGGCCTCGCGCGACGAGGCTCCGTCCCCTGCCGTTCTGCTCGCTTTCCCTGCTCGTCCCCCATCCGCACCCTCACGAACAGGAGCCCCCGGTGCCGGTCCTTCCTGGAGCCGAGCCGTACCGCCACGACGGTGGCGAGGTCGGCGTCCTTCTCTGTCACGGATTCACCGGTTCCCCGCAGTCGCTGCGCCCGTGGGCGGAGTATCTGGCGGAGCGTGGACTGACCGTGTCGCTCCCGCTGCTGCCCGGCCACGGCACCCGCTGGCAGGACATGCAGCTGACCGGCTGGCAGGACTGGTACGCGGAAGTGGACCGCGAGCTGCGGGCACTGAGCGACCGGTGCAGCCGGGTCTTCGTCTGCGGACTCTCCATGGGCGGGGCGCTGACCCTCCGGCTCGCCGCCAAGCACGGCGACGCGATCAGTGGCGTCGTCCTGGTCAACCCCGCGAACAAGATGCACGGAGCCGCGGCCCGGGCCCTCCCGGTGGTCCGGCACGTGGTCCGCTCCACCAAGGGCATCGCCAGCGACATCGCCAAGGAGGGCGTGGAGGAACTCGGCTACGACCGGGTGCCGCTCCACGCGGCGCACTCCCTGCGGAACTTCCTCCGGCTGGTCGACGGTGAGCTGCCGCAGGTGACCCAGCCGTTGCTGCTGCTGCACAGCCCCCAGGACCATGTCGTCCCGCCCGTCGACTCCGCCAGGATCCTCGGCCGCGTGTCCTCGTCGGACGTCCGCGAGGTCCTGCTGGAACAGAGCTACCACGTGGCGACGTTGGACCATGATGCGGAGCGGATCTTCGAGGAGAGCTACGCCTTCATCGGCAGGCTCGCTCCGGGTGCCGGAGAGACGGATGTCCCCGCGGAGGCGAGGGGAGGGAGCACGACAGGTGGCTGAGCAGCACGACGCGGACCGGGACCGGGAGCCGCAGCCCATCGACGAGGAGGCCGCCTGGGCCGCCATCGTCGCGGGCTATGGGGAGGAGCCCGTGGATCCGCCCGGAGCGAGGCCGTTCAAGTCGGTGGAGGACCTCGCGGGCCTGGAGAAGACCAGCCGCTCAGATGCTCGCGGGAGCAGGCACGAAGAGGACGACGCAGAAGACGCGGACGGTGCGGACGACGCGGACGGTGCACCCGGGCAGGGGAAGCCGCTGGGCAGCTCCATCGTGTTCGCCCCGGGTGTCGGCCCGGGCACAGGGTCGGGGCCGCGCGACTACGAAGTCGCCGCTGCCGGGGACGACGACCTCGACGACGAGGGCCATTTCGTACCGCCGGAGCCCCCGCCGCTGCCCGAGGCGGACGCGACCGCGAAGTTCGCCTGGCTGGCGGTCATCGGCGGCCCGGTGCTGCTCCTGCTCGCCGTGCTCCTGCAGTGGGACATGACCTGGTGGCTCACCACACTCTGCGTGGGCGGCTTCCTGGGCGGCTTCGTCACCCTCGTGGCGCGGATGCCGCACGGGGACGACGAGGACGACGACCCGGGACGGGGCGCGGTGGTCTGACGGACCGGGCACCACCGGCCGACTGCGCGGCCCGGCCAGGGGGGCGTCCGGGCGGCGCCGGTCCCGTGTGCACACCGGTCCCCACGGTCGCGGGCGGTGCCCGTCGCGGCGGGGCTGCTTGCGCCCGCCCCTCGACGTCAGAGCACCCCGCCCCCCTGCGCTGCGGCCGCGGGGATCCTGAGCGCCGCAAGTACGGGCAGGTGGTCCGTGGCCGCTACCAGATCGGCCCGGCCCACGCCCGGCAGACCCAGCGGCACGCCACAGCCGAGGACCTCGATGCGTTTGGTCGCGAAGATCGCGTCGATCCGCTGGTGCGGATCGACCGGGGTCGAGGTGTACTCAGCGCCCCAGGGACGGACGGCCCAACAGTCCTGCAGTTCGCTCGCCAGCCGCCGAAAGCTGCGCCCGTCCGGCTGGTCGTTGATGTCACCGGCAGCCACCGCGCAGGGCACGCCCATCCCGTCGAGGCAGTCGAGCAGCATCCCCGTCTGGGCGTAGCGCTCCTCGCTCTGCAGGCTCAGATGGCAGCTGAGCAATCCGAAGCGGGTACCTGCGACCCGAACGACCGCGGTGGCGAAACCACGGCGGTGCAGCCCCGGCGTCAGCGGCAGCAGAACGTCCTCCGCGCGTTCGACGGTGGCCCGCAACGAGCACATGAGCAGCGGGCCTGCGGCGGTGGCTCCACCGCCCAGCACCACCAGTTCACTCTTGGCCGCCAGTCGTGCCGCGTGCTTGCGCCACCGGAAGAAGCGGGGGGCCTCCTGCACGAACACGATGTCCGGTCGGCACGCCCGGATCACCCGGGCGAGGGCGTCCTCGTCGTCGCGCATCGAGCGGATGTTGTAGCTCAGGACCCGGACCACCGCCGAACCGTCCGGCTCGGTTCGGGAGTTGGGCAGCGGATTCGTCGCGGACGTCACCATGTGTCCCAAGATATCGGGGTGGTGTCCCGCACTCCGGGCCCGACACCGCGGCGGCGCACCGTGCCGTGCGCCGGGTCCGGGGGCGCGCGGCCACCGCTCGGCGGAAGCCGCGGGTCACCGGGGAAGTCCCGCCCGTCCGCGGGGCCGAGGTGGGCCGGACGCCCGGGACGCTGCCGAGCAGGGCCCCGCCCGCAGCGACCGTGCCGCGGACGCACGGGTGCCCGCCGCGACCCGAGGGCCCCGGCGGGCACGAGAGGAGCGCCGGCGTCAGCCCTGGCGGGCCAGGTCGGCCGCGCCCACCAGGCCGGCCTTGTTCCCGAGCTGGGCCGCGAGCACCTGGGCGTGCGGTCGGTACTGGGCTCCGATCAACCAGCGGCGGAAGGACTTGCGGATCGGGTCGAGGACCAGCTCGCCCTCGTCCGACACACCGCCTCCGACGATGAACGCCGAGGGGTCGAAGAGCGAAGCCAGGTCGGCCAGCCCCGCGCCGGCCCAGCGGGCCAGCTCGCGGAAGGAATCGATGGCCACCTTGTCGCCCTCACGGGCGGCCGCGCTGACGTGCCTGCCCTCGATGCCGTCGGCGGTGCCGTCTCCGAGGCCGAGCAGGAGTTTGGCGTTCTCGGGGGTCGCGCGGGCGCGCTGGCGGGCGTACCGGACGAGCGCGCGCCCCGAAGCGTACTGCTCCCAGCAGCCCTGGCTGCCGCAACCGCACAGCAGGCCGTCCGGAACCATCCGGATGTGCCCGAACTCCGCGGCCACGCCGAAGCGTCCGCGGCGCAGCTTGTTGCCGATGATGATGCCGCCGCCAAGGCCCGTTCCGAGCGTGATGCAGATGACGTCCTCATGGCCCTGACCTGCACCGAAGCGGTACTCGCCCCATGCCGCGGCGTTCGCATCGTTCTCCACCACGACGGGGAGGCCGACCCGCTGCTCGACCTTGTCCTTGAGCGGCTCGTGCCTCCAGTCGATGTTCGGTGCGAAGAGCACGGTGGCACGCTTCTCGTCCACGTAGCCGGCAGCGCCGATGCCGACCGCTTCGATGGAGTGCCCCTTACCGGCTGCGGTGACGGCAGAGGAGATCGCGTCCACGATCGCGTCAGGGGTCGGCGGAGTGGGCACCGTGTGCGTCTCGAGAATGGTGCCCGCGTCGTCGACCACGCCCGCCGCGATCTTGGTACCGCCGATGTCGACGCCGATGGTGAGTCCCATGTGTCCCTCAGTTTTCGGTCGAGCCCCGCTAGTGCCAACCGTACCGGAGGGAGTCCCGGCTTCAGTCCAGATCGATCTTCTCGCCGGGGCCGGGTCCTTCGTCCCGTCGGCCCGGGGCCTCGTCGCGGGTCCAGCGCCGCTCGTGGCCCTGGACGGCGGCGCGGTACGCGGCCAGCAGTTCGTTCCCGGCCGACGCAAGATGGTCGAAGACCTGTGGGTTGCGCTCCACGACCGGCTCGACGGCCGCCTTGGCCTGGCCGATCAGCTGCTGCACGGTGTTCTGCGCCGCCGCTCCCAGCAGGGGGTTCTGCAGCGACGACACCTTGTCGGCCACCGCGTCGAGGAGCTTGCGCAGCTCCTCGCCGGCCGAACCGGTCCGGTGCTCGTACTGCTCACGCCGGCGGGCCTGCTCCGCCCGGAGGTCCTCGGCGCAAGCCTCGGCCCAGGCATCTGCGTCGGGACGCTCGGTGGCATCGCTCATGGCGCACTCCTCGGAAAGGACTTCGTACCGTCGACGTTACCCGAACGGCGGCGGTCGATCAGCGTCCGCGCGGCCAGAGTGCGGGGTCGGGAGTGAACCTGACCCGCAGCAGCCCGTCCCGCAGTCCCGCGCCGGAGACCGTGCAACGGCGCAGGGCGGACGGCAGCGGCAGGATCCGCCGGAACGGGCCGACGCCGAGGAAGAGTTCGTCCCCGCGGCGGAGCAGCTGTAGCTCCTCCTTGACGGCCCCGGGCAGCGGAAGCACCCAGTGCAGCTCTCCGCGCTCCGCGCCCGGGGACAACGCTGCGGCGTCCCCGGGCGCTTCCGCTCCGCGGTCCTCGTCCTGCTGCTGGATGACCCAGGGGTCGTCCCGCCCCGGTTCCAGCGGGGCGAGACCGGCTGCCAGACCGGTGTCGGCGGCGCATCCGCCAGGTATGCCGTCGGTACCGAAGACCCCGCCGAACGACGAGGCCTCCAGGGCCGCGAGGTCGTCCGCTCCGCGCGGGTCGCGGCCGAGGTGCCGCACCTCGCACACCGCGGACTGCGCCGGGCGATCCGTGTACCACCCGTGGAGGACCTTCTCCTGCTGGACGCGGAGCGCCGCGAGCCAGGGGTCCGGGGATTCCGCCGGGAGGATCCGGTTCGCCACGAGGGTCTCGACGTCCCGCCCGTACAAGGCGAGGCCCAGCCGCGCGGTGCGCACGGCGTCCTCCGCGGCGGGGCCCGGCTCGGCCACGAGGCGGACGGTGGTGTTCCGGTCCGTCACGAGGTCCTGGACCGCAGCGAGCTCCTTCTCCCAGCGGGCGGCCGTCTCGTACAGCCACTGTGCGGGCATCGGCACCCCGGCGAGCTGGGCCAGGACGGGGCGCAGCGCACGGGCGGCCTGCCGCTCGGGAGGCAGCATCCGGCGCAGGTAGCGCCGTAGCTGCTCCGGCAGCGCGAGCAGCCCTATGGCGTCCCTCACCGGAGGCATGTCGACGACCACGACGTCCCAGTCTGCGCCCCGCAGCCCGCGCAGTGCGTGCAGCAGGGCGAACTCCTCGCTCCCCGGGAGTTCGGTCAGCTCCGCCTCCTCGAACCGGTGGGCGCCGAGCAGGTCGAGCGCGGCCGAGCACCGCTCCTGCAAGGCCAGCACCTCCGTGCGGAAGTGCGTGCCGGAGTCGGTGCGTGCGAGCCAGAGACCGTCGCCCACCTGCGTCGGAACGGTTCCCGCACTCGCCCCGACCAGTGCGTCGGCTTCGCCCGAGAGCAGCAGGGTCCGCTTCCCGCGGCGCGCGGCGGCGTGCGCCGTCGCCGCGGCGACGGTGGTGCGGCCCGAGCCTCCCGGCCCGGTGACGAGGACGGTGCGCATCAAGGGGCGGTCAGACGGTGGGGCCGGACTCGACGCGCTTCTTCAGGCCGGCCAGGGCGCGGTCGATGATGACCTTCTCGGCCTTGCGCTTGATCATCCCGAGCATCGGGATCTTGACGTCGACGGTCAGCTGGTAGGTCACTTCGGTGCGTTCGCCGCCTTCGACGGGCTTCAGGACGTAGGAACCGTCCAGGACCCGCAGCATCTGGGACTTGACCAGCGTCCAGGAGACCTCGTCGGCACCGGTCCAGGTGTAGGCGAGGGTGTGGTCGTCCTTGATCGCACCGGCGTCGAGCACCAGCCGGACCTGCAGCGCACGTCCCTGGGCGTCCTGCTCGAGGACTTCGGTCTCCTTCACCTCGCCCGTCCACTCGGGATACCGAGCGAAGTCGGAGATCACCCCCATCACCTCGGCGGGTGCCGCGTCGATGGTGATGCTCGAGCTGGTGTGTTCCGCCATCGCCGTGACTCCTCCAGTGACCGCCGGACGGGGTTGCGGTGTGCAATCTACCGCGCCGGGCGGGTCACCATTCCAGGGCCCAGGGCCGCCCGGTCGAGGCGAAGTGCCCGACGTTCACGCACTCGGTCGCGTCGATCCTCATCCGCCGCGCCAGCGGTTGGTGCACGTGCCCGAAGAGGGAGTACCGGGGGCGCGTCCTGCGGATCGCTTCGAGCAGTGCGCGGCTGCCCCGCTCGAAGCGACGGGCGACGGTGTCGTAGGTGAGTTCGGGCACCTCCGGCGGAATGTGCGAGCACAGGACGTCGACGTCGCCGAGGGCTTCGACCTTCGCCGCGTACTCCTCCTCGGAGATCTCGTACGGCGTGCGCATCGGGGAGTGCAGTCCGCCACCGACGAACCCGAAGACCCGCCCGTCCAGCTCGATGCGCTCGCCGTCGAGGACGGTGGTGCCCGCTCCCGCGTATTCCGGCCACAGGCTCGGGATGTCCACGTTGCCGTAGGTCGCGTACGTCGGGGTGGGGAACGCGGCGAACATCTCGGCGTACTGCTTGCGCACGGCCGCGACGATCACCGTCTCCCGGTCGAGCCCGGCCCAGAGCCGTCGTCCCATTTCGCGGGCTTCCTCGAAGCGGCGCGCCGTGCGCAGCTCGACGATCCGGTCCGCGTTCTCCACGCCGAACAGGTCGGGGAAGATCCCCCGCGAGTGGTCGGCGTAGTCGAGGAAGAGCACCAGGTCCCCGAGACAGATCAGTGCGTCTGCACCGTCTCCCGCCTTGGCCAGATCTTCACTGTTCCCGTGCACGTCACTGACCACATGAACTCGCATGCCGATCACCCTAGAGTCGTCGGAGGATCGTGGGTAGGGCAGGCCGGACCTGCGGATACCTTCGGGCCCGTCCGCCGTGTGGAATAGAGTTCCCGGTGCAGCGCCGCACCGGTGTGACGCAGAGAACATCTGGCCGGGACCCCCTACCCGGAACCGTGTACTGATGGGTAACGTCCGGGCAGTCCCCGGTGCGTTCACACAGAGCCGTGGCGCCGGCGCCCGATGAGGAGCAGCAGTCTTGCGCGAGTTCAGCCTTCCGGCCCTGTACGAGGTCCCCACGGACGGCAATCTGACGGATCTCATCCGCCGCAATGCCACGCAGCACCCGGATGTCGCGGTGATGGGGAGAAAGACGGGGGGCACCTGGACCGACGTCACGGCCACCGAGTTCCTCGCCGAGGTGCGGGCCGCGGCCAAGGGTCTGATCGCCGCCGGCATCCGCCCCGGGGACCGCGTCGCCCTGATGTCGCGCACCCGCTACGAGTGGGTGCAGCTCGACTTCGCGATCTGGAGCGCCGGTGGCGTGACCGTGCCGGTCTACGAGACCAGCTCCGCCGAGCAGGTGCAGTGGATCCTCGGTGACTCCGGTGCGGTCGCGGTGGTCGTGGAGAGCGACGCGCACGCCGCCGCCGTGGAGTCGGTGCGGGCCGGACTGCCCGCCCTGGAGCACGTCTGGCAGATCGATCGCGGCGCGGTAGAGGAGCTGACCGCGACCGGCGCCGAGGTCCCCGACGCGACGGTCGACGAGCGCAGCGCCGTCGCCAAGGCTGACGATCCGGCGACGATCGTCTACACCTCGGGCACCACCGGCCGCCCCAAGGGCTGCGTCCTCACCCATCGGGCGTTCTTCGCCGAGTGCGGCAACCTGGTGGAGCGTCTGAAGCCACTGTTCCGCACCGGCCACAGCTCCGTGCTGCTGTTCCTGCCGGCCGCGCACGTCTTCGGCCGCATGGTCGCGCTCGCGCCCGCCATGGCACCGATCAAGCTGGGCTGCGCACCGGACATCAAGAACCTCACGGACGAGCTGGCTTCCTTCCGTCCGACCCTGATCCTCGGTGTGCCGCGGGTCTTCGAGAAGGTCTACAACACCGCCCGGGCGAAGGCGCAGGCGGACGGCAAGGGCAAGATCTTCGACAAGGCCGCGGACACGGCGATCGCGTACAGCCGTGCCCTGGACGCCCCGCAGGGTGTGCCGTTCGTGCTGAAGCTCAAGCACAAGGTCTTCGACAGGCTCGTCTACAGCAAGCTGCGCGCGGTGCTGGGTGGCCGCGGCGAATTCGCGATCTCCGGCGGTGCCCCGCTGGGCGAGCGGCTCGGCCACTTCTACCGCGGCATCGGTTTCACCGTGCTGGAGGGCTACGGTCTCACCGAGACCTGTGCGGCGACGGCGTTCAACCCGTGGGACCGCCAGAAGATCGGTACGGTGGGCCAGCCGCTGCCGGGCTCGGTGGTACGGATCGCCGACGACGGCGAGGTCCTGGTGCACGGCGAGCACGTCTTCACCGGGTACTGGAACAACGAGGCGGCGACGGCGGACGCGCTGGCCGACGGCTGGTTCCACACCGGTGACATCGGCACCCTGGACGAGGACGGATACCTCGCGATCACGGGCCGGAAGAAGGAGATCCTGGTGACCGCGGGCGGCAAGAACGTCGCTCCGGCGGTGATCGAGGACCGCATCCGGGCCAACGCGCTGGTCGCCGAGTGCATGGTCGTGGGTGACGGGCGGCCGTTCGTGGGCGCGCTGGTCACGATCGACGAGGAGTTCCTGGCCCGCTGGGCCGCCGAGCACGGGAAGCCGGCCGGTTCCACGGCCGCGTCGCTGCGCGAGGACGCCGATCTGCTGGCGGAGGTCCAGCGGGCGGTGGACGAGGGCAATGCTGCGGTTTCCAAGGCGGAATCGGTGCGGAAATTCCGCATCCTCACCTCCCAGTTCACGGAGGAGGCCGGTCACATCACGCCGTCGCTGAAGCTGAAGCGCAACGTGGTGGCCAAGGACTTCGCCGACGAGATCGAGGCCATCTACCGGGCGTAGTCCTCGGCCAGTACACGTTCGATGTTGCGTTCGGCGAGCGCGGTGATGGTGACGAACGGATTGACTCCGATGGAGCCCGGGATGAGGGCGCCATCGGTGACGTACAGTCCGGGCGCCCCGCGGACCCGGCCGTAGTCGTCGGTGGCGCGCCCGAGGACGCAACCCCCGAGCGGGTGGTACGTGAAGTCGTCGGCGAAGGGTTTGTTGCCGCCGAACAGGTCGTACCGGTAGATCGTGGCGTTCCTCAGGTTGATGCGGTCGAACAGCTTCTTCGCCGCGGTCACGGACACCTGGCTCTGCGCCCGCGTCCAATTGAGGCGTGCGGAGTCGGTGGCCGCGTCGTAGGTGAACGTGCCCCGCTCCGGGTTCCTGGTGATCGCCAGGTAGAGGCTGATCCAGTGCTCGAAGCCCATCGGCAGCGGGGCGATCTCGGCGAAGACCGGGTTGGCGGCATTGGACCAGTCGTCGATGCCGAGGACCGGCATCGTCGCCTGGTGGGCCCCGACGGTGTCCCAGATGTGGTTGGCGCGGGCCGTCATCACGTTGCCGTTGCCGCCCCACTCGGTCCCCACGCGGTCGCTCAGGTCGGGCAGCACCCCCGTCTCGCGGGCGCGCAGCAGCAGTTCGGTGGTGCCGAGGCTGCCGGCCCCCAGGAAGAGCCGGTCGCAGGAGAGTTCGCGGGTGGCGACGACCTTGCCCGCCAGGTCGATCCGGTCCGCGGTGACGACGTAGCGCCCGTCGGACTGTCGCCGCAGCGCCCGTGCCCGGTGGAGCGTCTCGACGGTGACCCGACCGGTGCCGAGGGCCGCGGCGAGGTAGGTCCGGTCGAGGCTGCGCTTGCCGTGGTTGTTGCCGTAGATCACCTCCCCGGCGAGAGCCGACTTCACCGCCTGGCCGGCGGCTTCGCGCTCCATGTATCCGAAGTCGTAGACGTTGGGCACGAAGACGGTCTTCAGGCCGACCTTGGACGCGTGCTTGCGGGAGATCCGGGCGAAGCGGTACCACTCGGTCGCTTCGAACCAGGCCGGATTGACGGTGTTGACGCCGAGCATCTGGCGTGCCCGGGGGAAGTAGGTGTCGTACATGGCGTCCGCGTCGACGCCCGGCAGCATCTCGGAGAAGTACGCCCGCTGCGGTGTGACCGCCATGCCGCCGTTGACCAGTGATCCTCCGCCGACGCCCCGCCCCACGTAGACGGACATGTCGGCGAACCGGACGCGGTCGAGGACGCCGGGATACGGACTGATGTTCTTGTTGACGACGTCGAGCCAGAGGAACTGGGCGAGGGGCGCCTCGGTGCGGGTGCGGAACCACATGGAACGCTGGTCGGGCGTGGTGGTGGAGCAGAAGACCTTCCCGTCGGGTCCCGCGGTGTCCCAGAGCCGGCCCATTTCCAGGACGAGGGTGGGGACGCCCGCCTCACCGAGCCGTAGAGCCGTGACCGCGGCGCCGTAACCGGAGCCGATGACGAGGGCGGGGGTGTGGTCGGCGGCGGCCCCGGGCGTCTCAGCCCGGGCGGCGGGGACCGCACCGATCCGGGTGAGCCCGAGGGCACTTGCGGTCTGGAGGGCGCCGAGACCCAGGAGATGACGGCGCGTCAGATTTGATGTCATGCGCCCAGCATGGGCGGAATATTCGATTCCGCCCATGCGCTGCGCACGGGAAATCCCGCGGCAGCGCAAGGGCGCCGTTTGCGCCAGGGGCACGGGATGTGCGGGTGACACGAGGGACACGGCTCGCGGGTCATCCCCGTGGACGCCGGCCCGGTCGACCGCGATCGCCGCCGAAGGGCGCGCCCCGGCGGCCGCACGCACCCTTCACACGCAGCGGACCGGCCCGAAGACCACCCGTAGGCCCTCCCGGGCACCATCCGGCGCCCCGCGGCCGGCAACGCCTACAGCAGGCTCCTCAGTTCGTCGGCGAGGAGGTCCCAACGCCACCTCTCCTCGACCCAGGCGCGCCCCCGCTCGCCCATGCGGCGGCGCAGCTCCGGATCCTCCAGCAGGGTGGTGATCCGCTCCGCCGACTCTTCGGGCACGCCCCCGCGGACGACCCACCCCGTTTCCCCGTCGAGGACCGCGTCCGGGGCGCCGCCGGAATCACCCGCGACGACGGGAAGTCCGGTGGCCGAGGCCTCCAGATAGACGATGCCGAGCCCTTCCACGTCGAGTCCGCCGCGACGGGTGCGGCACGGCATGGCGAAGACATCGCCGGCACCGTAGTGCGCGGGCAGCTCCTCCCACGGGACCGACCCCGTGAAGTGCACCGACGAGGCCACGCCGGTGGAACGGGCCAGCTCCCGCAGCTTCGCCTCGTAGGGGCCGCCGCCGACGATCAGCAGCACCGCGTCCGGCACCGCGGCGAGGATCGCCGGCATGGCGAGGATCAGGGTGTCCTGGCCCTTGCGCGGGACGAGCCGGGAGACGCAGACGACCACGGGGCGGTCGGAGAGCCCGAGCCGTTCGCGGACCACGTCGCCACCCGAGCCCGGGTGGAAGGTCTTCTCGTCGACGCCCGGTGGCAGCTGCACCATGCGCGCCGCCGCCTCCGGGGTCAGCGCGCCGGCGATCCGCGACCGGGTGTACTCACCGAGGTAGGTGATGGTGTCCGTGCCCTCGCCGATCCGGCGCAACAGCTGGCGGGAGGCGGGCAGTTGGGCCCAGCCCGCCTCGTGGCCGTGCGTGGTGGCAACCAGACGCCTCGCTCCCGCCCTGCGCAGGGCGGGAGCCATCAGGCCGAGCGGTGCGGCAGCACCGAACCACACCGACGTGCAGCCGTGCTCCCGCAACAGCCCCGCGGCACGCCGGGTGACGCGCGGAGTGGGCAGCAACATGGTCGTGCGGTCGCGGACGACGGTGAACGGCTGCTCCTCGTCGAAGGCCGCGGTCGCCTCGACGCCCTCGCGCGTGCGCTTCCACGTGGACGCGTAGACGACCACCCGCTCGGGGTCCAGCCTCAGCGCCATGTTGTGCAGGAACGCCTGGATGCCGCCCGGCCGCGGCGGGAAGTCGTTGGTCACGATCAGGGTCTTGTCCATCGCCGCCGACAGTACCAACGGCGGCCACGCCTCATCGCCCGGCCGTGGTCGTTCCGGGCATCATGGCACCCCGTGACGGCGCGCAACGGCTGGAGGTGTTCCATGAAGGGCGCGGTCGGCGCGGGCCTTTCCGTCGCCCCGTGGATGCTCACCAGGGCCCTCCTCCTGCTGTGGGTCTTCAAGGTGTTGCTCCTCCCGGGTCCCGACGTGACCAGCGACGTCGCGGTGATCTACCAGGGCTGGTCCGAGGTACTGAAGACCGGGACGTACCCCCTGAACGACGTGACCTGGCAGTACCCGCCCGCCGCCGCCCTCGCCGTCCTCTCCCCCGCCCTCCTGCCGTTCCTCGGCTACGCGCCCGCCTTCTTCGTCCTGGCGTTGGTGTGCGACGCGGCGGTGTACGGTCTGCTCCTCCACGCCGGGCGGCGCCCAGGCAAGACGTCGCGGGGGGCGTGGGTCTGGGTCGTGGGCGTTCCGTTGCTCGGCCCGACCGCCTACGCCCGCTACGACCTGATGGTCACGGCGGTGGCGGTCGCGGCCGTCTTCGCCAGCGCCCGGCGGCCCGGGCTCGCGGGCACGCTGGCGGCCTTCGGGGCGCTGTTGAAGGTGTGGCCGCTGCTGCTGCTGGCCGGAGTGCGGCCGGGGACCGCGACCCGGCGTTCGTGGACCGGCGCGGTCGCCGCCGGAGTCGCTCTCCTGTTGCTCTGCACCGCGGCGATGCCCGGTGCCCTGGCGTTCCTCTCCTTCCAGCGCGACCGGGGCACCGAGATCGAGTCACTGGGCGCGCTGGCCCTCCACGCGGCCCGGTACACCGGCTGGGAGGGGCGGGTGCAGCTGAACTACGGCTCGGTCGAGTTCCTCGGCCCGTACGTCCCGCTGGTGAGTGCGGCGGCCCTGGTGCTGACCGCGTTGGGCTTCTGCTGGCTCGTGGTGTGGCGACTGCGGGCCCGGGATTTCACGGCTGCGACGCCGGCCGACGCGGCGCTGACGGCAGTGTTGCTCTTCGTCACGACGAGCAGGGTGATCAGTCCCCAGTACCTGATCTGGCTGGTGGGACTGGCCGCCGTGGCCCTCGCGTTCCGATCGAGCCGCATGGCCTTGCCGGGGTGCCTGGTGCTCGCGGCCACGGGGGTCACGTTCCTGGAGTTCCCCGTCTGGTTCGAACACGTCGTGGTCGGCGATCCGCGGGGCGTCGCGGTGCTGGCGGTCCGCAACGCGCTCCTCGTCGCCGCGACCCTGCTCGCCTGCCACCGGCTGTGGACGGGCACGGTGCCACGGGCCACGGGCGACGGGCGACGGCCCGGCCGACCCGTGACAAGGAGCCGCTCGACTCCTGACGGTCGGCACGGGTGGTCCTGCGGAACAGCACTGCTCCCGGATCACCGCCGCGGAACGGCCCCCCGCCGTCAGCCCAGCCGCTCCCGCAGGAACCCCCGCCAGGCCGCGGTGAACTCCTCGGGCGTCGTGCCGAGCACGTCGTGCAGCGCCTTCCCCTCGGCGCCCGCGCGCTGCTCCGCATCACCGACCGCCCGGTAGAAGGCCCTCAGCCGGTCCTCGCCCCACCGCTCTGCGATCAGCTCGCAGGCCAGCCAACCGCCCTCGTACGCGTGCCCGAGGGCGTCGGCGCTCCCGCCGAAGCGGAAGTCGGCGTCGACGGGCAGGCCGTCCGGGACCTTCCCCTGGCGAACGGCCCGCTGGAGCTCGGGGGCGGCCTCGGCGGCGGCGGTCCCCGTGCTGCGGTAGGCGGCCCAGTCGGCGAAGCCCTCCGAGAGCCACATGGGGGTGGCCTTGGACGTGTGGGCACGGGTCGCCACGTGAGCGGTCTCGTGGGTGAGCACGGTGTGACGGCCGGCGGGTCCCAGGACCTCGTACGCCTCCGGGTTGACGATCACCCGGTCCGCGGGCGTCTGCGCACCCGCCCCGGTCTCTCCCGTGGTGACCGCGGCGATCCCCCGGTAGCCGGCCGCGGGCGCTCCCAGCAGCCGCCCCATCCCGTCCAGCGAGGCGGGCACGAGCACGACCACGCGGCCCGCCCAGGCCTCGCCCCACGCGGCGGAGACTGCGGGCACCGCGCGATCGGCGGCGGCGGCGATCTCCCCCAGTCGTGCCCGGTCCTGCCCCACCCCGAGCACCAGGCTGTGGGCTCCGCGCACGACGTCGACGTCGCCCTGCTGCCACAGCTGCTGGGTGCGGTCGCGGACCGCGCGATCGGCGGTCACGTACCAGCGGCCGTTCCGCTCGGCCAGCTCCAGGGTGTGGTCCTCCGTCACCGGGGCCTTGTCGTACCCGTCGATCCGGTAGCGCAGCTCGGCCTGGGCGGTGGCCCGGTGCCCGGAGCGGCGCACCTGGCCCAGCCGGTACTCCCAGCTGCTCAGTGGTACGTCCGCGAGGTTCTCGAACTCCCTGCGGTCGGTCTCGCGCAGCCGCCCGGCCTTCGGATCGAGGGCGGCGAGGTAACCGGCCTCGTCGTGGCGGAGCACGGCCGCGGCCCGGGCGTCGAGCGTGCGTCCTATGTCACGTGCGGTGGTGTCCGGCGCAGGACGGGCGCAACCGACCGCCAGGAGCAGGCCGGCAGCGGTGAGGGACGCCGCGCGCCGTCCCGCCCCGCGTCCGAAGAAGCGCTGACCAGCCACCCTGCCGATCGTACGGTCCCCGGGTCAGGGCCGGGTCACCGAGGCGATCGGCATCATGCCCACCGGGTCGTAGCGCACACTGGCGCCCGGATAGGGGGCGTGCACGACCTGCCCGTCGCCGACGTACATGGCCACGTGACTGGCGTCGGACCGGTAGGTCACGAGGTCGCCGGGCCTGGCCTCGGACAGCGACACCTGGCGTCCGGCGTACCGCTGGGCCTGCGAGGTGCGCGGCAGCCCGACGCCCGCCTGGGCGTAGGACCACTGGGTGAGCCCCGAGCAGTCGAAGCCGCGCGGACCGTTCGCACCCCACACGTACGGCTTGCCGATCACGCTGCGGGCGGCTGCCACGGCCGCGGCGGCCCGCGACGACGACGGCGCGGAACCGCCTGGCAGGTCCAGCACCCCCGCTCGGCCGGAGCGCGAGGCCCGGTCGTACGCCTCGCGCCAGGTGGCCGGGAGGGAGTTCAGCAACCGCCGAGCAGCCGCCAGCTTCGCCTCGACGGAGCGCTTGTGCCGGGCGACCGCGGACCGCGCCCGCTCCCGCTCGACGAGCTTGCGGGACACCTCCGACCGCTCCTGGCCGAGACGGCGCTGGGCCTGCCGGAGCTCGCGCAGGGCGGCGGTGTGGCGCTCGCCGAGCCGGGTGAGGACTTCGGCCTTGCCCAGGTACGTGTCCGGCTCCGCCGAGAGCAGGAGCGCCAGAGCGGGGTCCATTCCGCCGGAGCGGTACTGGGCACCGGCCACCGAACCCAGCGTGTTCCGCATCCGGTTGATCCGCTCCTGCCCGCGCGCCGCGCGGTCCTGGGCTTCCGCGACCTCCCGGCGCAGCCGGTCCGCGCGCTCGCCGGCCTCGTTGTACTGCTCGGTGGCCTTCTCGGCGTGCTCGTACAGCCGGTCGACCTCGGCGCGAACGGCTTCGGGGGTGTCCGCCGGATCGGCCTCGGCCGGTGCGGTACCGAGCGCGGCGGCGGCGGTCGCCGCCGCGGTCGACAGGAGGGTGACCCGCGCACCACGGTTGAAACCGGACGCCGGGTATCGGCGATGGGACGCCACGGGAGCCGCACTCCTCTCTGCTGGACACAGCCGGTCGACTGCTGCGCGGCAGAGAGTAACGGCGCGAACACCGGGGGCGCCAACACCCCTACTGGGTACGGACAGTGACGCCCCGCCGGAGACCCACAGGTCACCGGCGGGGCGGTACGTCAGAGAGGGATCCCGCAATTCGCCCGATTGGGCGTCCGTCGCGGGGTGGTCGGACCCGTCGTCAGATACGGACGCCGAACTGGAACGTCCCCATGTAGTCCATCGACTCGTAGCGGACGCTCGCACCGGGGTGCGGGGCGTGCAGGATCTGGTTGTTGCCCGCGTACAGGCCCACGTGCGAAAGGTTGTTGAAGAAGACCAGGTCGCCGGGCTTGAGCTGACTGCGGCCGATCTTCACGCCGTCGTTCTGCTGGGTGTAGGTGGTGCGCGAGATGCTCACGCCCGCCTGGCGGTAGGACCACTGCGTCAGACCGGAGCAGTCGTAGGAGTTGGGGCCCTCGGCACCGGAGAGGTACGGCTTGCCGATCTGGGTCGCGGCGGCGTTCAGGGCGGCGGCTCCGCGCTGCGAGGCCGGCACTTCGTTGCCGAGGTCGACGCGGTCGCCCGCGGCGCGACTGGCGCGCTGTTCGTCCTCCTGCATCTTCGCCCGCTCGGCGGCCGTCAGCGTGTTGAGGAGCTCCCGCGCCTCGGCGAGCTTGCCCTGGAAGCTTTCCTTCTTCTCACCGAGCGTCTTGCGGACGTCCTCGAGGTCGGCGAGCTTCCGTGCGGCCTCGGCGCGTTCCTGGGCGAGGCTGCGCTGCTTCGACTGGATGTTCTCCAGCGTGGCGGCCTGCTTGGCGCCGAGCTGGTCGATCGCGGACGCCTTGTCGAGGTAGGTGTCCGGGTCGGAGGAGAGGAAGAGCTGGATGGACGGGTCGATCCCACCGGAGCGGTACTGGGCGCTGGCCACCGAACCGAGGCTGTCGCGCAGGGTGTTGAGCTCGTCCTGCCCGCGGGCGACCTTGTCCTGGATCGCACCGATTTCCTTCTGGAGCTTGGTCTGCTGCTCCTTGGCCCCGTTGTACTCCTCGGTGGCCTTCTCCGCCTCGTGGTAGAGCTTGTCGACCTTCGCCTTGACCTCGTCCTTGCTCGGCTTGGGAGCGGCCTGGGCTGCTTGGGACGTGAGGGCGACGGCCGCGGCGGCGGTCGCGGTGAGCACGGTCACACGGGTGCGGCTCGGCTGCTTGGGTCGACGGTGGGACGCCACGAAGGCGAGCTCCTTCTTCCTCGAGCCGCCTGCCGGGTGATGGGGGTTGACTCCCCGGCTCCACACACCTCAACCCCGGCGACGGGGCGCCCCCGAACACCGGCACGAGAGGAGGACCTCCCGGGCACCGTGACGGACGGGGCTGAACTGGGCGAAATCGGCGGTTCCTTCGCTGCCATCCCGGATGGATGATCAACCGTGCGAAGGTTCGAGGCCTGACCCTAGTGATGTTCCTGTGATCACTTCAAATCCTCATGGGAAAAATCTGGCCCGCGGAGCGCATTTTTTACATCCACCCCACGCCCAGTAGCCGCCACTTGACGGTACGTTCCGCGAAATCGGGCATTGTGCCCATGAGTTACTAGACGCGCGAAAGGCGCTTCAGCAGCATGACGGACGCAACGGGCCGGGCCCCGGCCTTCGCCACCCCGTCGGCGACCTCGCGGTCGGTCGACACCACGACGACGGGCCGCCCCGGCGGCTCGGCCCGAACGAGCTGCCGGATGAGCTCGTCTGCGGTCACGCCCGGCTTGGAGAACAGCACCCGCACCCCACGCGGCGGAGCGAGCAGCACCGGGGCGGCGAGCTCCGCACCGTCGAAGACGCAGGTGATCTCGGCACCGGTCTGCGCGGCCAGCATCGCGAGACCACCGAGCAGCCGCAGCCGCTGCTTCTCCAGCGGCATCGTCGGATACCCCGACTTCGTGACGTTGTAGCCGTCCACCACGAGATGCGCCTGGGGCAGGGCCAGCAACTGGTCCAACAACGCCGGGTCGGTCTCGGACAGTGCGCGTGCCGCGATGTCCTTGGGAGTCATCCGGCCGGGCTCCACCGCGTCGACGGTGTCCGCAGGATGCAGGGAGGCGGGCGGCAGGGCCAGCTCGCGGCGCAGCCCCGCGGCGGCGTCCAGCACGGTGTCCAGCAGCAGCCGCACGCGCATGTCCTCGATGGAACGGCCCTCGCGCGCGGCCCGCCGGCTCGCCTCGACGGCGGACTCCGCCTCGCCGAGCCGGGCGCGGAGTCGGCGCGCCTCGCTCTCCGCAGCGGACACCTGGGACTGCGCCTCGACCCTGGCCGACTCCATCTCCGCCGCACTGCGGCGCAGGGCCGCCTCACCCCGCTTCACATCGCTCTGGGCGCTCCGCAGCTTCCGCTGAAGCGATTCGGCGTCCTTGCGGGCGGACTCCAGCTCGGCGCGCAGCCGCTCGGTTTCGGCCTTGGCCTGCTCCTTGAGCCGGTCCAGTTCCTCGCGGACCCGTTCCAGCTCGCGGCGGCCCTCCTCGTCGGCGCGCTCGGCATCCGCCCGCTGGGCCTCCTCACCGGCGGCGGCCACCAGCTTCACCCAGCCGACCGGGCGCAGCACGTAGGCGGCTGCGGCCACGTCGACGGGATCGGCGGCGGCGGGCGGCGCCCCGGAGTCCAGCGCACCCGCCAGTTCCGGCTGGGTATCGCGCAGCCGTTCGCCGACGCGCTGGCGGAACACCGGATCGCCCTCCAGCGCCGCAGCCATCGCGTTGCCCGCGAACTTGGCCCGCCTGGTCGGGGTGAACCGGGCGTACTGCCGCAACTGCACGGGGAGCTCCGTGAGGGTCAGCCCGCCGAAGGCGTCGGAGACCAGGGCGACGACCCGGCGCCGCACGCCTTCCGGCAGCGGGCGTTCGAGCGCCTCCGCGGCGTCGCCGGCACCGGCCGGCCCGGCGCCGCTGTCAGGCTGCTCCACGATCCGTCACCCCACTGTCTCCGTACGGGTCCGCCGGCTCCCTCAGGAACCGGAGCCCGGCCTGTCCACCAGTTCGATCTGGTCCACGGCGTTGCACCAGCGGCAGCGGACCGACTCGATGGTCTCACTGACGACCTCACGCTCCTCCACCTTCGGCTCCCCCGCCAAGTCCAGGTGGACGTACTCGACGACCTTCGAGGAGCGGGTCACGTCGAAGCGGGTCAGATTGCCGCACAGGGTGCAGCGCCACCGGGTGGTGCTCGTCGGCGTGGGAACCGTCGTCATCATGCCGTCCTCGTCTCGTCGTCCCTACTGCCCGTAACCCTACGACCTCACGCGCCGGCGGTGACACGGCGAGGCGGTCTGTCACTGTCCGTCCCGGTACGCCATGCTCTGACGGTGATCGCTTGGCGTTCGGCAGTGCGAAGCGCCGTGAACGGGCCCTCCGTGACGTACGGGGTGATCGGGCTGTGCTGCCTCCTGTTCGTCGTCGGACCGGCTTCCGGACTCAACGCGTCCTACGGCACCGGTGACGCACTGCTGTCGGCGCAGACGTCCTACTTCGAACGCTGGGGCGTGATCCCGGTCGACCTGATGCGCAGTTCCCCACGCGCGCTCCTGACCCCCCTGACCGCGCTCTTCGTCCACGGCAGCTGGTTGCACCTCCTGGGGAACATGCTCTTCCTCTACGTCTTCGGGGCGATGACGGAGGAGCGAATGGGGCACCTGCAGTTCACACTCTTCTACCTCGGCTGCAGCTATCTCGCGCTGCTTGCCTACGCCGCGGCCAACGCCTCCTCGGACCAGACGCTGGTCGGGGCGTCCGGGGCCATCTCGGGCGTGCTGGGTGCGTTCCTCTGCCTCTTCCCGAGAGCACGGGTGACGAGCGTGTTCCCCTTCCTGTTGTTCCTGCCGCTGCGCTTTCCCGCCTGGATCGTGCTGGTCTTCTGGTTCGTCCTGCAGTGGATGGCGGAGGCGCAGAGCGCGTCCGCCGGCCCGGGCGTGGCCTACCTCGCGCATCTGGTGGGGTTCTCGATCGGCTTCCTCTACGCCTGGGGCCGCTTCCGGCAGGGGGCCCCGGCACGTCCCGGGACGGGGGACGGCGGGGAATGACACCGCCCGGCACCCCGGCACCCCGGCAAGTAGTCTTGAGGCGCACACAGCGGCCACCGACGGTCGCCGAGGGAGAGGGACAGCCGTGATCACCGCGATCGTGCTCATCAAGACCAGCGTGGACCGCATCCCTGAGATCGCCGAGACCATCGCCGCTCTGGACAGCGTGAGCGAAGTCTTCTCGGTCACCGGTACGTACGACCTGATCGCGATGGTCCGGGTGGCCAGGCACGAGGACCTGGCCGATGTCATCCCGGGACGGATCAGCAAGATCCCCGGCGTCGAGGCCACGGACACCCACGTCGCCTTCAGGACCTACTCCGAGCACGACCTGGAAGCGGCCTTCGCCATCGGCCTCGACGCCTGACCCGCCACCGAGCGCGTGCCGACCGCCGGGTAGCCGCCCACAGCCCCACGGCCCGGCACACGTCCCGCGGGCGGGCCGGGCCGTTCCACACGGGGGCGGGTTCCTCACACCGCGGGTACGCACCTGCCGTCCTCGGTGCGGTAGCTCCACCGCGCCCCGTCGCGCACCAGCTCCGCAACCGCCCGGACGAACCGCTCCACGTGCTCGTCCGGGGTCCCCGCGCCGAAGCTGACCCGGATCGCGTTCAACGACCTCCCCCGGCCTTCAGCCGAGGGGACCCCCGCCCCGCTTCGCTCTCCCGGCGCGGCCTCCGCTGCACCGCACTCGCCGGCCTGCTGCGGGTCGCTGCCGAGCAACGTCCGCACCAGCGGATGGGCGCAGAAGAGGCCGTCCCGCACACCGATGCCGTACTCGGCGGACAGCGCGGCGGCGACGTGCGAGCTGTTCCAGCCCTCCACCACGAAGGAGAGCACCCCGACCCTCGGGGAGTCGTCCCCGAACAACGACAGCACCCTGACTTCGGGGATCTCCGCGAGCCCCGCACGGACCCTGTCGACGAGGTGCTGCTCCCGGGCGACGAGCGCGTCGAAACCGGCCTCCGTCAGCGCCCGGCAGGCCGAGGCGATCGCATAGGCGCCGATGACGTTCGGCGAGCCCGCCTCGTGGCGCGCCGCGGTGGTGTGCCAGTCCACCTGCACCCTGCCGTCGGTGCGCCTCGTCACGCTCCGCGAGGCACCGCCGCCCGCGAGGTACGGCTCCGCCGCCTGCAGCCAGTCCGCACGCCCCACGAGCACGCCGGAGCCGAACGGCGCGTAGAGCTTGTGCCCGGAGAAGGCCACCCAGTCGACGTCCAGGTCCCGTACGGAGACGGGGTGGTGCGGGGCGAGTTGGGCCGCGTCCAGCACGATCCTGGCGCCGTGGGCGTGTGCGGCCGACGCCAGTTCACGCACCGGCCAGAGCTCGCCGGTGACGTTGGAAGCGCCGGTCACGCAGACCAGGGCGGGGCCGTACGGGTCGCGGTCGGCGAGGGCGACCTCCAGGGTCCGCACCGCCTCGCCGGGGGAGCCCGGCGCGTCGAGGTAGGTCACCCGGGCGCCCTCCCCGCCCGGCCCGGCGGCCCGGGGGGACTCCCAGGGCAGCAGCGACGCGTGGTGCTCCGTCTCGAAGACGAAGACCTGGCAGCCCGCGGGCAGCGCGGCCGCCAGGAGGTTCAGCGAATCGGTGGTCGAACGGGTGAAGACGACCTGGTCGTCCGCCCGGCAGTCGAGGAACGCGTGCACCGCTGCGCGGCTGCCCTCGAACAGGTCCGTGGACAGCTGTGACAGGTACCCCGCCCCGCGGTGCACGCTGCCGTAGTACGGGGCGTAGGCGGCCACGTCGTCCCAGACCCGCTGCAGGGCCGGCGCGCTCGCCGCGTAGTCGAGGGCGGCGTACGTGACCTCGCCACCCGTCACGAGCGGAACGGTGACGTCCCGGCCGAGCACCGGCAGCGGGGCGTCACAGCAGGGGTCGGAGGGTGCGGCGGCGAGGGCGGGGGTGGTGGTCTCGGCGATGTTCAGGCGTGCGGACATGGCGGTATCTCCCGGCGGAGTGGGGCGAAAGGGCTGTGGGAACCCGGCGCGACGGCACGACTGCCGCCCGACACACGGGTGTTGCCTCGACGCACGGCAACTGCGTGCGGAGGGGGAACGGGGCCGACGGCCCTAGCGCATTCGCTTGCTCACGAGACAGCTCCCTCGAGGACCAGGACCCCAGGGATGGGACATGCACAGATGTCCGCGGGGTCCGCGCTTGCCGTAGACCTCGCTGCCTACGGCCCGGTCTTCACCCGGGGCACCCCGCCACGGACGGAGGGTTGCCGGACAGCGGGCCGGGGCCTCGTCGCTGTCGCTCATGACCTGTCGCGAAGCTATGCCATGTGATCGGGTACCCGCAACTCGTGTCCGGATCCCGGGACGAACGAGGGGGCCGGTCGGAACCGACCCCCTCGCGGGCTGCTGCGGGCCGGTCCCCTCCCGCCGCCTCGGGCGGGTGCGGGGCCCCGCACCGCCATCCCTACGCGCTCACGCGTTGCTGACCGCCACCCAGCGGTCCAGCGCCTGCTTCGCCGCCCCGGAGTCGATCGACTCCGCGGCCTTCTCGATGCCCACCCGCAACTGCTCCACCAAGGTGCCCCCAGCGGGCTCCAAGGCGGCGAGTGCCGCTGCCGAGTTCAGCAGGACGGCGTCCCGCACCGGGCCGGTCTCGCCGGCGAGCAATCGACGCGCCACGTCCGCGTTGTACGAGGCGTCCGCCCCGCGCAGGGCCTCCACCGGAACAATGTCGATGCCCACGTCCCGGGGATCGAAGTGCTCCTCGCGCACCGAGCCGTCCCGCACCACCCACACCCGGGAGGTCGCGGTGGTGGTGAGCTCGTCCAGCCCGTCGTCCCCGCGGAACACCAGGGCGCTGGAGCCGCGCTCGGCCAGTACCCCTGCCATGATCGGCGCCATCCGCGCGTCGGCGACACCGGTGGCCTGGGCCTCCACCCGAGCCGGGTTGGTCAGCGGCCCCAGGAAGTTGAAGGTGGTGCGGATACCGAGCTCCTTGCGCGCCGCCGCCACGTGCCGCAGTGCGGGGTGGAACTTCACGGCGAAGCAGAAGGTGATCCCCGCTTCCTCCGCGACCTCGGCGACCCGCTCCGGGGTCAGCTCCAGATTGACCCCGAGCTTCTCCAGCACGTCGGACGCACCACTCTGGCTGGAGGCGGCCCGGTTGCCGTGCTTGACGACCTTCGCACCGGTCCCCGCGACGACGATCGCCGACATCGTCGAGATGTTGACGGTCTTGGCGCCGTCACCGCCGGTGCCGACGATGTCGACGCTGGGCCCCGGTACGTCGATCAGCCTGGCGTGCTCGTACATCGTGCGCACCAGACCGGAGATCTCCTCGACGGTCTCGCCCTTGGCGCGCAGGGCGACCACGAAGCCGGCGATCTGCGCATCGGTGGCCTCACCGCGCAGGATCCGGTCCATCGCCCAGGCGGTGGCGTCCGCGCTCTGGTCCCTGCCGTACAGCAGGGCGTCGAGTACCGCGGGCCAGGAGCGGCCCGCCGCGGTACTGCCTCCAGCGGGGGTCACGGCGCTCATGGTCGCTCCTGGGATCGTACGAATGGGGATGCCCCCACCCTATCCACCCGCATGGACGGCGAAGAGCCCCGTCCAGCGGATGGACGGGGCTCTCGCCGTGGCAGTTGCTGCGATCAGCGCAGGGGATCAGTGGTGGCCGTGGCCGCTCGTGATCTCCTTGAACTCCTCGACGGTGGCCTTGGGGACCTGGTTCCCCGAGCCGTAGTAGGCCTTGCTGAGCCGTGCCCGGAGGCGCTGCGTCCTCGACACCTTGCGCTCGACGCCGTTCTCGTCGACCGTCGGGCCGATCTCGACCGGGTCGTACTGGTGGTGTGCGGTGAGCGTGTGCAGGGCCTCCTGCGTCAGCGGCTCGTGGACCTCGACGAACTCACCGTGCGGCAGTCGCTTGATGATGCCGGACTCGCGTCCGTGCAGCACCTTGTCCTTGTCGCGTCGCTGCAGACCCAGGCAGATCCGCTTGGTGACGATGAAGGCGATGACCGGGCCGACGAAGAAGAAGATCCGGACGAACCAGGTGATCGAGTTGATCGACAGGTGGAAGTGGGTCGCCCAGAGGTCGTTCCCGCCACCGATCAACAACACGAAGTACCAGGTCAGCCAGGCCACGCCGAAGGCGGTACGGGTCGGGGCGTTGCGCGGGCGGTCCAGGATGTGGTGCTCGCGCTTGTCCCCGGTGACCCAGGACTCGATGAACGGGTAGACCGCGATGGTCGCCAGGACCAGCGGGAAGATCACCAGCGGGATGAAGACGCCCAGGACCAGGGTGTGGCCCCAGAGGTTGATCTCCCACCCGGGCATCACCCGGATCAGGCCCTCGGAGAAGCCCATGTACCAGTCTGGCTGGGCACCGGTGGACACCTGGTCCGGCCGGTAGGGGCCGATGGCCCAGATCGGGTTGATCTGGGCGACCGCCGAGACGACCGCGATGACGCCGAAGACCAGGAAGAAGAAGCCTCCGGCCTTGGCCATGTAGATCGGCAGCAACGGCATGCCGACGACGTTCTTGTTGGTCCGTCCGGGACCCGCGAACTGCGTGTGCTTGTGGTAGAAGACCAGGATCAGGTGCGCCACCAGCAGCCCGAGCATGATGCCCGGCAGCAGCAGGATGTGGATCGAGTAGAAGCGGGCCACGAAGTCGCCGCCCGGGAACTCTCCGCCGAACAGGAAGAACGACAGGTAGGTGCCGACGACCGGGACCGACAGGATCGCGCCTTCCATGAAGCGGACGCCGGTACCGGAGAGCAGGTCGTCCGGCAGCGAGTAACCGGTGAAGCCGGTGAACATGCCGAGGACGAGCAGCAGGAAGCCGAACAGCCAGTTGACCTCGCGCGGCTTGCGGAAGGCGCCGGTGAAGAAGACGCGCATCATGTGGACCATCATGGCCGCGAGGAAGATCAGCGCCGCCCAGTGGTGGATCTGCCGGATGAGCAGACCGCCGCGGACGTCGAAGCTGATGTCCAGGGTCGAGGCGAACGCCTCCGACATCAGCCGGCCCTGCATCGGGACGTAACTGCCGTGGTACTCCACCTCGTTCATCGACGGGTGGAAGAACAGCGTCAGGTACACACCCGTGAGGATGATGACGATGAAGCTGTAGAGCGCGACCTCGCCCAGCATGAAGGACCAGTGGTCCGGGAAGATCTTGCGCATGTTGGCCTTGGCCAGGGAGTAGATCCCGAGGCGGCCGTCGGCCCAGTCGGCGACCCGCTCGCCCGCGGGTGCCTTTCGCTGTGTATCCGTTGAAGTGCTCATCCGCGCTCCCAGAAGGCAGGACCGACGGGCTCTTCGAAGTCGCCGAGCGCCTCGAGGAAGCCCTCGTCATTCACGCCGATCCGCAGCTGGGGAAGGGCGTGGCCGGCCGGGCCGAAGATGACGCGGGCGCCGTCGGAGAGGTCGAAGGTGGACTGGTGGCACGGGCAGAGCACGTGGTGCGTCTGCTGCTCGTACAGGGAGATCGGGCAGCCCACGTGGGTGCAGATCTTCGAGAAGGCGACGATGCCGTCGTGCGACCACTCGAGCTCGCGCTTGTCCTTGATGTTCTCCGGCTGGATCCGGACGATCATCAGGGCGGCCTTGGCGATCTCGGTCTGGAAGCTGTGGTCTTCCTCTTCCAGGCCCTCGGGCATGGCGAAGGTCAGCGAACCGACGGCGACGTCCTCGGGGCGCAGCGGCTGGTTCGTGTTCATGTTGATGAGCTGCTTGCCCTTGGACCACAGCGTGTGGCGGAGCTTGTCCTCGGGCAGCGGACCCAGGTCGCGCAGCAGCATGACACCGGAGAGCGGCACCACGGCCAGCGCACCGAACATGGTGTTGCGAAGGAGCTTGCGCCGACCGAAGCCGGACTCCGTGGCACCGGCCGCGAAGTCGTTCATGACCTTGGTCTTGACCTCGGGCGCGGCCTCGATCGGGTGGCGCTCGTCGGCGATCTCGTGGTCGGACATCAGGGTGCGGGCCCAGTGGACCGCGCCCGCGCCGATGCAGAACAGCGCGACGCCGAGGGTCATGCCCAGCGCGAAGTTGAGCGCGCTCACGTGACCGAACGGCCAGATGTAGACGATCTTGTCGACCGGGAAGATCACGTACGAAGCGATGAAGCCGATCGTGGCCAGCATCGACAGCGTGAACAGGAGGGCGACCGTGCGCTCGGACCGCTTGGCGGCCCGCTCGTCGATGTCCTGGATGCGCGGCTTGTGGGCAGGGATGCCCGGGTCGGCGAAGGGGTTGTCCTTCGCCGCTGCCTCGCGCGCGTGGTCCTGCTCGGCAGGCAGGGTCTCTTCGGGAATGTCTTGGCTACTCATGACTTCTTGGCCTTAGCGGTGTGGGCCGCGACCCAGACGGCAACTGCGATCAGCGCACCCAGACCGAAGACCCAGGCGAAAAGCCCCTCGCTGACGGGACCGAGGCCGCCCAGGCTGAGGCCGCCGGGGTTCTCCGACTCGCCGCTGTTCACGGTCTGGATGTAGGCGATGATGTCCCTCTTCTCCTGCTCCGGCATGGTCGTGTCCGGGAAGGAGGGCATGTTCTGCGGGCCGGTCTGCATGGCCTCGTAGATGTGCTTCGGGCTCACGCCTTCGAGGTTCGGGGCGTACTTGCCGTGCGTCAGGGCACCGCCCTCACCCGTGAAGTTGTGGCACTGGGCACAGTTGGTGCGGAACAGGTCACCGCCCTTGGCGATGTCGGCACCGTCCGGGCTGTACTGCTTCTCGGTCGGCACGATCGGACCGGCACCGAGGGAGGAGATGTACGCCGCGAGCTGGTCGATCTGCCCCTGGGTGTAGATGACCTTCTTCTTCGGCACCTGGGCGCCCGGCTGCTGGGCGGGCATGCGGCCGGTGCCGACCTGGAAGTCCACGGCCGCCGAGCCGACGCCGACCAGGGAGGGGCCGTCAGAGGTGCCCTGACCGCCGTTTCCGTGGCAGCTGGCACAGCCGACGGTGTAGAGCTTCTTCCCCTCCTCGATGGCGAGGGACTGGGCGGTTTCGTCTGCCTGAGCCTTGTCCGCGGGCGCGAACGCGGCGTACAGCCCCCCAGTGGCCGCCAGCGCGAGGAGTAGGACGACGACCGCCGCCAGCGGATGGCGTCGTCGTGCGGAGAGCTTTTTCACGGATTACCCCGGTGTCAGGATCTTCTGCGTCGATGCTTCTGGAATGTGTGCGGGTACGGGCCCGGCTACTTGATCATGTAGATCGTGGCGAAGAGGCCGATCCAGACGACATCGACGAAGTGCCAGTAGTAGGACACGACGATGGCGGCGGTTGCCTGCTCGTGGGTGAACCTCCGGGCCGCGTACGTCCTGCCGAGAACCAGCAGGAAGGCGATGAGACCGCCCGTCACGTGCAGACCGTGGAAGCCGGTGGTCAGGTAGAAGACCGAGCCGTAGGGGTCGGAGGACAGCGAAAGGCCGTCCTCCTTGACCAGCTCGGTGTACTCGAACACCTGGCCGCCGATGAAGATCGCACCCATCACGAACGTGATCACGAACCAGGCGCGGAGCTTCTTCACGTCACCGCGCTCGGCGGCGAAGACGCCGAGCTGGCAGGTGAGGGAGGAGAGCACCAGGATCGTGGTGTTGGTCGCCGAGAAGGGGAAGTTCAGGGCCGAAGCCTTCTCTGCCCAGTACTCGGCACCCATCACCGATCGCAGGGTGAAGTACATCGCGAAGAGGGCCGCGAAGAACATCAGCTCGGAACTCAGCCAGATGATGGTTCCGACGCTGGTGAGGTTCGGCCGATTGACCGACGGGTGCGCGTGCCCGGTTTCTACTGTCGTTGCTGTCGCCACGACCGACATTATGTCGGTCGCTTATCCAGCCCTCACTCCGGGGGGTGCCGTTCGGTGTGTTGGTCCCTCTGCGGAACCGGTGCGCAGCCCCGAACGGCGCCGTCGAAAGCCCGTCACGAGCGGTGCTGACAAGGCGTGAGGAGGGGTAGCATCCGCGCATCGGTGCAGCCCCGCAGTTCTCCCAGACGAACCGGAGGAACCATGCAGTCGACCGCCAAGGTGCTGGTGTACAGCGACAACGTCGGCACCCGCGAACAGGTGCGGCTCGCCGCCGGTCGGCGCCCGGCCGCCGATGTTCCCCCGGTCGAGTTCGTCGAGTGCGCCACCTTGCCAGCCGTCCTGAAGGAGCTGGACAAGGGCGGCATCGACGTCTGCGTCCTGGACGGCGAGGCGGTGCCCGCCGGCGGCATGGGCGTGTGCCGGCAGATCAAGGACGAGATCTTCAGGTGTCCGCCCGTCCTGGTGCTCATGGGGCGCCCGCAGGACGCCTGGCTGGCCACGTGGAGCCGTGCGGACGCCGCCGTGACGCTGCCGGTCGAGCCGGTGGAGCTTGCGGACGCACTGGCGGGGCTGCTGCGCAGGGGTCGGGCCGCGGCCTGACGGGTTCCGGACTCGTACGGGCGGGCCAGGCGGGGGTGGGGACCGGGGTACGGATCACACCTCGGGACGGAGCCGGGCGTACTCGGCCGGTCCCGCGTCGACGCGACCGCCCTCGACCAGGGCGCTGCCGGAACGCCACTGGTCCCACTCCAGGTTCCAGTCGCCGAGGCCGTTCCCGAACGGCTCCATCACCGCTCCCAGGCTGTTGACGACCTTCACGATGTCGCCCTCGCGGACGGTCTTGAAGAACCAGGCCGCGTTGCTCGTGGACATGCCGGTACAGCCGTGGCTGACGTTCGCGTACCCCTGCGAGCCCACCGACCAGGGGGCGGCGTGCACGTATTCACCGCTCCAGGTGACGCGCGTCGCATAGTAGACGGGCAGGTCGTAGGAGTCGGCGCTGCCCACGGGGATGCCGATGCTGGTGCCGCGCATCCGCACGAAGTACTCCTTACCCAGCACCACCTTGATGCCGTTGCGGGTGGAGAATCCCGGTTTTCCGGTGGTGATCGGGATGGTCTTGATCACTTCTCCGTTGCGCAGAACCGTCATCTGGTGCGTGCCGGCGTCGGTTATCGCTTCTATCCGGTCGCCGATGGTCAGCTTGAGGGGCTTGGCGGCCGCGCCGTAGAGCCGGTCGCCGACCTTCACGCCGGCGAGGTTGCTGCGGACCTCCACGGTGGCGCCCGCGGGCCAGTACTCCTTGGGGCGGTAGTGCAGCTTGGTGTCGTCCACCCAGTACCAGGCCCCGTCCACCTCGGGCTGGGACTCGACCTTCAGCGAACGCTCCACGGCAGCCCTGTCCTGCTTGTTCGGAACGGGTGAGCTGAGTTCGGCGGTGATGGGCTGTCCCACCCCGTACGTGCCCTCCTTGGGGCCCAGCGTCACCTTCAGCATCCGCTTCGGCGCGGCCGTGTCGAAACTGACCGTACGGCGCCCCGGGGCCCCCTCTCCGTTCTCCGTGGACACCTTGACCGTGTAGCGCGTCCCGGCCGCCAGGGGGCCCGTCGAGCGCCACCGGGTGCCGTCCGCGGAGAGTTCGCCCGCCAGGTAGTGGCCCGCCGCGTCGACGGCCGTCACGTCCGTGATCCGGCCGTCCTTGCCCTTCGCGGTGACCTCCAGGGGCTTGTCCGGGTCCGCCTTCGCGCCCTTGACGGGTGCGTTGAAGGTGACCTGACGCGCCGCGTCGTACGGTCTCGCCGACAACGGGTTGCCGTCCTGCCCGCTGCACGCGGCCGTGCCCCACCCGAGCGCCAGGGCCAGCACGGTACAGCTCACTAGGGTGCGCTTGCGCGGCATCTCGTTCATGAGCACACGCTATGAAGAACGCCCGGCAGCGGCGCGCCGGATGACTGCAAACGAGGGGCCCGGACATCACCTGATCGGGTGAGTGTCCGGGCCCCTGCGCTGTGCGGAGCGGGCGTCCGCTACTGGTTCTGGTTCTCGCCGCGGTAGTACTCGAAGACCCAGCCGAACAAGCCGACCAAGATCAGCGGGGCCGAGAAGTACATGATCCACCAGCCCATGGCGATGGACAGGAAGGCGAGCGCTCCGCCGACCGCCAGCGAGAGCGGCTGCCAGCTGTGCGGGCTGAAGAAGCCCACCTCGCCCGCCTCGTCCGCGACGTCGGCCTCCTTGTCGTCCTGCGCCATGGCGTCCACTCGCCGGGCCGTGAAGGCCAGGTAGTAGCCGATCATGATGCTCAGGCCGAAGGCGAGGAAGAGCGCCGTCGTACCGGCCGGCTCCTTGGACCACACGCCGTAAAGGACGGCCATGGCGAGGATGAAGACGCTCAGCCAGATGAACATCCTGCCTTGGATCTTCACTTGCCGGCCTCCTTGTCAGCGGCGATGGCACCGTGACCGGCGTGGTCGAGCTGGTCGAGAGCCGCGATCTCCGGGTGGTGCAGATCGAACGCCGGGGATTCGGAGCGGATCCGCGGCAGGGTGAGGAAGTTGTGCCGCGGCGGCGGGCAGGACGTCGCCCATTCGAGCGAACGGCCGTAGCCCCACGGGTCGTCGACCTCGATCTTCTTGCCGTACTTCGCCGTCTTCCAGACGTTGTAGAGGAACGGCAGGATCGACAGTCCGAGCAGGAACGACGCAATGGTCGAGATGGTGTTCAGCGTGGTGAAGCCGTCGGCGGCCAGGTAGTCCGCGTAGCGGCGCGGCATGCCCTCGGCACCCAACCAGTGCTGGACCAGGAACGTGCCGTGGAAGCCGATGAACAGCGTCCAGAAGGTGATCTTGCCGAGCCGCTCGTCCAGCATCTTGCCCGTGAACTTCGGCCACCAGAAGTGGAATCCGGCGAACATCGCGAACACCACGGTGCCGAAGACGACGTAGTGGAAGTGCGCGACGACGAAGTACGAGTCGGAGACGTGGAAGTCCATCGGCGGCGAGGCGAGGATGACGCCGGTCAGACCACCGAAGGTGAAGGTGATCAGGAATCCGATCGTCCAGAGCATCGGCGTCTCGAAGGACAACGAGCCCTTCCACATGGTGCCGATCCAGTTGAAGAACTTCACACCGGTGGGCACCGCGATCAGGAAGGTCATGAAGGAGAAGAACGGTAGGAGCACACCACCGGTGACGTACATGTGGTGGGCCCACACGGTCACGGACAGGCCGGCGATCGCGATCGTCGCGGCCACCAGGCCGATGTAACCGAACATCGGCTTGCGGCTGAAGACCGGGATGATCTCCGACACGATTCCGAAGAACGGTAGGGCGATGATGTACACCTCTGGATGGCCGAAGAACCAGAAGAGGTGTTGCCAGAGCAAGGCCCCACCGTTCGACGCATCGAACACATGCGCACCGAACTTGCGGTCCGCCTCCAGGGCGAACAGGGCCGCGGCCAGCACCGGGAAGGCGAGCAGGACCAGCACACCGGTCAGCAGCACGTTCCACACGAAGATCGGCATGCGGAACATCGTCATGCCCGGAGCGCGCATGCAGATGATCGTGGTGATGAAGTTGACCGAACCGAGGATCGTGCCGAAGCCGGAGAAGGCCAGACCCATGATCCACATGTCGGCGCCGACACCCGGGGAGCGGACCGCGTCCGACAGCGGGGAGTAGGCGAACCAGCCGAAGTCGGCCGCACCGTTCGGAGTGAGGAAGCCCGCGACGGCGATGATCGAGCCGAAGAGGTACAGCCAGTACGCGAACATGTTCAGCCGCGGGAACGCCACGTCGGGCGCACCGATCTGCAGCGGCATGATCCAGTTGGCGAATCCGGCGAACAGCGGCGTCGCGAACATCAGCAGCATGATCGTGCCGTGCATCGTGAACGCCTGGTTGAACTGCTCGTTCGACATGATCTGCGTACCCGGACGGGCCAGCTCGGCGCGCATGAAGAGCGCCAGGAGGCCGCCGATGCAGAAGAAGACGAACGAGGTCGCCAGGTAGAGCGTGCCGATGGTCTTGTGGTCGGTGGTGGTCAGCCACTTCACCACCACGTTGCCGGGCTGCCTACGCCGGACCGGGAGCTCGTTCTCGTACGAGTCGTCAGCCGCGGCGGCACCCTGGGGTTCGTTGAGGATGCTCACAGTTGGTTCTTCTCCGCATTCCGGGCCGGGTCCGACTGCTCAATGCCCGACGGGATGAAGCCGGTCTGACCCTTCTCGGCCAGCTCCTTCAGGTGCTGCTGGTAGCGCTCCGGGGAGACGACCTTGACGTTGAAGAGCATCCGGGAGTGGTCGACACCGCAGAGCTCGGCGCACTTGCCCTTGAAGGTGCCCTCCTGGTTCGGAGTCACCTCGAAGACGTTGGTGTGGCCGGGAATGACGTCCTGCTTGAACAGGAAGGGAACCACCCAGAAGGAGTGGATCACGTCACGGGAGGTCAGGATGAAGCGGACCTTCTCGCCCTTGGGCAGCCACAGCGTGGGACCGGGGTTGCCGGTCTGCGGGTTCCGGTCACCCGGGATGCCCGCGTCGTAGACGCCCTCGGCACCCTTCGGGAAGTCGTTGGTGTACTTGTCCGGAATCGCGTTCAGGGTCTCCTGGGCCGCGGCGTCGCCGGTGGCCGGGTTCCCGTCCACGTCCTCGATGTAGTTGAAGCCCCAGCTCCACTGGTAGCCGACCACGTTGACGGTGTGGGCCGGCTCCTTGGAGAGGGCGAGGAGCTTGGACTCGTCACGCGCGGTGAAGTAGAAGAGCACCGAGACGATGATGAGCGGGACGACGGTGTACAGCGCCTCGATGGGCATGTTGTACCGCGTCTGCGGGGGAACCTCGACCTTGGTGCGGCTGCGCCGGTGGAAGATGACGCTCCACAGGATCAGACCCCATACCAGCACGCCCACGGCGAGGGCGGCGGCCCAGGAGCCCTGCCAGAGGGAGAGGATCCGCGGAGCCTCCTCCGTGACCGGGGTGGGCATTCCAAGGCGGGGGAAGTCCCTCCAAGTGGGGGAGCAACCAGTGGCGGTTGCCACGATCAAGCCCGCAGTCAGCACCTGCGGCAGCTTCCGCCGCATCGGGCGCCGCGACGAGCGGTCGGAGCCGTTGGGACTCACGTAGCGCCTTCCCGAGAGTCTCGCCCGCACGGTCGGCTGCGGCCGTCTCGCTGGTCGGTCGCCGGCCCTGGCGCGGGCAGGGGTTTGGATGTTTACGCGGACCAAACCCTACTGGACGCTATTTGGGGTCGTGCATGGAGGGTGCTTAACGCGCCGTCCGACGACCCGAAGGGGTGGACCGGCCCCTTCCGGCGCCGCCCGCGGGGCCGGCTGCCGCCCTGGACTGAGCCCGTGCCGCAGCCTTCTGACACCTTCTTGGGGGTGGGGGGCTAGCGTGGCAGAGTGCCCTATTTCGACGCCGCCTCCTCGGCTCCGCTGCACCCGGTCGCCCGCCAGGCCCTCCAGGCCGCCCTCGACGAGGGGTGGGCCGACCCCGCCCGGCTGTACCGCGAGGGACGGCGGGCGCGACTACTGCTGGACGCCGCGCGCGAGACCGCCGCTGCGGCCGTGGGGTGCCGTCCCGACGAGCTGGTCTTCACCTCGTCGGGGACGCGCGCCCTCCACTCCGGCATCGCCGGTGCCCTGGCGGGCCGGCGGCGGATCGGCGGCCATCTCGTCGTGTCGGCGGTCGAGCACTCGGCGGTGCTGCACGCCGTGGAGGGTCTGTCGGTGACCGAGATCCCGGTGGACCGGTGGGGCGCGGTGTCGCCGGGCGTGTTCGGCACGGCGCTGCGGGAGGACACCGCACTCGCCTGCCTCCAGTCGGCGAACCACGAGGTGGGTACCGAGCAGCCGGTCACCGAAGTGGCCGAGCTGTGCCGGTCCGCCGGGGTGCCCCTGCTCGTCGACGCCGCCCAGTCGCTCGGATGGGGTCCGGTCGAGGCCGACTGGTCGCTGCTCACGGCCAGTGCCCACAAATGGGGCGGACCTGCGGGAGTGGGACTCCTCGCCGTCCGCAAGGGTGTTCGCTTCGCTCCCGACGGGCCCGTGGACGAAAGGGAGTCGGGACGCGCGCCCGGCTTCGAGAACATCCCGGCGATCGTCGCCGCCGCGGCGTCCCTCCGGGCGGTGCGGGACACGGCAGCTGCCGAGGACCGGCGCCTACGGCTGCTCGTGGACCGCATCCGTGCGCGGGTGCCGGAACTGGTTCCGGACGTCGAGGTGGTCGGCGACCCGGTACGCCGCCTCCCCCACCTCGTCACCTTCTCCTGTCTCTACGTCGACGGGGAGACGGTGCTGCACGAGCTGGACCGGGCCGGGTTCTCCGTCTCCTCGGGATCGTCGTGCACGAGCTCGACCCTCGTCCCCAGCCACGTGCTGCGCGCCATGGGTGTGCTCAGCGGGGGGAACGTACGGGTCTCGCTGCCGGCGGGCACGTCGGACGCGGACGTGGACCGCTTCCTGCAGGTGCTCCCTGAGGTGGTCGCCACCGTCCGGCAGAACCTCGGCGCCCCCGCCGCCGGCCCCGTCGAACCGTCGCGAGGGCAGGTGCAGCTGACGGTGGACGCCCTGGGCAGGCGCTGCCCCGTTCCCGTCATCGAGCTGGCCAAGGCCATCGACGGCGTCCCGGTGGGCGGGACGATCACGGTGCTGTCCGACGACGAGGCGGCGCGGCTGGACATCCCCGCGTGGTGCGAGATGCGGGGGCAGGAGTACCTGGGCGAGTCCCCGGCCGGGCACGGCACGGCGTACACGGTACGCCGCCGCGACTGAGCCGAGCGGGTCGCCGCCCGTCCGGCGGTCGACGGGGCCGGCACGCGGGGTACCCGCCGCACCCGGCCCCCGATCAGCCGCCGGCACGCCGGACGGAACGGCCGACGCGGCGGCTCCGCCCGGCGCGGGCGATCACGACAGGTGGGTCCGGACGTCCGCCGCCGCGTCGTGGCCGTACGCCTTGGTGAACCGGTCCATGAAGTGGGCGCGCCGCAGGGTGTACTCCTGGGTGCCGAGGGTCTCGATGACCAGCGTGGCGAGCATGCAGCCCACCTGCGCGGCGCGTTCCAGGCTCACTCCCCACGACAGACCGGAGAGGAAGCCCGCCCGGAAGGCGTCACCGACGCCGGTCGGGTCGACCTTGGAATCCTCCTCGGGGCAGCCCACCTCGATGACGGGCTCACCGACCCGCTCGATGCGGACGCCGCGCGAGCCGAGCGTGGTGACCCGGTGTTCCACCCGGCCGAGGATCTCCTCGTCGCTCCACCCGGTCTTCGTCTCGATGAGGCCCTTCTCGTACTCGTTGGAGAAGAGGTAGGTCGCCCCGTCCAGCAGTATCCGGATCTCGTCCCCGTTCATGCGGGCGATCTGCTGGGAGAAGTCCGCGGCGAACGGGATGCTCCTGGCCCGGCACTCCTCGGTGTGCCGCAGCATGGCCTCCGGGTCGTCGGCCCCGATCAGCACCAGGTCCAGCCCACCGACCCGGTCAGCGACCAACTTGAGCTCGATCTGGCGCGCCTCGCTCATCGCGCCCGTGTAGAAGGAGCCGATCTGGTTGTGGTCGGCGTCCGTGGTGCAGACGAACCGGGCGGTGTGCAGGACCTCGGAGATCCGGACGGCCGACGTGTCGACGCCGTGCCGGTCCAGCCAGGCGCGGTACTCGTCGAAGTCGGATCCCGCGGCACCGACCAGTATCGGTCGGGTGCCGAGCTGCCCCATGCCGAAGCAGATGTTGGCGCCGACCCCTCCTCTGCGCACGTCCAGGTTGTCGACCAGGAAGGAGAGGGAGACCGTGTGCAGCTGGTCCGCGACCAGCTGGTCGGCGAAACGGCCGGGGAAGGTCATGAGGTGGTCAGTGGCGATGGAGCCGGTGACTGCGATTCGCACGGCTAGGTGCTCCTGGTGGGGAGGCGGAGTTGACAGCTAACGCTACCGGGTCGGCGGCGTCGTCCTGAAGTGCGGAAACTACCCAATAGTAGGTCTTTTTTGCGCCTCCTCCCGTGCGTACGGTGCCCCTATGCCGAAGCACACCGCCTCGTACACCGACCCGGCCCGCTCGTACGGCGCACCGCACGGGCACGGGGAGACCGAGATCAGCCTGGCCGAGCTGTGCGGCGACAGCGCCCGCATGGCGCCCCACTGGGCGGTGCCGCCCGTGGCTTCGCCGGCGCCGGTACCGCCGTCGCTGATCCACGGCGTGGTCGTCCCCGCCGCCTCCGCGCGGCTGGTCGACTCGATGGCCCCGTACGGAGACTGACCCGAGGCGCCTCCGCGTCCCGCTCCGGGCTCCCCTCCGGCCGCGCGCAGCGGCCGCCGCGCCGCCACGCATCCGGGTGTCCCCCCGTACGCCACACGGCGCAGCCCTGGAACCGTGCGCTCTCCCGTTCCGTCCCATCGGTGTCCCCCGTTACGGGTCACGAAGGAGCGATGCGCGGTGAGCAGTGAAGAGCGGCCCCTCAAGAGCGCCGACGGCACCGATGGTTCCGACGCCACGCGTCGGCGGCGGTCACCCCTGGCCGTCGTTTCGGTGGCCGCGGCGGTCCTGATCGCCGGCGGGGGTGGTGCGTACCTCGCCACCACGGCGTCCGAAGGCGGCAGCACCACACCGGCCGCCGACCGGAACCCGCCCCCCTTGGCACTGGACGGACACACGGAGACCGGTCCGGACGCCGGCATCGCACCGGGCGAACCGGATCCGCACGGCGTGGTGTACCGGGCCGAGGGCCCGTTGCCGGAGGGTCCGGACGAGGCGGCGGTGTACCGCGCGGCCGGCACCGTCGGCGAGGCAGAGGTGGCGAAGCTGGCCGCGGCTCTCGGCGTGCCAGGCACCCCACGGCTCGCCGGCACCGTGTGGAAGATCGGCACGGACAAGGACGGCGGCGGTCCCCTGCTCCACGTGAACAGGGAGGCGCCGGGCACCTGGACGTTCATGCGGTTCGGCACGTCGCCCAAGGGTGACGACTGCCTCAAGGGCAAGCCGTGCCCGAGCGGCGGGGAACCGTCCACGGGGCAGCCCGGAAGCGGTGGCGCACCCGTGGTGAGCGAGGAGACGGCGAAGAAGGCCGCGGCTCCCGTGCTGGCCGCCGTGGGTCAGGGCGACGCCGCGCTGGACGCCACCCAGACGATGGGCGCGACCCGGGTGGTGAACGCCGATCCGGTGGTCGGTGGGCTCCCGACGTACGGCTGGTCGACCGGCATCCAGGTCGGCAGCGACGGGAAGGTCACGGGGGGCAGCGGGCAGCTGAAGGAGCCCGCGAAAGGCGCCAGCTACCCGGTCGTCAGCGCGCGGGAGACGCTTGAGCAGCTGAACGCGGCAGGACAGCGTCGCGGCGGCATCGGCGGCTGCGCGACTCCCGTACCGGTCGAGGGTGTGGACGATCCGGCCCAGGCACCGGACGCTCCCACCATGGGGCCGGACACGCCGGTCACCGGCCCGGCAGCGCCCGGAACGGACCCCGGGAAGCCGGACACGCGTCCGGCGAAGCCGATCGCGCCGTGCGAGCCGAACGGCCGCTCGGGCGGCCCCCGGCCGGTGGTCGTCAGCAAGGCCGTCTTCGGTCTCGCGGTGCACTCGGTCGACGGTCGTCCCGCACTCGTACCCTCCTGGCTGTTCGAGGCGAAGCCGGAGGGCGGGGCGGAGCCGTTCACGGTCACGCACCCGGCGATCGCGCCCGCTTACCTGAAGTCGGCACCGGCGGCGCCGTCGACGCCGAGCACCCGGCAGCCGTCGCCCACCGGCTCGCAGCTGCCCGAGACGACCCAGCGGGGCGTGGAGTCGTACGCCGTGTCGAAGGACGGCCGGACACTGACCCTGCGCTTCTGGGGTGGGGTGTGCAGTGGCTATTCGGGTGAGGCGGAGGAGTCCGCCACCCAGGTCAAGGTGAAGATCATCGAGTCCCGCCCCGACCCCGGCCGCGTCTGCATCATGATCGCCAAGGAGCTGACGGAGAAGGTGACGCTGAAGGAGCCGCTGGGCGACCGGGAAGTCGTCGATGCGCAGAGCGGCACCCGGGTACCGCTCAAGTGAGCCGTCGGGTACGGAGACGGATCGAGTGAGTCACCCGCCGTCACAGGAACGCGCCGGAGGGCGGTGCCCCACGATCGGGACACCGCCCTCCGGCGTGTCAGCGGCTCAGCTGAAGGAGTCGCCGCAGGCGCAGGAGCCCGTGGCGTTCGGGTTGTCGATCGTGAAGCCCTGCTTCTCGATCGTGTCGACGAAGTCGATCGAGGCACCACCGAGGTACGGGGCGCTCATGCGGTCGGTGACGACCTTGACCCCGTCGAACTCCTTGACGACGTCGCCGTCGAGCGAGCGCTCGTCGAAGAAGAGCTGGTAGCGCAGACCGGAGCAGCCGCCGGGCTGGACCGCGACGCGCAGCGCCAGGTCGTCCCGGCCTTCCTGCTCGAGCAGGGCCTTGACCTTGGCCGCGGCGGCATCGGACAGGAGGATGCCGTCGCTCACGGTGGTGGTCTCGTCCGATACGGACATCTGCTTCTCTCCCGGGTTGTACGGAGACTGCTTGCCGACGATTGCAACCGGCGGGGCGCCGGATTCATTCCGGGCGGCCCTGGTCTTTCCCCTTCATGCTCGCACACGCGCTCACGGGAGGGGAGCGACCCGGAGACGGCCTGCCGGGCAGGCGGGGACCGGGGTCGCGGTCCGGGAATTGCGTCACATCGACGCTATCGCCGTCGTCAAACTGACACGAACCAGTTATGATAGATAGCGTCAAATAGACGAAAAGAAGCCTCGGTGACCAACCCGGGGCTCGCCTGGGAGCGGCCTCCGCCGCGCTGTCCGAAGAGAAGAAAGGGTGCGTGACGTGACCACGGCCCAACCCCTTGATGTCCAGCCGACGCCGCTCGCCCTGCTGCTGCTCGGCCGCGAGGCCGACCCGAAGAGCGAGCGTGGTGTCGAGTGCCCCGGAGACCTGCCCTCACCGTCCGACCCGGACCTGGTGGAGCGCGCCCGGGCGGCCAAGGAGAAGCTCGGTGACAAGGTCTTCGTGCTCGGCCACCACTACCAGCGAGACGAGGTCATCCAGTTCGCGGACGTCACCGGTGACTCGTTCAAGCTGGCCAGGGACGCGGCGGCCCGCCCGGAGGCGGAGTACATCGTCTTCTGCGGCGTCCACTTCATGGCGGAGTCCGCGGACATCCTGACCACCGACGACCAGAAGGTCGTCCTGCCCGACCTCGCGGCGGGATGCTCGATGGCCGACATGGCCACCGCGGAACAGGTCGCGGAATGCTGGGACGTGCTGACGGACGCGGGTGTCGCGGACGTGACCGTTCCGGTCTCCTACATGAACTCCTCGGCGGACATCAAGGCCTTCACCGGCAAGCACGGCGGGACGATCTGCACCTCGTCGAACGCGAAGCGGGCCCTGGACTGGGCCTTCGAGCAGGGCGAGAAGGTCCTCTTCCTGCCGGACCAGCACCTCGGGCGGAACACCGCGGTGCGGGACATGGGGATGTCGCTGGAGGACTGCGTCGTCTACAACCCGCACAAGCCGAACGGCGGGCTCACGGCCGATGAGCTGCGCGGCGCGAAGATGATCCTCTGGCGGGGCCACTGCTCCGTGCACGGCCGCTTCTCGCTGGACTCGGTGCGGGACGTCCGGGAGCGCATACCGGGCGTGAACGTGCTCGTCCACCCGGAGTGCAAGCACGAGGTGGTTGCCGCGGCCGACTACGTCGGTTCCACGGAATACATCATCAAGGCGCTCGAAGCGGCACCTGCGGGCTCCAAGTGGGCCATCGGAACCGAGCTGAACCTGGTGCGCCGCCTGGCGAACCGTTTCGCTTCCGAGGGCAAGGAGATCGTCTTCCTCGACAAGACGGTCTGCTTCTGCTCGACGATGAACCGCATCGACCTGCCGCACTTGGTGTGGGCACTGGAGTCACTGGCCGAGGGGAACCTGGTCAACCGCATCGAGGTGGACCGGGAGACGGAGAGCTTCGCGAAGCTGGCCCTGCAGAGGATGCTGGCGCTTCCGTAACGGGGGCAGTACCCCGTCGCCCCGTCTTCGCCCCCGGCGCGCGCCACCGCGTTTCCCCTGAGACGCCGCCGTCCCCCGCTTTCCCCTGCCCGGGCGGCGCCTTGCCCACTGGAG
>NZ_JBHZCF010000002.1:88786-112404 GCF_042755225.1 Streptomyces sp. NPDC059169 | reverse complement strand
TTTCTGGCGGGGGTTCGTTCTTTTCCCTGGCTGGCGTCTCCCCTCTGTCTCTCTTCCCTCCCCTTTCTCCCCCCCCCCTGCCCTCGCTTTGTCCCGCGGCCGTCTCCAGGGGCGCCCGCCACGGGCGATCCCCACCCGTCCCGCCTCCACCGCACCCACGCGAACGCCGCCGCCCCCGGTACCGGTCGAACCGGTACCGGGGGCGGCGCGGCCGCACCGCGTCCGTGCGCTACGCGTTGGCCGGGGCCGGCTCGTCCGCCTCCGTGGCTCCAGGCTCCGCCGCCGGGCGCGCCCGCTTCGCCTCCCGCTTCGTGCGGCGCCGCTCCTTGCGGAGCTCCACGACCGCGTACAGCGTCGGCACCAGCAGCAGCGTCAGCAGCGTGGACGTCACCAGACCACCGATCACCACGACCGCCAGCGGCTTGGCGATGAAGCCGCCCTCGCCCGTGACGCCGAGGGCCATCGGCAGGAGCGCGAAGATGGTCGCCAGCGCCGTCATCAGGATCGGGCGGAGCCGGTGGCGACCGCCTTCGACGACCGCCTCGACCACGCCCATGCCCTGGGCCCGGTACTGGTTGATCAGATCGATCAGCACGATCGCGTTCGTGACCACGATGCCGATCAGCATCAGCATGCCGATCAGTGCGGGCACTCCCATCGGTGTACCGGTGGCGACCAGCAGACCGATCGCGCCCGTCGCGGCGAACGGGATGGACACCAGCAGGATCAGCGGCTGGACCAACGACCTGAACGTGGCGACCAGCAGCATGAACACGATGGCGATCGCGGCCAGCATGGCCAGGCCAAGCGAGCCGAAGGCCTCGTCCTGGTCCTCGGAGACGCCGCCGATCGAGACGGTCGCACCCTCCGGGAGGTCCAGGGACTTGATCTTCGTCTGGAGCGCACTGCTCACCGCACCCGTGTTGTCCCCGGTCGGCTTCGCCGTGATCGTCGCCGCCCGAGCGCCGTCGATACGGGTCATCGACACCGGACCGGGCACCAGCTTCACATCGGCCACGTCACCCAGCTTCACCGGGCCGAGCGGCAGGTTCTTCAACTCGGCCAACGTCTTCGCCGGCTTGGCGGCGGTGATCACGACGTCCCGCTCGGTGCCGCCGATGATCGCCTTGCCCGAAGGGGTGCCGCGCACCGCCTGGGCGACGACCGCCCCGAGCGCGGCGTCGTTGAAGCCCGCCTCGGCCGCCTTCGCGGTGCCCTTGACGGAGACCCGCGGCACGGACTGCGACAGGTCACTCTGCACGTCGGTCACGTGGTCGAGCTTGGCCACCGCGACCCGGACCTGCTCCGACGCCTTGCGCAGGACGTCCGCGTCCGCGGCCTTCACCACGACGCTCAGGTCCTGGTTGCCGAAGCCGTCGCCCGCGGCGATCGTCGTGTCGCCGATGCCGTCGAGCCCGTCCAGTTCCTCGCGGATGCGGTCGCGGGTCTTCTCGTACGACGCCGATTCCTTCAGGGTCAGCTGGTAGGAGGCCTGGTTGGAGCCGGTGCCGCCGCCGAACGCCGCCATGAAGCCGGAGGAGCCCACGGTGACCTGGTAGTCCCTGACCTCGTCGATGCCCGCGAGAACCTTCTCGACCTTCTTCGCGGACGCGTCGGCCGCCTCCAGGCTGGTGCCGGGTTCCAGCTCCTGCTTGATGGACATGACCTCCTGCTCACCCTGGTCGAAGAAGTTCGTCTTGAGGAGCGGCGCCATGCCGAAGGTGCCGACCAGCACCACGAGCGCGAGGGCGATGCTGGTGAAGCGGCGGCGGGTCGCGAACCGCAGCACCGGCACGTACGTCCGCTGAAGGACGCTACGCGCCTCCTGCTCCTCGGCCGTGCGGCGCGCCTCGTCCGGGTCGATGCCGCGCACCGCCTTCGGCGCCCGCAGGAACCAGTACGACAGGACCGGGACGACCGTCAGCGACACCAGCAGCGAGGCCAGCAGCGCCGCCGTGACGGTCAGCGAGAACGAGCCGAACAGCTGGCCCACCATGCCGCCGACGAGACCGATCGGCAGGAAGACGGCGACGGTGGTCAGGGTGGAGGACGTGACGGCCCCCGCCACCTCGCGCACCGCCGTGAGGATCGCGAACTGGCGCTCCTCGCCGTAGCCGAGGTGCCGTTTGATGTTCTCCAGGACCACGATCGAGTCGTCGACGACCCGGCCGATGGCGATGGTCAGCGCGCCCAGCGTGAGCATGTTGAGCGACAGGTCGCGGGTCCACAGCACGATCAGTGCGAGCACGACGGACAACGGGATCGAAACCGCGGTGACCAGCGTCGAGCGGATCGACGCCAGGAAGACCAGGATGATGACAACGGCGAAGAGCAGCCCGAGGGCGCCCTCCGTGGTCAGTCCGGAGATGGACTTGGAGACCGCCGGGCCCTGGTCGGAGACGATGGCCAGGTCTGCGCCGGAGCCGAGGTCCTTGCGGAGCTTCGGCAGCTTGTCCTTGACCGCGTCGGAGATCGCGACGGCGCTGCCGTCCTTGTCCATCGTGACCACGACGGCCAGGCTCGGCTTGCCGTTCGTGCGGGTGATGGAGACGCGCTGCGACTCTTCCTGGGACACCTCGGCGACGTCCCCGAGGCGAATGGGCTTGCCGCCCTTCTCGGGAGTGATCCACAGGTCCTCGATCTGCTTCAGCGAGGTGAAGGCGCCCCCGACCTGGACGGTGCGGTTGCTGCCCGCCTCGGAGAAGGAGCCGGCCGGGACCGTCGCGCCGCCGGCCTGGAGGGCCTCGGAGAGGGACTTGCCGTTCAGGCCGGCCGCGGCGAGCTTCTTGTCGTCGGGGGTGACGGACACCTGGAGGTCCTGGACGCCGTCGACGGAAACCTGGCCGACGCCCTTGATGTCCTCGATGACCGGCACCACGGACCGCTCCAGCTGGTCGGCCAGGGCCTGCTGGTCCCTGCCGGAGGTGACGGCGAGGACGACGGTCGGTATGTCGTCCGTCGAACCGGCGACCACCTGGGGGTCGACGTCGTCCGGCAGTCTGACGCGAGCACGGTTGACGGCCTGCTGGACGTCCGCGACGAGCTGCTTGGTGCCGTCGCCCCCGTAGTCGAAGGTCGCCATGATCACGGCGTTGCCCTCGCTCGCCGTGGACGTGACGCCCTTGATGCCGTCGACGGCCTTGATCGTGCTCTCCAGCGGCTCGACGACCTGCTTCTCGACCACATCGGGCGACGCCCCCTGGTACGGGGCGAGCACCGACACGATCGGCAGTTCGATCGAGGGCAGCAGCTGCTGCTTGAGCTGGGGGATGGCGATCGCCCCGAAGACGATCGCCACGATCGACATCAGCCCTATCAGGGCCCGTTGTGCGAGGCTGAATTTGGACAGCCAGGACATGGGGTCTCTCTTCTGTGGCGTACGCAAGTGGCGGGCAGCCTCAGGTGCCCACTCATACGATCTGCCATCCCGGAGCCGTTTTCCTCGACCTGCGGGTCCAATTCCTTATCCGGCGCCTACTCCGAACGGAGTACCGTCCACGCGCCGTCTACTCCTACTCCCCCCGGGGACGAACCAGGCCGGATTCGTAAGCGACGACGACCAGTTGCGCACGGTCGCGCGCGCCCAGCTTCGCCATCGCCCGGTTCACGTGGGTCTTCACCGTGAGCGGGCTCACTTCGAGGCGCTCCGCGATCCCGTCGTTCGAGTGGCCGCCCGCCACGAGGACGAGCACCTCGCGTTCGCGCACGGTCAGCGCCGCGAGCCGTTCCGCGTGCACCGCCGGTTCCCCGCCGTGCTCCCCGCTGCCTTGCTGGGCCAGGAACGTGGCGATCAACCCTTTGGTCGCGGCGGGCGACAGCAGCGCTTCACCGGCCGCGGCGATGCGGATGGCGTTGAGCAGCTCGTCCGGTTCTGCGCCCTTGCCGAGGAATCCCGAGGCCCCGGCGCGCAGCGACTGCACGACGTACTCGTCCACCTCGAAGGTCGTCAGCATCACCACCCGCACGGCGGCGAGCTCCGGGTCGGCGCTGATCATGCGGGTGGCGGCCAGGCCGTCGGTGCCGGGCATGCGGATGTCCATGAGGACGACGTCGGCGCGTTCGGAGCGGGCCAGCTCCACGGCCTCGGCACCGTCGGCGGCCTCCCCCACGACCTCCATGTCGGGCTCCGAGTGCACCAGGACCTTGAACGCGCTGCGCAGCAGCGCCTGGTCGTCGGCGAGCACCACCCTGATCGTCATGCCTCTCCCTCCCCGTGGGCCATGACGGGCAGTATCGCCTGCACCCGGAATCCGCCGCCGTAGCGGGGTGCCGCGCTGAGACTGCCGCCGAGTGCCGACACCCGCTCCCGCATGCCGATCAGACCGTGGCCGCCGCCCTGCTCGCGGTCCGGCTCGCGGCCCTGCGCCGGGGTTCCGGGAGCGCCGTCGTCGAGGACGGTGATCTCCACGGTCCGGCCCACCCGTACGACGCTCACCTCGGCCCTGGCCCCGCGGCCCGCGTGCTTCTGCACGTTGGTGAGGGCCTCCTGGACGATCCGGTACCCCGCGAGGTCGACGGCCGCCGGCAGCTCGGTCCCCTGGTCCGTACGGGCCAGCTCGACGGGCAGACCGGCGTGCCGGAAGGTGTCCAGCAACCCGTCCAGCACGGCCAGCCCGGGCGCGGGTGCCGTGGGCGCCTCGGGTTCGCCGGACTGGCGCAGCAGACCGACGGTGGCCCGCAACTCGTTGAGCGCCGACCGGCTCGCCTGGCGCACGTGCGCGAGCGCCTCCTTCGCCTGGTCGGGGCGCTTGTCCATGACGTGGGAGGCGACTCCGGCCTGCACGTTGACCAGGGCGATGTGGTGGGCGACCACGTCGTGCAGGTCACGGGCGATCCGCAACCGCTCCTCGGCGACCCTGCGGCGCGCCTCCTCGTCCCGACTCCGTTCCGCCCGCTCGGCCCGCTCGCGCATGGCGTCGATGAACGCGCGCCGGCTGCGGACGGCGTCGCCGGCGGCGGCGGCCATGCCGCTCCAGGCGAACACCCCCAGGGTCTCCTGGCTGTACCAGGGGGCAGAGCCGCACAACATCGCGGAACCGGTCAGGACGGTCATCGTCAACAGCCCGACCCGCCAGGTGGTGGGGCGGTCGGTACGGGAGGCGACCGTGTAGACGGCGACCACCGCGGACATCGCGACGGGGGCTGGAGGATCCCCCGTGACGAGCTCGACGAGGGAGACCGTCCCGGTGACGCCCAGCACGGCCAGTGGCCGGCTGCGCCGGAAGACCAGGGCACCGGCGGCGACCAACATCAGCAGCACACTGCGCAGCCCGGGGGTCCTGGCCCCGAACGTCGGCCCGTGCGGACCGTTCGGGTCGGCGAACGACGCGAGGACCATGCAGGTGAGCACGGCGAAGGCGAGGGCGGCGTCGAAGGCTTGGGGATGCGTGCGCAGCCAGCATCGGGTGTGTGCGAGCCCGGTGAACCCGGTCGGAGGAACGGCCACGACAGGAAACGGTACGGCGTACGGCACCCGTGCGGGATCCCGCGGTCGCGCCCGCTCCACGGCGGCCGCCTCGTGGCCGCCCCCGCCCCCGCCGTTCGCGTCCGGGCCGTCCGTCCGAGGTCGGCAGGCGTTCGGGCGACGGGGCTCGGGCGACCCGGCGTGCGGGGCAGCGCCCCCGCGCCCGGACCTGTGTCCGGGCGCGGGCCGTGTCGTCATCCGCGGTAGCGGGACCGGCGAGCCCCGACCAGCTGGGACCGGTCGGGACCGGGGAGCCCCGACCGGTCCCAGCCGGTCCCCACGCGGGGTGGGTGCGGGACGACCCCCGGGCGGTCCCGCACGGGCGTCAGCCGGGGATGAGTCCGTCGTCGCTGAGCATCTCCCGGACCTGTTCGAGCGTGGCGTCGGGAGCGGGCAGGATCAGTTCTGAGGGCTCCAGGGCGTCGTCCGGCAGCGGGGCGCCGAACTTGCGGACCGCGTCGAGCAGTGCGCACAGGGTGCGGCGGAAGCCGCCCTCGTCACCGGTCTCCATCTCGGCGAGCAGCTCGTCGTCCAGCTTGTTCAGCTCGACGAAGTGGCTGTCCGCGACCGTCCACTGGCCCTCCCCCATGATCCGTACGATCATGACGCGCCGTCCCTACTGCTTGTCGAACTTGTGGGTCTGCCCCTGGGCCTGGTCCTGGGCGGATCCGTTACCGCCCTCGATCGCCTGCTGCTGGGTGCCGCCGGCCAGCTCGGCCTTCATGCGCTGCAGCTCCAGCTCGACGTCCGAGCCGCCGGAGATCCGGTCCAGCTCGGCGGCGATGTCGTCCTTCGCCATCCCGGAGGGGTCGTCCAGGGCGCCGGACGCGAGCAGCTCGTCGATGGCCCCGGCCCTGGCCTGCAGCTGGGCCGTCTTGTCCTCGGCGCGCTGGATCGCCAGGCCCACGTCGCCCATCTCCTCGGAGATGCCGGAAAACGCCTCGCCGATCCTGGTCTGGGCCTGTGCCGCCGTGTACGTGGCCTTGATGGTCTCCTTCTTCGTGCGGAAGGCGTCGACCTTGGCCTGCAGCCGCTGGGCCGCGAGGGTGAGCTTCTCCTCCTCGCCCTGCAGCGTCTGGTGCTGCGTCTCCAGGTCGGTGACCTGCTGTTGGAGTGCGGCGCGGCGGGACAACGCCTCGCGCGCCAGGTCTTCGCGGCCGAGCGCCAGCGCCTTGCGCCCCTGGTCCTCGAGCTTCGTGGACTGGCCCTGAAGCTGGTTGAGCTGCAGTTCGAGGCGCTTGCGCGAGGTCGCCACGTCGGCGACTCCGCGGCGGACCTTCTGGAGCAGCTCCAGCTGCTTCTGGTACGAGTAATCGAGGGTTTCGCGCGGATCCTCGGCCCGGTCCAGGGCCTTGTTTGCCTTCGCGCGGAAGATCATCCCCATACGCTTCATGACACCGCTCATGGGCTTCGCGCGCCCCCTTCTGACGGACTGGCTCCAGCTACTCCAGAACCCACAGTACGGGCCCTGCATCCATTACCGCACTGTTCCAGCACGGATGCGCTCCTCCCCAAGAACGACCTGCCCCCGCCCGTGATCCAGCGCAAGGAGTAGGTGATCCCGGGGAAACCCTGCGACAGGGTCCGATCTGCCTGCTCTGCCCCCTACGGACGCCTGCCGTTGCCGGATCGTTCCCCCAGGGACTGGGGTCGCCGCCCGGCACCCCGTACCCTTGTGTTCTGTGTTCCGTAGCCGTTCCAAGGAAGAGAAGGCCCCCACCGGCAAGGTGACGGCGGACCTCTCCAAGCAGCCCCGCGACCCGCAGGCCCCGAAGGGCCGCCCCACTCCGAAACGGAGCGAGGCCCAGGGCCAGCGCCGCCGTGCCCAGTCGGCACCGGTCGACCGCAAGGACGCCGCACGTCGCCAGCGCGAAGCGCGCCGAGCCGACCTGGCCAAGCAGCGCGAGGCGCTGGCCGGCGGCGACGAGCGCTACCTGCCCGCGCGTGACAAGGGCCCCGTGCGCCGCTTCGTACGCGACTTCGTCGACTCACGGTTCTGCGTGGCCGAGTTCTTCATGCCGCTGGCGGTGGTGATCCTGGTCCTGACCATGATCCGCATGCCCCAGGTGCAGAACATCGCCCTGCTGCTGTGGCTGGGCGTCATCGTGATGATCGTCATCGACTCGATCGGCCTGTCGGTCCGCCTGCGCAAGCAGCTGAACGAGCGCTTCCCGGACGAGCCGAAGCGCGGTGCCGTGGCCTACGGTCTGATGCGTACGCTCCAGATGCGCCGGCTGCGGCTGCCCAAGCCCCGGGTCAAGCGCGGAGAGCGGCCCTGAGCGCCGATGTCTCCGGGTTCGGTGGTGGTGCGGAAGCCTGGCTGAAGGGCCTGGGTGGACTGCGCAACACCGTCCGGCAGGAACTCGTCGCACGACAGCTCGACGAACAGATAGCCGCCCGCTTCCCGGTCGGGCAGCGGCTGCGGGTCCTCGACGTCGGCATGGGCCAGGGCACCCAGGCGCTGCGCCTGGCCCGGGCCGGACACACGGTGACGGGACTGGAGTCCGAAGCCGCGATGCTGGAGGTGGCCCGCGCGGCCCTGGCCTCCGAGCCGGCGGGCATCCGCGAGCGGTTCCGCATGATCGAGGGCGACGGTCGCGACACCGGAGTGCACTTCCTGCCCGGCGCCTTCGACGTGGTGCTCTGCCACGGCGTGCTGATGTACGTCGAGGAGCGGGACGCGATGCTGGCCGGGCTGGCCCGGATGCTCGCTCCCGGCGGCCTGCTCTCCCTGCTGGTACGGAACGGCGACGCACTCGCCATGCGACCGGGTCGAGCCGGCGACTGGCAGGGGGCCTTGACGGCCTTCGACACGGACGCCTACACCAACCGGCTCGGACTGCCGGTGCGCGCGGACCGGCTCGAGGAGCTGACGGCGACGCTCGCGGGGATCGCGGCACCGCTGCACACCTGGTACGGGGTGCGGGTCTTCACCGACGACGCCGGCGATGACGCGGAGGTCCCGTCCGACCACGAGCTGGAACGCCTGCTGGCGGCCGAGGACCGGGCGAGCCGGACGGACCCCTACCGGTCCGTGGCCGCGCTGCTCCACCTGTGCGGGGTGCGCGGCTAGCGTCCTTCGGGTAGGGAGCGGCGCCTCGGCCGGGAGGCGCACGGATCACTCACGGGCACGCGCACGAGAACGGCGCCCGAGGGCTTCGACGGCCCCGGGCGCCGCTGCGCGTCCGTTCCGGTTCAGCCTTCCGCGTGCAGACTCATCGGTCCGTAGATCCGGCTCCCGTCCTCGATCAGGTGCACCTGGTCCGCACCACCCTCCAGCAGGTCCTTCCAGACCTCGCCGATCCAGCTCTCCGCGTCTCCTTGCGTGCTGAATTCCTCCGGCTGCACGGCCGGCTGAACCTCCGTGCCGTCGGACTTCTCGAACCGCCACGTCCACGCCATGTGCGCCTCCCGGGTGTCGGGCCCTCACCTGGTGCTCGGTCTGCCGAGCGCCTTGCTGCCCGCAGCGTAGCCGGGCGCGCACCCGCAGCGGCGGCGCGGGAGGATCAGGAACGTGGAACTGACTCTGCTCGGCACCGGAGCCCCCAGTGGGCTCCCCCGCCCCGACTGCCCCTGCGCCGTCTGCGCCGTCGCCCGCGGCGAGCGGACGCGCGCCGCGACCGCCCTCCTCGTGGACGGTGCGCTGCTGCTCGACCTCACCCCCGGCGCCGCGCTCGCCGCGGCCCGTGCCGGGCACTCGCTCGTCGGTGTGCGGCAGGTCCTGCTGTCGCACCCGCACGCCGGTCCCGCGGTGGAACTGCCCGCGGGACTGCCCACGGCCGGTCGGGTACCGGACGGCCAGGAGCTGACACTGATCAGCGGACACCGGGTGCGGGCAGTGGCGATGGACGCGCCGGGCACGGGCTACGAAGTGGCGTCACCGGACGGCGAGCGGCTGCTGTACCTGCCGCCGGGCGGAGCGCCCGCGGGGGTGACGGACAGCGATCCGCTGCCGTACGACTTGGTGGTCGCCGACGTCGTACGGCGGCCCGACGCCCTGGCGAAGCTGCGGGCGACGAGCGCGATCGGCCCTGCCACGGACGTGATCGCGGTCCACCTGGACCACGACGTGCCGCCGGGCGCCGAGCTCGACCGGCGGCTCGCGGCAGCGGGTGCGCGCGCGGTACCGGACGGTGCGACCGTCTACGTGGGCGAGTACCACGCGGTGCCCGACGTGCCGCGGCGCACCCTGGTCACCGGCGGCGCCAGGTCGGGCAAGTCGCTCGAGGCCGAACGGCGCCTGGAGACGTTTCCCGACGTGGTGTACGTGGCCACGAGCGGCACCCGCAGCGACGACCCGGACTGGGCCCGGCGCGTCGCCGTCCACCGCGACCGCCGGCCCGCCAGTTGGCGGACGGTCGAGACCTGCGAACTCGTGCCGCTGCTTGCCGCGCAGGGCCCGCCGTTGCTCATCGACTGCCTGGCCCTGTGGCTGACCGACGCGATGGACCGGGTGGGGGCCTGGGACGATGAGCGCTGGGAGGTCGAGGGCCGCGACGCGCTGCGCGCCCGCACGTCGGAACTCGTCGCGGCGGTGCGCGCGACGCGGCGCACGGTCGTGGCCGTGACCAACGAGGTCGGTTCGGGGGTGGTCCCGGCGACTGGGTCGGGGCGGCGGTTCCGCGATGAGCTGGGGCGGTTGAACGCGGCGTTCGCGGACGAGTGCGAGCACGTGCTGCTGGTCGTGTCCGGGCAGGCGTTGCCGCTGCGTGGCTGAAGGGGCCGGACGGGTGCCGGCCCGGTCGGGTGGGGGGAAGTCGAGCCGGGGTGGTTCGGCGGTGAGCGGGCCCGGGCGGGCGGGACGGGGCAGCCGCGGGGTAGACAGCCCGGCAGTGCCGGGCGCGCCGTCGAGCCCGTCGGGCAGGGGACGGCCGGCGCCCCGGGCGCCGTCACGGCCCCGGGCCGACCCCGCCGGGGCCGTCCACGGCCGAAGGGGACGTGGGGCAGCGGCCCGCAACGCACCGGGGGGCCGGTACTGTTCGGCGAATGAGCTCGCTGAATCTCGACGACTTCTCCGACCTGATCGAGCGGCCCGACACCGGCATGCGGCGCGACGCCGAAGAGCGCCGGGAACGGCTCGCCGTACCCCCCGGTGCGCTGGGGCGCCTCGACGAGCTGGGTGAGTGGCTGTCGGCCGCACAGGGCTCCGTACCGGTGAAGGCCGTCGAAAGCCCGCGGGTAGTGCTGTTCGCCGGGGACCACGGCGTCGCTGCCCTCGGAGTCTCGGGCCGTCCCGCGGGCACCGCCCACGCACTGGTGCGGTCCGTGCTGGACGGGGCGAGCCCCGTCGCGGTGCTGGCCCGACGCATGGGTGTGCCGGTGCGGGTCGTCGACGCCGGACTGGACTGCGATCCCGGCCTGCTGCCGGAGGACGTCGTACGGCACCGGGTGCGGCGGGGCAGCGGTCGCATCGACATCGAGGACGCGCTCACCGTCGAGGAGGCCGAGCAGGCGGTTCGCCTCGGGATGGCCGTCGCCGACGAGGAAGCGGACTCCGGGACGGATCTGGCCGTGTTGGGCGACCTGAGCGTCGGCGGGACGACAGCGGCCTCCGTACTGGTCGCCGCTCTCTGCGGAACCGACGCCTCGGTGGTGACGGGCCGCGGTGGGGCCGGGATCGACGATCTCGCGTGGATGCGCAAGTGCGCGGCCGTGCGCGACGCGCTGCGCAGGGCGCGGCCCGTGCTGGGCGACCAGCTGGCGCTGCTGGCCGTCGTGGGCGGCGCCGACCTGGCGGCGACGACGGGTTTCCTGCTGCAGTCCGCAGTGCGCCGGATGCCGGTGATCCTGGACGGAGTCGTCTCGGCGGCCTGCGCACTGGTCGCGCAGCGCGCGGCGTTCCGTGCACCTGACTGGTGGCTGGCGGGTCAGGTCAGCGGCGAACCGGCCCAGGCGAAGGCTCTTGACCGCATGGCACTCAACCCGCTGCTCGACCACGGCGTCACTGTGGGCGAAGGAGCTGGGGCACTGCTCGCCCTCCCCCTCGTGCAGGCGTCGGCGGCGCTCGCGGCCGAGTTGCCGGAGCGCACGGAGGCGCGGGGCACCGCGGGGAGTTCAGCAGACTGACGCCGAGGTGCGGCCGGCACGGCCGGTCGCACCCGACCCGTGTGACGCGGTGCCCCATATGATCGCGTTTCATGGGAGAGGTCCGTTTGTCCGCCCAACCCTCCGGGGAGACCACCCGCCCGGCCCGCAGTTCGCGCCGTAGTGCCGCGTTCGCCGTCTGGTACCTGCGTACCGTCGCGTTCGTCAACTTCCTCAGCGCGGTGTGGGTCTCGTTCGGCCAGGACCTCCGCCGTCACAACACCGACGTCTACTTCACCCCCTACCTGCTCACCGCGGGGTTCGCCTCCGGCGTGTTCACGCTCTTCCTCGCGATCACCATGCGCCGCCGCAAACGCGCCGCCTGGATCCTCAACCTGGTGCTGAGCGGCCTGCTACTGCTGCTGTTCGCCCTCGCGATGACGGATCCCGAGATCCGGCGCTACCCGCAGAACTGGATCTCACTGGTCCTCACCGCGTCCTTCGTGGCCTCCCTGCTGATCGGCCGCCGCGAGTTCTACGCCAAGGGCGACCGTTCCAATCCGAAGCTGGCCGCGGCCGTCGCCTCGGTGGGACTCCTCGTCACATCACTGCTCTCCGCGCTGCTGGTGACCGTCACCAACACCGCCACCGCCCCCTCGACGTTCATGGAGCGGTGGGGGTACGGGGCGATGCGCCTGGTGTCGCTGGCGGCCGACGACGACGGCGGCCCGGGCATCGCCACCCCCGGCTGGGTGGACGTCACCATCAACGTACTGTCCACCCTGCTCCTCGTGGCCGTGCTGTTCGCCGCGTTCCGCTCCCGCCGGGCGGTCGACCCGATCACCGAGGAGGACGAGACGAAGCTGCGCGGCCTGCTCGACCGGCACGGCGACCGCGACTCGCTCGGCTACTTCGCGCTGCGCCGCGAGAAGAGCGTGGTGTGGTCCCCCAGCGAGAAGGCCGCCGTCGCCTACCGGGTGGTGGGCGGCGTCTCGCTCGCCTCCGGCGACCCGATCGGCGACCCGGAGGCATGGCCGGGGGCGATCGAGCCCTGGCTCGCGGAGGCCCGCGAGCACGGCTGGATCCCGGCGGTGATGGGGGCGAGCGAGGAAGCGGGGACCATCTACGCCCGGCACGGTCTGGACGCCCTGGAACTCGGCGACGAGGCGATCGTCGAAACCGCGGAGTTCACCCTGGAGGGGCGGGCGATGCGGACGGTGCGGCAGGCGTACAACCGGGTGAAGCGCGCAGGCTACGAGGTGCGGATCCGGCGCCACGAGGACATCCCGGCCGACGAGATGGCGGAGCTGCTGCGGCACGCAGACGACTGGCGCGACGGCGCCACGGAGCGTGGGTTCTCCATGGCACTGGGCCGCCTCGGCGACCCGGCGGACGGACGCTGCGTGATGCTCGAGTGCACCGGCGCCGAAGGGGAGTTGCGGGCGCTGCTGAGCTTCGTGCCCTGGGGCCCGAAGGGACTGTCCCTCGATCTCATGCGCCGCGACCGGGACTCCGAGAACGGTCTGATGGAGTTCATGGTGATCGAACTGCTGCAGCGCGCGGAGGAGATCGGGATCACTCAGGTCTCACTGAACTTCGCCATGTTCAGATCGGTCTTCGAACGTGGCTCGAAGCTCGGGGCGGGACCGGTCCTGAGGCTGTGGCGCTCGCTGCTCAGCTTCTTCTCCCGTTGGTGGCAGATCGAGTCGCTGTACCGCGCCAATGCCAAGTACCGACCCATCTGGGAGCCGCGTTTCATGCTCTTCGAAAAGAGCGCCGATCTTCTGCGCATCGGCGTCGCCGCCGGCCGCGCCGAGGGCTTCCTGGAAGCCCCGGGCCTGCCCAAGTGGCTGCACCGCAAGCACCTGGAGAGCCGCCGGGGAGCTCGGTGAGAACGGTGCGCGCGGTGGCGCGCGTCGAGTGGGGGCCGCTGTACGGGAAGGTGCGGACGGACCTGGCGGCCCACAAGGCGCGGGCGATCCCGCTGACCGTCACGGCCATCTGCCTCACCTCGCTGTTCCAGCTCGTGCAGAACCAGTCGTGGGGCTACGGACCGGTGCAGAGCATCGGCTCGGTGCGGGCCGAGTACCCGCTCTGGATCGCGCTCCTGCGCACCCCGCTCTCCCTCTTCGTCCCGGCCCTCGACCTGCCGGTGTGGGGCGCACTGGCGCAGATCCTGCTGGTGTTCGGGATCGCGGAGATCTGCCTGGGCCGGTGGCGCACCCTGCTCATCGCGTACGTGTCCACGCTGGCCGGAACCATGTACGCGCGGGTCGCGATCGCCTTGGGCCCGGACCATCCGCTGGGCCTGCCCGCGAGTGACGCCCGGGTCGTGGACACCGGGCCCTCGGCAGCCGTGGTCGGGCTGGCCGTCTACGTCTGCTGCCGCTACCGGGCCTGGATGACGATGACCCTGGTGATCGTGGCGATGGTCGTCGAGGTGCTGGTCAAGAACAACCTCGCCGGCAAGGAGCACCTCGCGGCGATCGGGGCCGCGCTGGTGGTGTGCGCGGTGACGGAGTGGGTTCAGCGGCGTTCCATGTCGTGCACCGAGATGGCACGGTCGGGGGCGCCCCCGATCAGATCCTGAAGCTTCCGGCGCGGCCCGCTCCAGCGTTTGTCGTGGTGGTAGGCGCGCAGGGCGGCTCGCGCGCGGGCATGGGGGCGGCGCCGATAGAGGCGCTTGGCCCAGGGCGAGGTCGGCCGGGCGAGCCGCATCGCGCCGATGAGCGCGACGAACGGAACCAGGGTGCCGAAGATCGCCGTGCGCAGCTTGCCCTTGAACAGGCTGATCAGCACGAAGGCGAAGTTGACGGCGATGCTGACCAGGAGGACCAGTCGATCCGACCGCTCCTCCTCGCTCAGGTCGTTCACCCCGAGCGGTGCGAAGCCGCCGAGGGTGAGCAGCACGACGGACGCGGTGAGCACCACGACCTCGATGCTCTTGCGGCCCTCCTCGGTCCAGTAGACGTCGTCGAGGTGCAGGATCAGCGCGAACTCGTCGAGGACGAGACCCGCACCCACGCCGAAGATCACGGAGAAGACCACGGCACTGGGGCCGGAATTGTCGACGGCGGCGACCGCGCCGAAGCCGCCGATCACCGTCAGCACGACACCCGGGACCACGTGGTGGATGTGCACCCCGCCCGAGCTGACGTTCCGGAACGGCCCCTTCCCCGCTCGGATCATCCTGGTGACCACCCGGGTGACCAGGAAGGTCAGCACGAACGAGGCGAGCGCAAGCAGCAGCGGCAGCTTCCCCGGCTCCACGATGTTCCGGTAAAACCAGTGATCCATACCACCCGCTCCCATTTCGCCCGCTTTGGGCCCTATCGGCAATCTACCGTCGAGACGCAGCGACTACCCTGCGCGCCGTGAGCCCCCTCAAAACGGAGCGCGGGACCGGCATGCGGTTCGCGTTCGGCACCCTCACCGTCCTGCCGGTCCGCGTCACCCGCTGGGACCGTGACGCGGCACGCCTCGGCATGCTGTGCGCCCCGCTCGCCGGCCTCGTCGTCGGTCTGCTCGCGGCGGCCCTCGGCGTGTCGCTCCTCCTCCTCGGAGCGGGTCCGCTGCTCGCCGCCGTCGGCTCCGCAGCGGTACCCGCCGCGCTCACCCGGGGGCTCCACCTCGACGGACTCGCCGACACCGCCGACGGCCTGGGCAGCGGCAAGCCCGCCGCCGACGCCCTGCGGATCATGAAGCAGTCGGACATCGGTCCCTTCGGCGTGATCACCCTCGTGCTCGTGCTGCTGGCGCAGGTCGCCGCCTTCGGCGAGCTCTACGGCGAGGGCTGGGCGTACGGGGCGGTCGCGGCAGTGCTGGCCGGTGTCGTGGCACGCCTCGCGCTGACCCTGGCGTCCCGCACCGGGGTCCCGGCGGCCCGCCCCGAGGGCCTGGGCGCAGCGGTGGCCTCTGCCGTCCCCACACGCCTCGCCCTCGCGGTCACGGTGCTGGTCACGGCAGCCTGTGCGGCAACGGGTGTGCCGTTCGGCGCGACCGGGGCCGTACGCCATGCCCTCGCGGCCGTGGTCGCGCTCGCCGCCGCCGAACTGCTGCTGCGACACTGCGTGCGGCGCTTCGGCGGGGTGACGGGGGACGTCTTCGGCGCGATCGAGGAGACGGCGGCGACGGCGGCGCTGGTCACACTGACCCTGGGTTAGACCTCGCGCGCCGGAACCGGCCCCGAGCACCCCCCGTACGCCCAGGGCCCGGCGCACCGCCAGCGACTCGGCGAGGGTCCCGCCACGCCCCCGACTCCCACCTCTTCCACGGGGGACGCGGGCCGGGCTTCCGCCCCTGGGAACAGCACCGCTCCTCGTCCAGCTCGGACTCGACGGCGCGCGGGGCCGGTTCATGGAGCCGGTTCATGGGGGGCGGCCACGTGGCCCGGTACGGCCGTACCCCGGCCGCGGACCGGCCGGGGTACGGGTCGTTCGACGTGGGCCCGAGGGTCAGGCGGGCAGCCGGAGGGTGACGGCGCTCTGCAAGAGGTCAGGCCCCGTCCAGGACGACCGGGTTCCCGCGTACGCGGTGCCGAAGAGCACCGTGCCGAGGAGTTGCTGCTTGCGGGTGCCTTCGGGCGCCGTGATGGGCACGGCGACCCCGCTCGGCGCCTGGACGGTGACGGTGGTGCCGATGCGGTACGCCGTGACCCGGCCCGCGTCGAGGGCCTGCTGCCAGGCGGCGCGGCGGCTCAGCTCCGTGCCGGCCTCGGTCTGACGGGGGTTGATGATCGGGGTGTTGTCCGCGTAGAGCGAGCGGTACTCGCTCAGGATCCGGTCCAGGACCGGGTAGAGGATGCGCTCTTCGGCCAGGTTGGACTGGTGGACGTAGTGCGGTCGGGGGTCGTTCGCGATGACGTGGCCGAGCGCGATCCTGGTCTCCTGCGGGACGATGTGGTTCGCGTATCCCGTGGCGGTGTCCAGCGGCTGGTCCAGGCAGGTGGATGCCGGGTTGCTCTCGCAGATCCCGCTACCGCCGTCCGCCTTGGACGTGTAGATCCAGTTGTACTCGTCGGCCATCTCCGCGGCGGTGCCCGTGTTGTAGTACACGTTCATCGGGTAGCGGGGCACGGTGGCCGCGCTACCGACGGGACGCTGCTGCGGCTCACGTGAGTTGTCGCTGGCGATCCACTTGACGCCGTTGTCGGCAAGCGCGGGCGCCAGGTTGGGGTTGTCCACCGGCTGCTGCGGCAAGGTCTTCAGACCCGAGTGCTCACCGGTGACCAGCTCCGAGCGGTCAACCGAAATGCCCTTGCCCACGGCCCAGTTGTAGTTGTCCCGGATCTGTGCGGAGATTTCCGCACGGCTCATCCACTGCGTGTTGCCCGCGGCGTCCTTGGTGCACTGCCAGGGAACGACCGACACGTCCTGCACGCAGCCGAGGAAGGGATGCGTGTACGTGTGGTTGATCCAGCGGTACTTGGCCCGGTCCGCCACCAGTTGGGCGGCGAGCGGATCGCTGCCGCCGTGCTCCGCCTTCCACTCCTCCCCGGCGCCCGCGTTGTAGACCATGTCGAGCGTGAAACCGCTGGACTGCTGCCACTGGGCCGCGTACTGCGCGTCCGCCGCCGTCATCCGGATGTCCGGCGTCTGCTCGCCCTCGGCACCCGTACAGTCGATGTCGCCGGGCGTGCAGTTGCGCTGGCTGTCCCAGCGGGCGTCGGGTGCGAACACGTCGTCGACGTGCACCGAGAAGTAGTTGCGGCTCTGACCGAGGTGGACGCCCTGGGTGAGCCACTCGACCATGCCGCGTGCCAGTAGCCGGAACTGCCGTTGGTTCTGGTTGTAAGCGAAGGTGACGACGAGCTCGCGGATCCCGTCGTGCACGTACTCGCCGAGCAGGCTGGCCCGGTCCTGCCCTCCGGGGACGGGGGCGTCGAGGTAGCTCGTGTACCCTTCGCGCGGCTTGGCCAGGAAGCCGTAACTCTCGCCGACGTCGGGCGCGTTGTCCTCGAAGGTCACCGGACCGTCGAGGTAGCCGAAGGGCCCGGAGCGGCCCGCGGTGGTGACGGCGGCCGCCGTCCCGTCGAGCGTGCCGGACCAACCCCCCTCCGTGGTGTAGTCCAGGCCCACGCCCGGGTGGGCCCACGTGTACGCGTCGACCTGGCGGACGCCGAAGGTCTTCTCGTACGTCGCGAGCGCCGCCTGCTCCGCGGAGTTGGCCCCGAACGGAGCCTCGTTCGGCAGGACCACACCCTGGTACTTGGCGCGTGGTCTGCCGCTCACCGTGTCGCTCAGGAAGGGCGCGTTGATCACCGGCCGTCCTGCGTCGTTCAGATCGACGACGTTGTACGGCACCCCGTTGTTGCGCAGCTCGGAGGTGACCGCGGCCACCGCCTCGCCGCCGTCGTCCACCACGAGCACCTTGAGGTCGATCCTCGGCGCCAGGGCCTCCTCGGCCGCCGAGGCGGTCGACGCCGGCAGCACCGCCGCCAGCATCGCGGACGCGGCGACCGCGACCGCTGTCGTGACGAGCCTGCCTCCTCGTGCTCGTCCGTGCGCGGTCGCCTTCTCACCGCCGAACCCGCGCGTCAATCCGTTCGCACTGAATGCGGACACCATGCGTTCCCCCCACGATCGATGACCCTCCCGTGCGGAGAATTGGGGAGGATCTGTGGAAATCATGCAAAGCAGCGACTTGCTCCCTTGCACTTTCGGCCTGAGTGTGACGTAGCCCTCACTGTTGAAACAGGGAACATGCCAGAGACACCACTCACGGGTGAACGTCCGCTGGCGTGATCGAACATCATGGGCGCGCGTAGGCTCGTTCCGGCGCTCAGGCTCGCCCGACTTACGATGCGCCGGGCACGGCCGACCCCACCATTTCGGCCACCGAACTCAATGGAAGCGAGAAATCACCACCGTGACTGCTCTCACTCTCAGCACTGCCGGCGCTGCGACGCTGCGCGCCGACGCGATCGTCGTCGGCGTCGCGAAGAGCCCGAAGGGCGGCAGCGGCCTCGTCGTCGCCACCGGCGCCGAGGCCGTGGACAAGGCGTTCGGCGGAAAGCTCGCCACGGTCCTGGAGACCCTGGGCGCCTCGGGTGCCGAGGGCGAGGTCACCAAGCTGCCCGCGCCGTCGGGCGTCAAGGCCCCGGTCGTGATCGCGGTAGGGCTCGGTGCCGCCCCGGAGAAGGACGAGGCCTACCAGGCCGAGTCCCTGCGGCGCGCCGCGGGTTCCGCGGCACGGGCACTGGCCGGCTCGAAGAAGGCCGCCTTCGCCCTGCCGATCGAAGCCTCCGAGGACGCCGAGGCGATCGCGGAAGGTGCGCTGCTCGGCGCCTACGCCTTCACCGCTTACCAGGACGGCGGCAACGGCAGCAAGAACGGCAAGCAGCCGCTCGCCGAGGTCGCCCTGCTGGGGGCCAAGCCCAGGGACAAGGCCTACAAGGCCGCGGCCGAGCGTGCCATCGCCCTGGCCGAAGAGGTCAACCGCGCCCGCGACCTGGTGAACACCCCGCCGAACGACCTCTACCCCGAGTCCTTCGCCGCCATCGCCACCGCCGCCGGCAAGGAGCACGGCATCAAGGTGCAGGTCCTCGACGAGAAGGCACTCGTCAAGGGCGGCTACGGCGGCATCCTCGGCGTCGGCCAGGGCTCGGCCAACGGACCGCGCCTGGTCCGACTCGCCTACACCCACCCCAAGGCGGAGAAGTCCCTGGCCTTCGTCGGCAAGGGCATCACCTACGACTCGGGCGGCATCTCGCTGAAGCCGGCCGGCCACAACGAGACCATGAAGTGCGACATGAGCGGCGCGGCCTCGGTCTTCGCCGCCGTGGTCGCCGCCGCCCGCCTCGGGCTGGAGGTGAACGTCACCGGCTGGCTGGCGCTCGCCGAGAACATGCCGTCCGGCACCGCGACCCGCCCCGGCGACGTGCTGCGCATGTACAGCGGCAAGACGGTGGAGGTCCTCAACACCGACGCCGAGGGCCGGCTGGTCCTGGCCGACGCGCTCACCAAGGCGTCGGAGGAGAACCCGGACGCGATCGTCGACGTCGCGACCCTCACGGGTGCGATGGTGCTGGCGCTGGGCAACCGCACGTTCGGGATCATGGCCAACGACGACGCTTTCCGCACGTCCATCCACGAGATCGCGGAGGAGGTCGGCGAGGCGTCCTGGCCGATGCCGCTCCCCGCCGACCTGCGCAAGGGCATGGACTCCCCGACCGCCGACATCGCGAACATGGGCGAGCGGATGGGCGGCGGCCTGGTCGCCGGCCTGTTCCTGAAGGAGTTCGTCGGCGAAGGGATCACCTGGGCCCACCTGGACATCGCGGGTCCCGCCTTCCACGAGGGCGCGCCGTACGGCTACACCCCCAAGGGCGGCACCGGCTCCGCGATCCGCACCCTGGTGAAGCTCGCCGAGCGCACCGCGTCCGGCGACCTGGGCTGACGCCCGTTCCCTCCGGGCGCGGGGTCGTGCCGCGCGCCCGGAGGCGGCCCGGGATCCGGGGTTCCGGGGCGGGCCGGAGGAGCCCCGGAACCACCGCGGCAGGAATAGGCCGCGGCGTCCCGCCGTTCGCCTACGACGAAATCCGCAGGTTCATCGGGCCCCGTACTCACCGGAGACGCGGATCCTCCGTCTCAGACCCCGGCCCCGCGTCCCGCCTTCCGCCGACAAGTGCGAAGATGGGTTCCCGGCAGGACAGGGCCCCCACCACAGGGCCGAAGACAAAGCGGCCGAACACCAGCCGCCGCCCGGTCATCGAGGACCGGCGACCGGCGCACATGCATGGAGGACGTGACGTGGCGAACGACGCCAGCACCGTTTTCGACCTAGTGATCCTCGGCGGTGGTAGCGGTGGTTACGCCGCGGCCCTGCGCGGAGCCCAGCTGGGCCTGGACGTCGCCCTGATCGAGAAGGACAAGGTCGGCGGCACCTGCCTGCACCGTGGATGCATCCCCACCAAGGCCCTGCTGCACGCCGGTGAGATCGCCGACCAGGCCCGCGAGAGCGAGCAGTTCGGAGTGAAGGCCAGCTTCGAGGGCATCGACGTCCCGGCCGTCCACAAGTACAAGGACGAGGTGATCTCCGGGCTGTACAAGGGCCTGCAGGGTCTGGTCGCCTCCCGCAAGGTCACGTACATCGAGGGCGAGGGCCGGCTGTCCTCCGCCACCTCGGTCGACGTCAACGGCCAGCGGGTCCAGGGCCGCCACGTCCTCCTCGCCACGGGTTCCGTGCCGAAGTCGCTGCCGGGTCTGACCATCGACGGCAACCGCATCATCTCCTCCGACCACGCGCTGGTGCTGGACCGGGTCCCGAAGTCCGCGATCGTGCTGGGCGGCGGCGTCATCGGCGTCGAGTTCGCCTCCGCGTGGAAGTCCTTCGGCACCGACGTCACGATCATCGAGGCCCTGAAGCACCTCGTTCCGGTCGAGGACGAGAACAGCTCCAAGCTGCTGGAGCGTGCCTTCCGCAAGCGCGGCATCAAGTTCAACCTCGGCACCTTCTTCGAGAAGGCCGAGTACACCGAGGACGGCGTGCGCGTCACCCTCGCCGACGGCAAGACCTTCGAGGCCGAGGTGCTGCTGGTCGCCGTCGGTCGCGGCCCGGTCTCCCAGGGCCTGGGCTACGAGGAGCAGGGCGTCGCGATGGACCGCGGCTACGTCCTGGTCGACGAGTACATGCGCACCAACGTGCCGACCATCTCGGCCGTCGGCGACCTGGTCCCGACCCTCCAGCTCGCGCACGTCGGCTTCGCCGAGGGCATCCTGGTGGCGGAGCGTCTGGCCGGTCTGAAGACCGTCCCGATCGACTACGACGGCGTGCCCCGTGTGACGTACTGCCACCCGGAGGTCGCCTCGGTGGGTCTCACCGAGGCCAAGGCCAAGGAGGTCTACGGCGCGGACAAGGTCGTCGCTCTGAAGTACAACCTGGCGGGCAACGGCAAGAGCAAGATCCTGAAGACCGCGGGCGAGATCAAGCTCGTCCAGGTCAAGGACGGTGCCGTGGTCGGCGTCCACATGGTCGGTGACCGCATGGGCGAGCAGGTCGGCGAAGCCCAGCTGATCTACAACTGGGAGGCCCTGCCGGCCGAGGTCGCGCAGCTCATCCACGCGCACCCGACGCAGAGCGAGGCGCTCGGCGAGGCCCACCTGGCCCTCGCGGGCAAGCCGCTGCACTCCCACGACTGACCAGTCACGGGCGCGACGACCACTACCGCACTTTCGTAAGGAGCAACCGAAACCATGCCGGTTTCCGTAACCCTTCCGGCGCTCGGCGAGAGCGTCACCGAGGGCACCGTGACCCGTTGGCTGAAGGCCGAGGGCGAGCGCGTCGAGGCCGACGAGCCGCTGCTGGAGGTGTCGACCGACAAGGTCGACACCGAGATCCCCGCACCCGCCTCCGGTGTACTGGCGTCCATCAAGGTCGCCGAGGACGAGACCGTCGAGGTCGGCGCTGAACTCGCCGTCATCGACGACGGCACGGGTGCGCCCGCTGCCGCCCCGGCGCCGGCCGCTGAGGCCGCTGCCGCACCGGCCGCACCGGCCGCAGAAGCCCCCGCCGCCCAGGCCCCCGCCGCCGAGGCGCCGGCCGCCGAGGCCCCCACCGGTGGTGCCACCGGCACCGACGTCGTGCTGCCCGCACTGGGCGAGTCGGTCACCGAGGGCACGGTGACCCGTTGGCTGAAGGAGGTCGGCGAGGAGGTCGCTGAGGACGAGCCCCTGCTCGAGGTCTCCACCGACAAGGTCGACACCGAGATCCCCGCGCCGACCTCCGGTGTACTGCTGGAGATCGTGGTCGGCGAGGACGAGACCGCCGAGGTCGGCGCGAAGCTCGCCGTGATCGGAGCCCCGGGTGCCGCACCGGCCGCCCCTGCACCGGCCGCCCCTGCACCGGCAGCCGCCCCGGCCCCGCCCGCTCCGGCTCCGGCTCCGGCTCCGGCTCCGGCTCCGGCTCCGGCCCAGCCTGCTCCGGCCGCCCCCGCCCCGGCCCAGCCCGCCGCTGCTCCGGCCGCCCCCGCCCCGGCAGCTCCGGCAGCTCCGGCCCAGCCCGCCGCTGCTCCGGCCGCCCCCGCCCCGGCAGCCGGTGGTGCGGACGAGGGCGCGTACGTCACGCCGCTGGTCCGCAAGCTCGCCGCCGAGAGCGGCGTGGACCTGTCGACGGTCAAGGGCACCGGTGTCGGTGGCCGCATCCGCAAGCAGGACGTCGTCGCCGCCGCGGAGGCCGCCAAGGCCGCCGCACCGGCACCGACCGCCGCACCGGCCGCGGCCAAGCAGGCCCCGGCTCCCGAGGTCTCCCCGCTGCGCGGCCAGACCGTCAAGATGACGCGCATGCGCAAGGTCATCGGCGACAACATGATGAAGGCGCTGCACGGTCAGGCCCAGCTCTCCTCGGTCGTCGAGGTCGACGTCACCCGCCTGATGAAGCTGCGCGCGCAGGCCAAGGACGGGTTCGCGGCCCGCGAGGGCGTCAAGCTGTCGCCGATGCCGTTCTTCGTCAAGGCGGCGGCCCAGGCGCTGAAGGCCCACCCGGTCATCAACGCCCGGATCAACGAGGACGAGGGCACCATCACCTACTTCGACTCGGAGAACATCGGCATCGCCGTGGACTCCGAGAAGGGCCTGATGACCCCGGTCATCAAGGGTGCGGGTGACCTCAACCTGGCCGGCATCGCCAAGGCCACCGCGGACCTGGCGTCCAAGGTCCGCGGAAACAAGATCACGCCGGACGAACTGGCCGGCGCGACCTTCACCATCAGCAACACCGGCTCGCGCGGCGCGCTGTTCGACACGATCATCGTGCCGCCGAACCAGGTCGCCATCCTGGGCATCGGTGCCACGGTCAAGCGCCCGGCCGTCATCGAGACCGCCGAGGGCACCGTGATCGGCGTCCGCGACATGACGTACCTGACGCTCTCCTACGACCACCGTCTGGTGGACGGAGCCGACGCGGCCCGCTACCTGACCGCGGTCAAGGCGATCCTGGAGGCCGGCGAGTTCGAGGTCGAGCTCGGCCTCTGAGCGAAGCGGCTGTAACCAGCCTCACCAGCGGTGGGGCCACCCCGGGGGCCCCCCTGGGGGGGGCACCCCCCTCCCTTCCCCGGGTTCTCTCTTTTTTCCGGGGAAGTTTCTCACCCCCCCCCTCCTCCACCCCCTCCCCCGCCCCATCCCCCAACCCCCCC
>NZ_JBHZCF010000002.1:60021-88776 GCF_042755225.1 Streptomyces sp. NPDC059169 | reverse complement strand
CCTGTCCCGCCGGCTGGTTGCGCGCGACAGTGAAGGCGCGCTATGCAACCCCCTTGATCGACTTTGCCCCCTCCTCCCCCCCCCCCCTCCCCCCCTCCCCCCCCCCCCCTCCCCCCCCCCCCCCCCCCCCTCCCCCCCCCCCACCGCCGTATTGTCTAGGGGTCTTCTCTTTGTGAAGGAGCGGTTCATGACCATGCCCGTCGTCCACTCGCTGCGCGATCAGATCCGCGAGCACATCGTGGAGGGCATCGTCAGCGGCCGCTGGAAGCCGGGCGAGCGGATCGTCGAACGCCGCATCGCCACGGAACTGGCGGTCAGCCAGACGCCCGTACGGGAGGCGCTGCGGGAGTTGGAGTCGCTGCGCCTGATCGAGTCCGCCCCGAACAAGGGCGTGCGGGTGAGGAACCTGACCGCGGCGGACCTGGAGGAGAGTTACCCGGTCCGGGCCGGTCTGGAGCAGATCGCCGCGGAACTGGCAGCCGAACGACTGGCGGCGGACTGCTCGGCCCTGGAGCCGCACGTCGCGGCACTCTACGAGGCCGACCGTGCGGCGGACGGGACGGCCCAGGTGCGGCACACGGTGGCGTTCCACCGGGAGCTGGTGAAGGCGGCCCGGAACGGCGTGCTGCTGCACACCTGGGAGGGACTGGGCATCGAGGTCTTCACGGCACTGTCGATCCGCTGGCTCGGCACGGTGCAGAAGTCCTACGCGGAGGAGCACGAAGAGCTCGTCGCGGCGTTCCGACGGCATGACCCGCAGATCGGTGCGCTGGTGAAGGCGCACGTCCTGGGCTGCGCACCACGCGCGTAGGCCTCCGGACCGGCCGTCATCCCGGCGACGAACGCACCCCCCGCGGCGCGGGGCACGGGTGACCTTCCTCGGGCTCCCCCGGACTCCGTCCGGGCCCCCGGCGGGCTGGATGGACGCCTGGGTATCGCCGGCTGACCGACGCGTCCGCCGGCCCGGGAAACGGCAACCCTCCGGTCACGGACCATCACCGCCGCAATTCACGGCACCGGGTGCCCGATTTCGCGGCACCCTGTGCCGACTTTCATCCAACAAGACACTTTTTCGCCGCAACGCTTTGATCGATCATCGATCGTCGGCTTACAGTCATCCGCGGACTCACCCGTCCACCGGCCCCGTCCTGCCAGACAGGCCCCCCTTCTCCACCCCCCTCCTCTCCGGAAGGCGGCGATCATGACCGACCCCGTAGGCAAGCTTCCGAGCGAGCTCGACCAGCTCCCGGACCGTGACGCCGAAGAAACCGCCGAATGGGCGGCCTCTCTCGACGCCGTCACGAAGGCTGCCGGCCCGCACCGCGCCGCGTACCTGATGCGCCGTACCCTCCAGCACGCCGAGGGCGTCAGCGGGCTCGATCTGCCGAAGCTCCTGGAGACGGACTACGTCAACACCATCCCCACCGCCACCGAGCCCTCCCCGGCCGGCGACGAGGCGATGGAGCGCCGGATCACCGCCTGGAACCGGTGGAACGCCGCCGCGATGGTGACCCGCGGCGCCAAGTACGGCGTCGGCGGGCACATCGCCACCTTCGCCTCCGCCGCCTGGCTCTACGAGACCGGCTTCAACCACTTCTTCCGGGGCAAGGAGGCCGATGGCTCGGGCGACCAGCTGTTCATCCAGGGCCACGCCTCCCCCGGCATCTACGCGCGTGCCTTCCTCGACGGCCGCCTCACCGAGGCCCACCTGGACAAGTTCCGCCAGGAGTCCGGCGGCGACGGCCTGCCCTCCTACCCGCACCCGCGCCGCCTCCCCTGGCTCTGGGAGTTCCCGACCGTCTCCATGGGCCTCGGCCCGCTGTCGGCGATCTACCAGGCGCGCTTCAACCGCTATCTGACCAACCGCGGCATCAAGGACGTCTCCGCGTCCCACGTCTGGGCGTTCCTCGGCGACGGCGAGATGGACGAGCCCGAGTCGACCGCCGCGCTCGCGCTGGCGAGCCGCGAGGGCCTGGACAACCTGACCTTCGTCATCAACTGCAACCTGCAGCGTCTCGACGGCCCCGTCCGCGCGAACTTCAAGATCGTGCAGGAGCTGGAGGCGCAGTTCCGCGGCGCCGGCTGGAACGTGGTGAAGACCCTCTGGGGCAACGCCTGGGACGAGCTCTTCCGGCTCGACACCACCGGTGCGCTCGTGCGCCGCCTCCGCGAGGTCCCGGACGCGCAGGTCCAGACGTACCAGACACGGGACGCCGCCTACATCCGCCAGGACTTCTTCGGCGCGGACCCGGCGCTCGTCGAGATGGCGAAGCTCCTCAGCGACGACAAGATCCTCGAGTGCTTCCACCTCTCGCGCGGTGGCCACGAACCCCGCAAGGTGTACGCCGCGTACAAGGCCGCACTGGACCACAAGGGCGCCCCGACGGTGATCCTGGCCCAGACGGTCAAGGGCTACACCCTGGGCGAGGGCTTCGCGTCCAAGAACGCCAACCACCAGATGAAGAAGCTGACGGTGGACGAGTTCACGACGATGCGGGACCTTCTGGAGCTCCCGATCCCGGACTCCGCGTTCGCCGACGGCCAGGTGCCCTACGGCCACCCGGGTGCCGACTCCCCTGAGGTCCGCTACCTCCAGGAGCGTCGTGCGGCCCTCGGCGGTCCCGCCCCGGCCCGCCGCGTCCACCCGGTCGCCCCGCTCCCCGCGCCCGCCGAGAAGGCCTTCGCCGCCTTCGACAAGGGCTCAGGAAACCAGTCCGTCGCGACGACCATGGCGTTCGTCCGCCTGGTCAAAGACCTGATCCGGGACAAGGAGACCGGCAGGCGCTGGGTGCCGATCGTCCCGGACGAGGCACGCACCTTCGGCATGGAGTCGCTGTTCCCGTCGCTCGGCATCTACTCGCCCAAGGGGCAGACGTACGAGCCGGTCGACCGCGACCAGCTGATGTACTACCGCGAGGCCAAGAACGGCCAGATCCTCAACGAGGGCATCACCGAGGCCGGTTCGATGGCCGACTTCATCGCCGCAGCGTCGTCCTACGCGACGCACGGCGAGACGATGATCCCCTTCTACATCTTCTACTCGATGTTCGGCTGGCAGCGCACGGCGGACCAGATGTGGCAGCTCGGTGACCAGCTCGGCAAGGGCTTCCTGGTCGGTGCCACGGCCGGGAGGACCACCCTGACCGGTGAGGGACTGCAGCACGCGGACGGCCATTCCCCGGTGATCGCGGCGACGAACCCGGCCGCGCTCACCTACGACCCGGCGTTCGCCTACGAGGTCGCGGCGATCGTCAAGGACGGTCTGCGGCGGATGTACGGCGGGGCGCGTCCCGGCGAGGACGCGGACGTCTTCTACTACCTGACCGTCTACAACGAGCCGATGCCGCAGCCCGCGAAGCCGGACGGCGTCGACGAGGGCATCGTGCGCGGGCTGTACCGATTCAAGGAGGGCGAGGGTGCGGCGGACCACGCGCGCATCCAGCTGCTCGCCTCGGGTACGGCGATCCACTGGGCGCTGGAGGCACAGCGGCTGCTCGCCGCGGACTGGGGCGTGACGGCCGACGTGTGGTCCGCGACCTCCTGGACCGAGCTGCGGCGTGACGCGCTGGAAGCGGACGCGGCGCTGCTGCGCGGCGAGGAGCGCACCCCGTACGTCCGCGAGGCGCTGGAGGGATCCGAAGGTCCGGTGCTCGCGGTCAGCGACTACATGCGTCAGGTCCCCGACCAGATCGCGCAGTGGGTGGAACAGGACTGGTCCTCGCTGGGCGCGGACGGCTTCGGTCTGTCGGACACCCGCGAGGCGGCCAGGCGCCACTTCGGCGTCGACGCCCAGTCCATCGTGGTCGCGGCCCTGGCCCAGCTCGCCCGCCGCGGCGACGTCGCGGCCTCCGCGGTCAAGGAGGCGCGCGAGCGCTACGGGTTCTGACCCGGCCCACGGGCGGGACGGACTCCGCCGAGTCCGCCCGTCCCGTCCGGCTGGCCCTGCGCCCCGGCGGGCGCCGACTCCGCCGGATCCGCCGACGCCCCGTCGCCCCCGCGGCCGACGGGGCGTCGGCGCTCCCTCGCTGACGGACGGACCGTCCGGGCCCCGGGCGGGCGGACGGCGTGCGCCGGAGCACATGGGCGAGGCCCCAGCACCACGGCGCGGACCACGCACGCTCCGCGGCGCCCGGCGGTACCCACCCACCGCCGACAGCGCCCATGCGCCCGCTCCGCGGCCGGTGCGTCGGGCCGCACGCCGCCGCCGGTGACAATGCACCCATGCGCGCTGCCCGTCTCATCAAGATGGTTCTGCTCCTGCAATCCAGGTCCTCGATGACCGCCGCCGAACTCGCCGCGGAGCTGGAGGTGTCGGAACGGACCGTCACCCGCGACGCCCTCGCGCTCTCGGAGGCCGGGGTGCCCGTGTACGCGGACCGCGGCCGGGCCGGCGGCTACCGGCTGATCGGGGGGTACCGCACCCGGCTGACCGGTCTGGCCAGGACCGAGGCCGAGGCGCTCTTCCTTTCCGGACTGCCCGTGGCGCTGCGCGAGATGGGCCTGGAGGACGCCGCTTCCGCCGCACGCCTCAAGGTGTCCGCCGCGCTGATCCCCTCGCTCGGCGACGCCTCGCGGTCCGCCGCGCAGCGGTTCCACCTGGACGCGCCCGGCTGGTACCAGGAGCCGGAGACCCCCGCGCTGCTGCCGACCGTCGCCGAGGCCGTCTGGGACGACCTGGTGGTCACCGCCCGGTACCGCGACGCCGAGCGGGAACTGGAACCGTACGGCCTCGTGCTGAAGGCCGGGGTCTGGTATCTGTGCGCCAGGGCGGACGGCAGGTCCTTCCGGGTGTACCGGATCGACCGCTTCACCGCCGTCGCCCTCTCCGAGCGCCGCTTCGAGCGGGACGCGTCCTTCGACCTGCCGAGTTTCTGGGCGGCCCGTGCAGCGCAGTTCGCCCGCTCGCTGCTGCGCGCCGAGGTCGTGGTCCGGCTGTCCGCGGAGGGCGTGCGACGGCTGCCGTACGCCACCGACCGTGCCGCGGCCCGCGAGGCGCTGGCGACGGCGGGGCCTCCCGACGGGCAGGGCCGCGTCGTGCTCACCCTGCCCGTCGAGTCGGAGGAGGTCGCCTTCGGCCAGCTCCTCGGCCTCGGGGCGGAGCTGGAGGTGCTGGAACCGCTCGGGCTGCGGGAGCGGTTCGCCACGGCGGCAGCGGCGATGCACGCCCTGTACGCGGGCGGGTCCGGTGGAGCAGCGGACGCCGGGGACGGGAGCGGCCCGGGTGCGGTCCCGGGGTCCGGCGGCGGCGCGGGTGCCGGGGCCGGACCCGGGCAGGGGGGATCCGCTCAGCGGTAGTCGTCAACCGGGGCGTCCTTGCCACCGTGGACGACGTCCAGGAAGTACCCCCAGGCGTCGGGGCTGCTGCCGTCCGCGTCCGTGAAGCCGTACTCCTTGGCGAGCCCTCCACTGGACAGGGACCTGCCGTTCCACCGGGCGCGCTCGGGGTCGGCGGCCACGGCGGCGACCGCCCGTCCCAGGTAGACGGGTGACTCGGACACGGCGAAATGCGGCTCCCCGACCGTCGCGTCGCGCCAGTTCTCCTCGCGGACGCCGAAGACGTCCAGCATCTGCTCGGAGCGGAGGAACCCGGGGGTGATGCAGACGGCGGTGCATCCGGCGTCCTTGAGGTCCTCGCCGAGCGCGAAGGCCATCCGGATCGGCGCGTTCTTCGCGAGGTCGTAGAAGAAGTTCTCACGGAAGCGCCGGTTGTACTCGGCCGTGCCGTCGGTGATCTCGACGAGGAGCCCGCCGGGTCTCCGGGCGAGCAGCGGAAGGGCGCAGCTGCTGGTGATGATGTGGCTGCGCACCCCCAGGTCCAGCAGGCGCAGCCCTCGGTCGAGATCGGTGTCCCACATCTTGGTGTTCCATTCGATGAGGTGCTCGCCACCCCACAGGTCGTTCACCAGGACGTCCAGTGCCCCGTGGTCCCCGTCGATTCGGGCGACCAGCGCGCGTACCCGGTCGACGTCCAGGTGGTCGGTGGGTACGGCGATGCCCGTACCGCCGGCGGCGGTGACCAGCTCGGCGGTCTCCTCGATGGTCTCGCCGGCCCGGCCGACCTCGCTGACGTGCTGCCTGGTCGTACGGCCGGTCACGTACACCGTCGCGCCCGCCGCCCCCAGTTGCACGGCGATGGCCCGCCCCGCGCCGCGCGTCGCGCCCGCCACGAGCGCGATCTTCCCCTTGAGTGCTGTGTCGGTCGTCATGGTGCGACGGTCGCAGGGAATCCCGACATCTCCTGTCCGGATTTCCGAAAGGCAGCATTTCCGTTGCTCCACGTGCGCGGCCCCGTCCCAGCCCCGATGCTGGAGCGGTGATGGACGAGACGGAGTTCTGGGAGATCATCGACCGCACCCGCGAGGCCGCCGAGGGCGACCCCGAGGACCACGCCGAGCTGCTCGTCGACCGTCTGATGCAATTCGACCCCGACTCGGTCCTGGACTTCGCCCGGCATTTCGAGGCGCGCTACAACCGCGCGTACCGCTGGGACCTGTGGGGCGCCGCCGCCGTGCTGCTGGGCGGCGCGAGTGACGACGCCTTCGACTACTTCCGGTGCTGGCTGATCGGTCAGGGCAGGGAAGTGTTCGAGGCGGGGGTGCACGACCCGGACTCGCTCGCCGAATTCCTGGACGACTTCGACGAGGAGATCGACGGGGACGGCGAGGAGCTGGGCTACGCCGCGGACGAGGCGTACGAGCAGCTCACCGGCGCCGTCGCACCCGATCTCGGCATCCCCGCGCAGTCCCCGGAACCGGAAGGTACGCCGTTCGACTTCGACGACGACCGGGCGCTCGCCGAGCGCTTCCCTGCCCTCTGGGAGCGTTTCGGCGTCTGAGGTCGGGGGCCGACGCGTGGCGGGCCGAGGGTCGAGTCCGGCCCCCGACAACCGCGAGGGTGCCGAGACACATCCGGGTCTCGGCTGCCGACCCGCCCCGAGGGTGAAGCGCGGGCGTACTCTTCCTCCGGTGAGGATCACGACGTCGTCACCGCCGTCACTGCTGTCACCACCGTCACCGAGATTCCTGCCGTCAGCACCGCGGCTGGCGCCGCCGGCGCTCCCGCGGCCTTCGCTCACCGAGCGCCGCAAGGCCGCGACCGAGCTTGCCATCGCGCGCGCCGCGGCGCGGCTGTTCGCCGCACGGGGTCCTGGCGGCACCTCGGCCGAGGAGATCGCGCACGCCGCCGGAGTCGCGCTGCGCACCTTCTACCGGTACTTCCGCAACAAGCAGGACGCCGTCGCCCCGCTGCTCGCACGCGGTCCGGAGCGCTGGCGCACGCACCTGGCGGCCGCCGAGCCCGGCCCGTCGGTGGCCGAGCTGCTGGAACGGTCCGTCGTCAAGGCACTGTCCGAGCCGGACGACTGCACCGCCGAGGGGCTGCGGTGGACGCGCGGGCTGCTGCGTGCGGCCGCCGGTGACCCGGCGCTGCGGGCCGTCTGGTACCGGGTGAACCAGCAGTCCGAGGAGCGACTGGTGCCGCTGCTGTCCGAACTCGCCGGGCCCGACGCCGAAGCGCTTCAGGTGCGGCTCGCCGCGGCCGCGGCGACCGATGCCGTCCGGGTGGCGCTGGAAACCTGGGCGGGAACGGACGCGCCCGTCGGCGACCCGGATTCACCCGCCGAGCTGGCCCTGCGTTGTCTGCGCGAAGTGACGTGCGGCGTGGGGGTGTTCACCGGCCACCGGATCAGCGGGTGAGCGACCGCCCCATCAGCACGTCGTCGACGTACTGCCCGGCCAGGTAGAACTCGCCGGGCAGGACGCCCTCGACGGCGTACCCCTCGGACGCGTACAGGAGGCGCGCCGGTGCGTTGTGTCCGAGCACCCGCAGGGTGATCCGGCTCGCGCCCTGGCGACGTGCCTCGTCGGCCGCGGCCCGCAGGAGCGCCCTCCCCACTCCCCGGCCGCGTGCCCAGGAGGCGACGGCGAGGCCCTGGATCTGTCGTACGTGGGCGTTGCAGGGCAGCGGCACGGGCGTCCTGATCCGGATGTAGCCGCTGATGCGGCGGGGGCGTGCGGCCGGCACCCCGGCGTCCGGGGCGGCCCCGCCGACCGCGCCGGGGCGGTCCGCTCCCTCGCTCCCGGTGCCCTCCGTCAGCCCGGCGCCCCGCCCGGCCGCCGCTCCCACCACGGATCCGGACGCGCTCCCGGACGCGCTCCCGGCCGCACTGTCGCCCGCGGCACCCGTGCAGCCGTCGGGGTGGTCGGCGGCGGTCTCGATCTCCGTCTCGGCGACCAGGTAGTCGGACATCTGGTCCCCCTCCCTGAAGAACGGCCCGTACGGCGGCATCGGGCGCGGTACGACGCTGTGCAGCGTCGACCAGACCGCCCTGTCGAGCTCGGCGAGGTGCGCGTCATCGGCGAGACGGGCGTGGCGTATGTGCACGGTGGGCATTCCGTCACTCTGCCAGGTGCGCGCACCCGGGTGCCCTGGGTTTTCGCGCGGCGCGGACTCCGCGCACCCGGTGGCCGGTTCGGGGCTGACGGCGCCCGCGTGGGGCAGGATGATCCCATGCGGATCGCGGTCACCGGCTCGAACGGGCTCATCGGCACGGCACTCGTACGTTCCCTGCGCGCGGACGGCCACGACGTGGTCCGACTCGTGCGCCGCACGGCGCGCGGGGCGGACGAAGTGGAGTGGGACCCCCTGCGCCAGTACGTGGACGCCGCGGGACTCATCGGCTGTGAGGCCGTCGTGCACCTGGCGGGCGCCGGGGTGGGCGAACACCGGTGGACCGAGGCGTACAAGAAGGAGATCAGGGACAGCCGGGTGCTCGGCACCGCGGCGATCGCCGAGGCGGTGGCCTCGCTTGAGGAGCCGCCCCGCGTCCTGGTGTGCGGCTCGGCGATCGGGTACTACGGCGACACCGGTGACCGCGCGGTGGACGAGAGCGCCCCGCCCGGCTCGGGTTTCCTCCCCGCGGTGTGCGAAGAGTGGGAGGCCGCCGCGGCTCCGGCCGAAGAGGCCGGGATCCGGGTGGCCTTCGCCCGCACCGGCCTGGTCGTGGCCGCAGAAGGCGGGGCGTGGGGCCGGCTCTTCCCCGTCTTCCGGGCGGGTCTGGGAGGCCGGCTCGGCAGCGGACGTCAGTTCTGGAGCTTCATCTCGCTGTACGACGAGGTCGCTGCCCTGCGCCACATCGTCAACACGGAGACCGTGTCCGGCCCGGTGAACCTCACCGCCCCGGAACCGATCACCAACCGGGAGGTCACCGCGGCCATGGGCCGCGTCCTCCACCGGCCCACGCTGGTCACGGTCCCACCGGTCGCCCTCCGCTTCGCGCTCGGGGAGTTCGCCTCGGACGTCCTCGCCAGCCAGCGCGTCGTCCCCGCCAAGCTCCTGGCCTCGGGCTTCGGCTTCACTTTCCCGTCGATCGACGACTCGATCCGGGCAGCCCTCGGCTGACGGTGGGGAGGGGCGATGGCACCGCTGGGGGTGCTGACTCTCCGACCGCCCGCCGGTGCGGGCCCGCCGCCGGGTCCACGGGGGTGGTTGCCGACCCGACTGCCCGGTGCGGGCGCGTCCGTGGCCACGGACGTCCCATCGCGGTCGCGATGTCGGTCGTCCGGCGGGAGGGCTCCCCTCCAGTGCCGGGAGCCAGGCCGCACACCCGGGATTTCAGCCATCGTGGAGCCGGCTGAACCGGATGTTCGCCTCCGCTTCACGCAGTGACACCGGGCCGGCGCCGGGTGCGGACGGAGGATCCGGGGGCGCCCCGTGCGCTGTCGGAACGGCGAACGGGCAGCACGACGAGCCGTCCGCGGTTCCGGGCGCACCCGACGGCGCGCGGCCGCCGCCACGTACTCCGCGAGCACAGAGCATTGGCCAGATACTCACGCCCCGCGCACGCCGCCCCGAAGTCCGACCTCGTGCGCGGTTTCAGGAACGGGCGGCGCAGGGGATAGGACCGGCACCACAGTGCGGCGCACAGACGTGCGACCCCGTGCCACTGGACGCCCGCAGCGCGCGACTGCCTGCACGCAGCGGGGTTTCTAGGCTCGATCAGAACTTCGTGTATTCCGATGGCCGGTTGGGGGCATGAGGTCCCACACCAGCCGCGCCGACCTCGGGGAGGGGCACGTGCTCAGCAGCGCACGCCACGCGGACGTCGTCATCGTCGGAGCCGGGGCCGCCGGCCTCTCGGCGGCTCATCGGCTGACCAGCGCAGGGGTCACGGTCATCGTCCTGGAGGCGGCTCCCCAGGTCGGGGGACGCATGGCCACCGACCTCGTGGACGGGTTCCGGCTGGACCGGGGCGGCCAGCTGCTCAACACCTCGTACCCCGAGCTGCGCCGCACCCCCGCCCTCGACAGGCTCCCGCTACGGTCGTTCGAGGCCGGTGTGCTCGTGCACAGTGACGGCCGCCACCACCGGGCGGGGGATGTCCGCGGAGCCAGGAGCGCTCGCAGGGGATCCCCCCACGCCGCATGGGGCGTGGGGGGAGCACTCACTGCGGCGCGCGCCCTCGCGAGCGCCCCTCGTACGCCCCTGGGTGGCGCCTTCGACCAGGCCCGTCTCGCGTCCGCCCTCGGCCGGCTTGCCGCCACCCCGCCCCAGCGCCTGCTGGCCCGTCCCGAACTGCCCACCCGTGAGGTCCTGTTCACCCGCGGGGTCCCGCCGCGCTCCGTCAACGGCTTCCTCCGACCCCTCCTGTCCACCCTCCTCGGCGACCCCGAGCTCACCACCTCCAGCCGCTGCGCCGACCTGGTCCTGCGAGGATTCGCACGCGGGCGGCTCTGCGTCCCGGCGGGCGGCGCCGCAGCCCTGCCCGAACTGCTCGCCGAGAGCCTTCCGCCCGGCACCGTCCGCACCGGCGTACGCGTCACCGATGCCTCGATCAACTCCGTCAGCACCGCGGAGCACGGCACGATCACGTGCCGTTCCCTGCTGCTCGCCACCGGAGCACGGGCCGCCGCCGAGATCCTTCCCGGGCTGCGCGTCCCGGACTTCCGTCCCGTGACGGTCGTCCACCACACCACCCCCGTATCGCCGTTGACCGAGCCGGCGCTGCTGCTGGATGCCGAGTGCTCGGGCCCGGTCGCCCACACCGCCGTGATGAGCGAGGTCGACCCCTCCCGCGCGCCGGACGGTCGCGCGCTGATCACGTCCGTCGTCCTCGGCGGTCCGCCGGCGGACCTGGACCGACGGGTCCGCGCCCAACTCGCCGCCCTGTACGGCACGTCGACCGCCGAATGGGAGCTGCTGGGCGTCCATCACGAACCGGAGGCCGTACCCGCGATGACGCCTCCGCACGATGCGCGCCGCCCGGTGCGGCTGCTCTGCGGGCTGTACGTGTGCGGCGACCACCGCGACACGAGCACCGTGCAGGGTGCCCTGTTCTCGGGGCGCCGGGCCGCGCACGCGATCCTGCGGGACTTCGGGATCAAACCGGAGATCGCGGCGGCGGCGCTCACAACGGCCGCCGCGTAGTCCTCGTCTTCGACCGCCGCCGGCTCGCTCCCGGCCGAGTCCCCACCTCGGCCGGGAGCGGGCACCACCCACCCCACCCCCGGCCCTGGTCCGTTCCCCAACGGGCAGGGAACGTACCCGAAACCGCGAACGGCGAACCGCCCCACCGGGGCGAGCCACCGCTGGTGACCACACCCGCCCCGAGCGCCCCGCCCCGCCGTCAACCGATCGCCGCCACACGGTCGCGGTAGCCGCGGACCGCAGCCGCATCGCGGTAGGGCTCCAGACGACGTTCGAAGTCCCGGATGTACTCCGCCGCCCTCGCCGAGCGCATCTCGGAGGCCTGCTGGGCGGCCTCGGCGCCCAGTGCACAGGCCTGATCCAGCTCGCCGAGACCCAGCCGCGCGGTGGCCAGCACCACACGACAGAACAGCCGACTGCGGGCGAACCCCGGCGCGCGGAGTTGGAGTGAGCGCTCCGCGTGCTGCGCGGCCGCCCGGTACTGCTGCAGATCACGGTGGCAGTGCCCGAACTCGTCGGCGAGCTGCGCCTCGTCGAAGAAGCGGGCCCAGTGCGGCACGTCGTCCCCGGGCCGTGCCGTCTCCAGCGCCCGCTCGGCGCGTACCAGCGAGGCCGTGCAGGCCCTGACCTCGCCGAGCACCCCGTGACTGCGCGCCTCGACGGAGTGCAGCAGGGCCTGGACGACCGGCGGGGCGGAGGAACCCACGCCCTGCTGTGCGACCCGGGTCAGCTGGACCGCCTCCCGCCCGTGCCCGAGGTACACGGCCTGGCGGGCCATGGTGACCAGCACGTACGAACCGTAGGCCCGGTCCCCCGCCGCCTGGGCGAGGCGCAGCGCCTGGACGAAGTACCGCTGGGCGAGGCCGTGCGCGGCGATGTCGTACGAGGTCCAGCCGGCCAGCCGGGTCAGGTCGGCCGCGGCGGCGAAGAGTCGCCGCCCGGTCGTCTCGCCGTACGTACCGCGCAACATGGGCTCGGCCTCGTGCTCCAGATAGCGGACGAGCGCCTGCCGTGCGTGCCCGCCGCCGTAGGCGTGGTCGAGGGTCCGGAAGAGCTCGCCGATCGACCGCAGGGCGGCGATGTCGCCGGAGGTCACCCGCTGTCCCGGGCCGCGCTCGGTACCCCGCTGCCGCGGCAGCGGGGTACGCCCCTGTGCCGGCAGCCGCCCCGCCGTCCCGTTGGCGACGGGCTCCCCGCGCTGTGCGGGCTCGCCTCGGCAGACCCGCTCGTCGGCCCGGCCGATCAGCCAGTCCCTGCTGGGCACGACGAGCCCTGCGGGGGTGAACGCGATCTTCCGCAGCTCCGCGTGGGAGCCGGAGTCCTTGCGCCACAGCCCGCTCACGATGTCCACGGCCTCTTCCGGTGTGGCCGCGAACTCCAGCCCCGCGTACACCGGTGCACATGCGTCGAGCCCGAGGTCCTGGGCGGACAGGCGCCGACCGAGCCGCCGGGTGAAGACCTCGGCGATCAGGGCGGGTGTCGTGCCGCGCGGTTGCTGGCCGCGCAGCCAGCGGGTCACCGACGTCTTGTCGTAGCGCAGGTCCAGGCCGTGCTCCAGACCGAGCTGGTCGACCCGGCGGGCGAGCCCCGCGTTGGAGAATCCGGCTTCTGCGATGAGTGCGGCGAGCTGGCGGTTGGGGATGCGCTGCGGAGGTCGTTCCGTCATCTGCTGTGCGGTCTCCTGCCTTCCGGGCCCCGGGTGCAGCCCTCATCGAACGGCGCGAATTTAGCCGCCCAAAGCGACCCAACCGCCACCTTCGCCCCGCATTCATCCGATCGTGTGAGGATTGAGGGCAGCGCTGACGGCTGCACCGGCGTCGTACAGTTGCCGGGGCGCGATGAGTGCACCGTGAACGCTTGAGGGAGGCACAACGGTGAGCGAGCTGCGATTTGTCCATCTGGGCTTCGGCGACGACGCAGTCGAGTACCAGGTGGCGTGGGACGAACAGCGCCGTGTGCACGCGGCCCGCTTCGCCGACGAGATCCCCGACACCTGCCTGCTACTGGAGCACCCGCCCGTCTACACCGCGGGCCGTCGCACGGAGGAGAGCGAGCGCCCCCTGGACGGCACCCCGGTCGTCGACGTCGACCGCGGCGGCAAGATCACCTGGCACGGCCCGGGCCAGCTCGTCGGCTACCCGATCATGCAGTTGCCCCGACCGGTGGACGTCGTCGCCCACGTCCGCCGGCTGGAAGAGGCGCTGATCCGCACCAGCGCGGAGTTCGGCGTGGAGACCACGCGGGTCGAGGGCCGCAGCGGCGTCTGGGTCCTCGGAGACCCGGTGGAGCAGCGCCCGGCCGTCGGAGGGCTGTCGCTGGACTTCGACCCGCGGCTGCACGACGAGGAGTTCGACCCCCGGCTCAGCGGGCCCGAGTACGCCCCGTCCAACGCCGGCCAGCGCCGCGAGGACCGCAAGCTCGCCGCCATCGGCATCCGGGTCGCGAAGGGCGTCACGATGCACGGCTTCGCGCTGAACGTGAACCCGGACAACACCTGGTTCGACCGGATCGTGCCCTGCGGCATCCGCGACGCGGGGGTGGCGTCCCTGGCGAACGAACTGGGTCGCGACGTGACCATCGCCGAGGTCCTGCCCGTGGTCGAGAAGCACCTGCGGGAGGTGCTTGGGAACGCGGACCTCAAACCGCGGGCCGTCGAACGCGGCCCCGCAGCCGGGAGCACTCCCACGGAACGGCCGGAGGCGGCCGGGACCCCGGTGCCGACCGCCTGAGGAATGCCCTCCCATGGCCAGAGGTTGCCCGGGGGTGAGGGCACCACAATCAACGGGCGTACCCTGGGGTCCGCCGAGGAATCGAAGTGGTAGGGAGACGGTCGTGTCCGCTGTAGCACCCGACGGACGCAAGATGCTGCGTCTGGAGGTCCGGAACAGCCAGACCCCCATCGAGCGCAAGCCCGAGTGGATCAAGACCCGGGCGAAAATGGGCCCCGAGTACAACCAGTTGCAGAAGCTCGTGAAGAGCGAGGGCTTGCACACGGTGTGCCAGGAGGCCGGCTGCCCCAACATCTTCGAATGCTGGGAGGACCGCGAGGCGACCTTCCTCATCGGCGGCGACCAGTGCACCCGGCGCTGCGACTTCTGCCAGATCGACACGGGCAAGCCTCAGGCACTGGACCGCGACGAGCCGCGCCGCGTGGGCGAATCGGTCGTCACGATGGACCTGAACTACGCCACGATCACCGGTGTCGCCCGCGACGACCTGGAGGACGGTGGCGCCTGGCTGTACGCCGAGACCGTGCGCCAGATCCACGCCCAGACGGCGGACCGCGAGGCCGGCCGCACCAACGTCGAACTGCTGATCCCCGACTTCAACGCGGACCCGGACCAGCTGGCCGAGGTCTTCTCGTCCCGGCCCGAGGTGCTCGCGCACAACGTGGAGACCGTGCCGCGGATCTTCAAGCGGATCCGCCCCGGCTTCCGTTACGAGCGCTCACTCCAGGTGATCACGGAGGCGCGCGCGGCCGGCCTGGTCACGAAGTCGAACCTGATCCTCGGCATGGGCGAGACGCGCGAGGAGGTCAGCGAGGCGCTCCAGCACCTGTACGACGCCGGGTGCGAGCTGATCACCATCACCCAGTACCTGCGGCCCTCGGTCCGGCACCACCCCGTGGAGCGCTGGGTGAAGCCGCACGAGTTCGTGGAGCTGCAGGAGGAGGCCGAGGAGATCGGCTTCTCCGGGGTGATGTCGGGGCCGCTGGTCCGTTCGTCGTACCGCGCCGGGCGGCTGTTCCAGCAGGCGATGGAGAAGCGCCGGGCGGCCACCGCGCAGCAGACGGGCGAGATCCCGACCACCCAGACAGCGTGAATTCGAGCACAAGAAATTACTCGCCAGTAATGGCCGATAGTACGCGGCTCATACGCTCCTTGCAGGTCGAGGGCGCGTATGGGCCGCGTCGGCGTTGCGGCCGAATGCGAAAACGTTTCATCGGTGTTTGACCAGCCAGTCACGCCCTGGTAACACCAATCTGTGACTCTGTCCTTACGCACCGCACGCACCGCGGAGCGCACCGGCAGACATCAGGCACCTCTCCCAGTCATCCGCTCTCGTTCCCGAGGGGGACCCACGACATGCAGGCCGCGACTCCCGTACGCGCCACCGCCATCCCGTCCGTCACCGACGCCCTCCGCGCCGTCGAATCGTTCCTCTTGAGCGGCGGCCAGCGCACCGCCCGCCGAAACGCCTGGGCCGCGGTCCTCGAAGACCGTCGACGCGCCAAAGACCGGGTCGAGGCGCAGCACGTACTGGAGGCCGTGGCGACTCGCTCATCCTGAGGCACGTAAACTTCAGGACATGGCGAGGAAGGAACAAGCAGAGACTTCTGCGAACCCCGGGCGGCTCAAGCAGATCGCCCTTACCTACAAGATGACCCGACGGGCCGACCCGAAGATCGGTCTTGTCCTCGCGGGTGTGGGAATCGTCACCTTCGGTGTCTTCCTCGCGGTCGGTTTCCTGATCGACCACCCGATCTACCTGGGCGTCCTGGGCTTCCTGCTGGCCTTCGTCGCGATGGCGATCGTCTTCGGACGGCGTGCCGAGCGCGCTGCTTTCGGGCAGATGGAAGGACAGCCGGGCGCGGCTGCCGCGGTGTTGCAGAACATCGGCAGGGGCTGGACCACGACCCCCGCCGTGGCGATGAACCGCAGCCAGGACGTCGTCCACCGCGCCGTCGGCAAGGCCGGCGTCGTACTGGTGGCCGAGGGCAATCCCAACCGGGTGAAGAGCCTGCTGGCGGCCGAGAAGAAGAAGATGGGCCGCATCGTCGTGGACGTGCCGGTGCACGACATCATCGTGGGCAACGACGAGGGCCAGGTGCCGCTCAAGAAGTTGCGGACCACCATGGTCAAGCTGCCGCGGGTGCTGAGCGGGCCGCAGGTGACGGCGGCCAACGAGCGACTGCGCGCCATGGGCGACCTGATGAGCAACATGCCGCTGCCGAAGGGCCCGATGCCGAAGGGCATGCGGATGCCGCGCGGCGGACGGACGCGCTGAGAGCCGCCCGACCCAGGAGGAGTACGAGGAGGGGCGCCCCGATCCCGGGGCGCCCCTCCTCGCGTGCCGGACCGCTGCCGACGTGCTCCCGCTCCGGCTGCCGACGGCGTCCCTCGCGGGGCGCGGGGTTCCCGCCGACCGCCAGGGGGTCGTCGCCTCCCGAACCGGTCTTCACCCTCGGACGGCCGGGGCCCAGACGACCTCCCGTGAGCCCGGGCGACCTCCCGCGACCGCCCTCCGGCGAGCCGGAGCCGGACCGTCAACACTCCTCCCGGCGCTTCACCCACGCCGCTCTCCTACCCCGCGTGCAGGGTCCGAGCAGACGTGGTGCGGGGCCCGAGGGAAGGCTGGTGCGCTACGGGTCGACGGGCCGCCGCACCGCTACCGCGGCGGCGCAGGGCCTCAGAACCGCACCTGGACGGCCCGCGAGAGACGGTCGTGCAGCCCGCGGCCGTCGCGGTCCCAGATGAGCGCGGGGATCGCCAGGCAGAGCAGCACCGTCCGGACGGCGACGCGCCCCACGCCCAGCCGCCCGCCGTCCTCGGCGACGACCCGCAGCCGGAGGATCCGCTTGCCCGGGGTGCTTCCGACGGTGCCCACGGTCAGCAGGCCGAGCACCAGGAAGATGAGCAGCGCCCAGTTCCCGGCGGCCCGCTGGTCACCGTTGGCGAACAGCCCGTACGCGATCAACATGCACAGACCCCAGTCGATGAAGAGCGCACCGAAGCGCCGCCCGAGCGGCGCGATGGCGCCGGGGCCCTGTTCCGGGAGCCCCAGCCGCTCGCCGCGGTAGCCGAAATCGGCACCCATGTCCTCGGCCGCCGCACGGGGTCCGGAGAGCCACGATCCGATTGCTTGCCTGTTGTCCACCCGACCACGGTACTGTGCCCGTTTGCGATCACCCCCTCCCGGGGGCGCCCGAGGTCACCGCATCCTGGACGGCGGTTGCACCGGGACTTTCGGGACTGTGCCCCCTGTCTGCGGCCACGGTCCGCAGCCGGTCCGGGACGGCCGGGCGCGGCGCGGGACGCGCCCGGGAAGGGCCCGCCGGCGCTCCGGTTAACGTCCGCGAAACAAATGAGTCATGCTGGAGAAATCCGGTCTGCCTAGGGTCGGGTCCAGCGTGTGCCACCGCACTGGCTGCACGACCGAGCTACAACCCCGCCCCTCCCCGGGTCGGGAGTAGGAGGAGTTGGATGTTCCAGAACGCCGACGACGCCAAGAAGTACATCGCGGACAACGACGTCAAGATGATCGACGTCCGGTTCTGCGACCTTCCCGGCGTGATGCAGCACTTCACGATTCCGGCCACGGCGTTCGACCCGTCCGATGAGCTCGCCTTCGACGGCTCGTCGATCCGCGGCTTCCAGGCGATCCACGAGTCCGACATGGCGCTGCGCGCGGACCTCTCGACGGCGCGCCTCGACCCGTTCCGCCGCGACAAGACCCTCAACATCAACTTCTTCATCCACGACCCGATCACCGGCGAGCAGTACAGCCGCGACCCGCGGAACATCGCCAAGAAGGCCGAGGCCTACCTCGCCTCCACCGGCATCGCGGACACCGCCTACTTCGGTCCCGAGGCCGAGTTCTACGTCTTCGACTCGGTGCGCTTCGCCACCTCGGCGAACGAGGGCTTCTACCACATCGACTCCGAGGCCGGCGCGTGGAACACGGGCGCCCTCGAGGACAACCGCGGCTACAAGGTCCGCTACAAGGGCGGTTACTTCCCGGCCCCGCCGGTCGACCACTTCGCCGACCTGCGCGCCGAGATCTCGCTGGAGCTGGAGAGCGCCGGCCTGCAGGTGGAGCGCCAGCACCACGAGGTGGGCACCGCCGGCCAGGCCGAGATCAACTACAAGTTCAACACGCTGCTCGCCGCCGCCGACGACCTGATGCTCTTCAAGTACATCGTGAAGAACGTCGCCTGGCGCAACGGCAAGACCGCGACCTTCATGCCCAAGCCGATCTTCGGTGACAACGGCTCCGGCATGCACGTCCACCAGTCGCTGTGGCAGGGCGGCTCGCCGCTCTTCTACGACGAGCAGGGCTACGCGGGCCTCTCGGACACCGCCCGCTACTACATCGGCGGCATCCTCAAGCACGCCCCGTCGCTGCTGGCCTTCACCAACCCGACGGTCAACTCGTACCACCGTCTGGTCCCGGGCTTCGAGGCGCCGGTCAACCTGGTGTACTCGCAGCGCAACCGCTCGGCCGCGATGCGGATCCCGATCACGGGTTCCAACCCGAAGGCCAAGCGCGTCGAGTTCCGTGCCCCGGACCCGTCGTCGAACCCGTACCTGGCGTTCTCGGCCCTGCTGCTCGCGGGCCTCGACGGCGTCAAGAACAAGATCGAGCCGGCCGAGCCGATCGACAAGGACCTCTACGAGCTCGCCCCGGAGGAGCACGCGGGCGTCCCGCAGGTCCCGACCTCCCTCCCCGCGGTGCTCGACGCCCTCGAGGCGGACAACGAGTACCTGCAGGCGGGCGGCGTCTTCACGGCCGACCTGATCGAGACGTGGATCGACTACAAGCGCACCAACGAGATCGCCCCGATCCAGCTGCGTCCCCACCCGCACGAGTTCGAGCTGTACTTCGACATCTAGGAGGCGAGGTCGGGCGACCTGGGCTGGAACCCCTGAGAACAGGCTGTGACCTGCGAAAACACTTCTCAGCAGTTCTCAGTGGCACCGCTTGCCTTCCACCCCCTTGAGCACCGAGTGCGTACCGCCCGGCCAATCCTCTGACGTGGTGTCAGAAACGCTGCGAGGGCCGCTCCCCCATCGTCGGGGTAGCGGCCCTCACTGCTCGGCTTCGTTCTCCAGTCCTCGCCGGAGCGCATGTCGGCCAGTATCGTGCGCCGGCTCACCGTTCTCGGGCGGGAGCTGGGAGGGCCGCAGTACGGTGAAGCCGGGCGGGCCGTGCACCTGCGTGACCGGCTCCAGCACACGGTCGTCCGTGCGTCCCTGCCTGCCGCCCATCTTCCGGAGTTGCCGACGTGACCGACTTGTCCGCCGCCCACGCCGTCGCTGTCACCGACCGGGCCCGCTTGGCGGGCAGCGCCTACAACGGAGACCGGGACTTGGCCGCTCGGCAGTCGCTCTACCAGTGGCAGACACCCCGGTACGACCTGCCGGCTCTCGTCGCCGAGCGGTTGGGCGACGTGCGCGGGCGCGTCGTCGACATCGGCTGCGGCAACGGCAAGTTCATCCAGCGGCTCGGTCAGGACCGTGGGGACCTGTTCTTGCTCGGCCTCGACATCGCCCCCGGCATCCTCGCCCACGTCCCGGGCCCCGTCGCCGTGGCGGATGCCACGAGGCTTCCCCTCGCGGCGGGCACCTTCGACGCCGCCCTTGCGCTCCACATGCTGTATCACGTGCCGGACATCTCCCAGGCAGTCAGGGAGCTGGCCAGGGTCGTGGCTGATGACGGGCTGGTGATCGCCTCCACCAACAGCGACCGCGACAAGGCCGAACTCGACGACCTCTGGCAGCGAGCCGCCGGCGACGTCCTCGGTGTCGACCGGGGCCCGGCTCGTATCTCGCTCAGCGCTCGCTTCTCCCTGGAGAAGGCGCCTGCCTTCCTCGGCGAGGAGTTCAGCCGGGTGGAGGTCGTCGAACTGCCGGGGACCATCACTGTCCACGACCCCGAGCCTGTGGTTGCCCACATGGCTTCGTACCGTGCCTGGGCGGACCAGCACGACGTACCTTTCCACGCGACCATCGACCGCGCCCGCACGTTGGTGGCCGACCACATCGCCCGGCACGGGTCGTACGAGATCACCTGCCTTGGTGGCCTCCTCGTCTGCCGCCGCTGAGAGCCGACGCGCTAGCGGCGACGACCGTGCTCCACGACCCACTCCTGCTCACCGATGAGGCGATGAGGAACGGCACGGACCCACCGAAGGCCGCCGAGCGTACCGCGCGCACCGCGGGTTCGGATGGCCCTGTGCCAAACCGCCGTGGCGGCAGGGATGTTGTGACAACATCGACGTTGCGTGCCCGACCGTGCGGGGAGCGTGGTTCCCGTCAGGCGGTCATGTCCCGGCCGGAGTCCGGCCCAGCCGTGTGCGAGGAGTCGCGTCCAACGTGAATGCGTCCGGTGCCGTCGTCGATGTGTCCAATGTCTGCTGGTCGGAACGGATCCCCCCGCTCGGCGAGCGGTCCCCGCGGCTGGGTCGCCTCGAGCTGCTGTGCGAGGCGTGGCGGCGAAGCCGCGGGGAACAGGCGCCGCTCACGCTGATCGCCGACGGTTCCTTGCGCTACCAGCTGCCGCGCCCCGAGCGGCGGCGGCTGGAGGCGATGGCCCACGCCGGGGAGATCCGGCTGGCGCCGACTGCCGACCCCGAACTGCTGTCCCTCGCCAGGGACCAGGGACTGTACGTGGTCAGCCGTGACCAGTTCCTCGACCTGCGGCGCGCCCACCCCTGGATCCCGTCCGCCGCCGCACGCTTCCTGGCCTGGCAGCAGGGACCGAGCGGACTGGAGTTCGTGCCGAGCGGGGTGCGCGACGTCACCGAGCAGCGCAAGTCGCGCGCGGAGGAGGCGAAGGAGCTCATCCGGGGCAGTGGCATCGACGTTCGGCAGACGGCCCACCGCGAGGTCCTCGGGCTGGACTGGCGCTGTCCCTCGCGGTCGTGCCTGCACGCCATGCTGTGGCCGGAACGGCTGCTGCTCTGGCCGGACATCGCGCGGCGGGACGGTACCGCTCTCTGCCCCGGGTGCGGTTCGCCGCTGGAGGCGGCCGGGCCCCGCCCCCCGGTACGCGTGGTGGTGGTGTCGGAGGATGGCACGGACGGGGAGATCCTGCGTTTCCCCCTGGCGTCGGAGGAATCGGTGCTCGTGGGCCGCGGCTCGTCGACCCACGGGGTGAACCTCGCCGCCGACGACCTCCCCCATCCGGCGGCCACCCGTCGGGTGAGCCGGAGCCACCTGCTGCTGCGACTGGTCGGCCCGGCGCCGGTGGACCACCGGGGCGGCCGACTCGCCGTCACCGAGCTGGGGTCCACCAACGGGACGGTGCTGCGGCCCTGCGGTATGCGCGGTCGGACCCGGCCGCTGGTGCCCGGCGAGGAGACCGTCCTCGGGCCGGACGACGAGCTGGTGCTCGCGGACGCCGTACGGCTGAGGCTGTCCGGGCGGGAACACTTCCCCGGGGACCGGGTGCTGCCAGCCCCGTCCGGGCCGGTCCTCGTCGAGAAGACCGAGTTCGAGAGTGATGATCCGTCATGATCCTTCTGTTACAAGGCATTTGACGTGCAAATACCCCACACGTCTGATCTGGCTCCGATACCATCGCTCTGTGTTGGTAAGCCTGACTGTGGTGGGGGCGACACGTCAGTCCTTCACCAAGACCCTGGCCGTGACGAACGCGGACGCCGCAACGGTGGTGGCCTCCGCCTGGATGCCGGCCGCACCGCCGGGTCTCTCCCCGGCAGGCATATCCACCGACCCGCGCAGACCGGGCCTGGTGTCGGTGAGCCTGGAGAACTTATGGCTGGGCACCCCCGCGGCCCGCGACGAGGCGTTCGGCTACCTGGCCGCACTGGTGCGGACGCTCGCCGACGCCGCGCGCAGTCTCGGGGGTGTGCTGCACGCCCCGGGCGTCCGGCTCGACTCCTCCTCGCCCCCCGCCGCCGGCGACCCGCACGTCCTGTTCGTCACCGACGGAGCCGAGCAGGAGGTCCTGGTCAACCTGTTACGCCGGCACAGTCCCGCACTGATCGCGCTCTGCGGGCGGGGTTCGGTCGGCGTCCCGACGGACCGGGTCGGTTCGCGGTGGCTCGCCGACTCGCGTGAACACCTGACCACGCGCTACCTCGCCTCCGCAGACCCCCGCCACCTCGACCACGTGCGGTCCGACATCCGCCGCCGCGACGGGATCGCGGATCTGACCCGGATGGACGTCGCGCCGCTGGGCGGATCCCAGGACCGCCCCGCCGCCGTCCTCGTGCGATGTCTCGACGCACAACTTTCGCTGACCGATCTGCGGGCGCAGGCCCTGCTGTTGGCCGCTCTGGCGCTGTACGCCCGTCGCAAGGTGCGCTCCGGCGGCCGCGAGGGCAACACCCCCCAGTCCCTGTTGGAGAAGAACCGGGCGCGCGCAGTCACCCAGGGGCTCCGGGCGAAGTTCCTGCAGGAGGGCGGGCGCGGCGCGAAGCCGGCCGACCCCGTTCCGGCCCGGGAGAGCGTGCGGCGTCTCCTCGACGAACTCCTCCTGCCGCTCGGCCGCCTGGAAGCCACGGCGGAGGAGCTCGTCCCGCTCCTGGTGCCCGTCGACGGTCCGGCGGCCGGGCTGCCGCCGACCCGCAGCCAGGACCTGATCACCGCCGCAGCGACCCGAAGCCCCTACGAACTGGTCGCCACCGCGGACCTGTTGCTCCATGACACGCGCCCCGGGGGAATCCTCCTGGACTCGCTGCGCCGCGAGGCCCCGGGCCGGGTGGAACTGCTGTTGGGTTCCTGGACACAACGTCTGGCACGGGCGGAGTCGACCCGGCATTCCGGACCGGGTGGACGTCGCCGCCAGGACACCAAGGGCCAGAACTCCAGGGGCCAGAACTCCAAGGGCCGGGGCGAAAGGGGCCGGGGCCAGGGCGGGGACCGCCCGCGGTCCGGAACCGGCGGCGGGAAGAACGGCGGGGCCCGCAGCGACGGAAGGTCCACCACGGCGGACCAGCAGGACCGGCAGGGCAGGACCCGGCCGGGGCGGAACGACAAGGACCACGGGCAGCACCACGGCAGACAGCGCCGCCGCCCGGAGGGCGGCGGGCCGCAGTCCGAGTCCGGGGCGCGCGGCGCCTCGGGTGCGCGGGGCGCGGCGTCCCGCGACCGCCGCGGCGACGGCGACGGCGACGGCCGCAGGGACCCCGAGCGCGGGAACGGAACGATCCGCGGCAACGGCGGTGGATCCCCACGGGGCAACGGCACACCGCGCAACGGAGGGGGCGGATCATGACCGCGGCACAGACCGCTCCGGTCATTCCCGACAGCCAGGTGGACGTCGTCCTCGACCTGCGCGACTGGCAGCCGCCCACGGAGGGCCAACAGGCCCTGGTGGCGCTTTGGGGCCAGTTGGAACCCGGGCTCTACGAGAAGACGCTGGCGCCCGGCGCGCTGCACGTGTGGGATTCCGACGCCGGGCGGATCACGGTGGAGATCGTGCGGGTCGATCCCAAGACGTCGTGGGCCACGAGGGACACGCGCTTCGCCATCGCAGCGGTGCGGCAACGGTCGGCACTGGTGTACCGGTGCGCCGCCTGCGACCGCGGAGGCCGTGAAGGATACGGGTCGTTCCGCTGCCGCGGCTGCGGGGACGCGGGGCGCCCGGACCGGGTGTGCGTCGAGCACGCCGTGGTGCTGGACGGATCGCTGCTCCCGTCGTGCCCGGACCACCGCCCGTCGTGCGAGGGCTGCTCCCGCACGGCCTCCTTCTGGTGCGCGGGGCGCACCTGTCGGGCCTCGGTGGCCTGGTGCGAGGAGCACCGCAAGCGCCATCCCCAGGACCCCGACACCGACTACTGCCCGGACTGCTACCAACGGGCGTTCCCCGTCTGCGAAGAACCCGGCTGTTCTGCCGTGGGCACGTCGGAGTGCGACTGGCTGGGCCCGTCCGGGCACGCTTGCGGCCGCGCTGCCTGTACCCGGCACGCACGCCGCTGGCAGGTCTTCGGGTACGAGCGCGTGGGCATCGGCCTGTGCCGGGCGCACAGCCGGGTGCAGTCCCTCGGTCCCGACGAGATCCTCTGGCAGATCTGCGGCACCGCGGGGCGCCGTCGAGGACAGCGCATGCCGTCCCTCGCGGCGTTCGGCCACAACCTGCGCAGGTGCGGCCACCGTGAACTGGCCCTGGACTACCGCTCGATCCGGGCGCACCTCGGATCCCTGCAGGACCGGATGCGAACGGCCGGGTCGTCCACGGCGCTGCGCGCGGTGGAACGTGCGGCCGGCGACTGGGACCGTCAGCTCAGGGAGAAGAAGGAAACGGCCGGGCAGGGCGAAGTGTTGGTGGGCCGGCTGCGGACCATCGTCCGCGAGTTGGACCACCGCTACGGCGCCGAGATCGCGGACGGTCTGGTCCTCGCCGAGTTCAAACCGGCGCGACCGCCCGCCGTGGGCGGCGACCTGTGGATCCGGGTACCGGAGCACCTGACGGGGAAGTTCATCGGTCCGCAGGGATCCCGCATCAAGGAGTACAAGGCGCGGCTGGGAATGGAGATCAAGCTGGAGGACGGCCGCAGGAGGACGTCGCGATGAGTGTGCTGATGCCCGCCCCCGAACACCACCGGCTGCAGTCCGTGCCGGCCGGCGGGCCACTGACCGGTCAGCGGATCGCGGTGGCCCCCGCCGCCCTGCCGGCCGGTACGGGCCCCGGGGGGGTGCCCGCCCTGCTGACGGTGGGTTCCGGGACCGCGCAGGTCCCCGCCGCCGTACGCCTGGTGCCGCTCGCGGCCGTCCCGGAGGGGATCGTCGCCGTCAACGACGACCTCGCCGAACAGCTCGGCCTGGGCGAGGGAACCGTGCAGCCCGCCTGGCGGTTGGACCCCGTTCCCGTGGAGCCGGTGCGCTCGCTGACGCTCGAGTCGTCCGTGGAGGCGCCCTTCGACGACCTGGCCCGGGAGCTCTCGGGAGCGGGGCTGCCGGGGACGCTGCTGTGGGTCCCGCCGCAGGAGCACGCCGAGCTGTGGCTGGACGTGCAGGGATCGGCCGCGTACCGGGTGAGGGCCTTGGAGGCCGGCGGGCGGCGTGGTGTCCTCGCCGAGATCGGCGAGCGCACCGACGTGGAACTGTTCGTGTCCAGTGCCCGGAACGGGGTGGACATCGTCATCCTGGCGGACTGCTCCGGTTCGATGAGCGTGCCGGACGTCCCCGAGATCAGCGAGGGCGGCGTCTACGGCGGCTCGAACGGTTCGGGGCGGCTGCGGGGCCGCCCGCGCATGGACGTGCTGCGCAGCGCGCTCAACGACCTGTTGGCGATGCGGCTGGGCATCAGCGGACGCGTGTCGCGTTTCGCGATGTTGAAGTTCACCCACGGCACGGCGCACGTCTTCCCCCGGGCCGGCGGCATGGCCGAGCTCGACGCGGGCTCGGACGGGCCCGCGGTGGAGGAGTTCCGCAACGCCGTGGCGTTGCTGCGTCCCGAGAACGCCGGTACCGACATCGGCAACGCCCTCCACGAGGCGGCCAACCTGCTGTACCTGCACGGAAAGCCGGGCAACGAACGGCTGATCGTCCTCGTCAGCGACGGTGCGCACTGGACCCGACGGGGCGACGAGGGCGTCGGTGAAGTCGTGTACGCGGCCAAGGAGCCCGTCAGCCTGATGGAGCACCTCCACGACAACACCGACGTGCGGCTGCACGCCGTCGGGATCAGTACGCTGGCGATGTACCGACGATGGCTCGCGGAAGGCAACCAGGGCGGCGACGCCTTCGTGCCCAACCACGAGCTGTTGCAGCAGCTCGTGCGGGTCGGCGGCGGCGACGAGGCTGCGATCGGCGGTTTCGACGTCCTCGCCCGGTACTTCTCCGGGCTCGGCGCGGGCATGACGCGTCGGGTCTCCCCCGGTCAGGCCCGCCACCCGCGTCAGGGCGCGCCGCTGCCACCGCAGTTGGCCGAGGCACTGCGCGACCTCGCGGGACGACGGCAGGACGACGCCGGGTCCGGCGCGGACCGTGGGACGACCGTCGACGTACGGCAGTTGGGGATCCGCCTCCTGGAGTGCGCGGGGAACACGATCAGGGAGTCCCGGCGTGCGCTGGGGTCCCCGTTGCTGCGCCACAAGCCGGTGGAAATCGCGGTGAGCAAGGCCGTCTACACCCTGGAGACGCGGCCGAGTCCGACGTTCGACCGCGACATGGTCTCGTCGTTCACTCCGGCGGCTCTGGCGTCCGTGCCGCCGGCGCTCGCCGGGTCCCTGCACGCCGTCGGCGGCCACCTGGGGCTGCTGCGCGCCGCGCGGGGGGAGAACTGGGACGCCGGCCGTCGCATCGAATGGGTCGCTGGGCTGGCGGATGTGCTGGAAGGGTTGGCGGCGTCGCTGGCCTCGCTGCCGGATGTGGCGGGGCCTGCCTCGCCTTCCACCGCGGGCACGCGGCCGATCGACGACGTGCCCGTTCCGCCTGCCTACGGAGACGGTCGTGGCGAGGACCCGCCGTCCGGCCACGCCATCGCCCGGGACGGGTCGACGGCCGCGTCCCGGCAGGGCCACGCCGATGACGGCCGTACGGAGACCGGACCGTACGTCCCCGCGGCCGCACAGCGTCCGACCGGGCAGGACGCCGGCTCGGACGCACCGTCGTCGGTCACGGCGCCCCTGCTCAGGTACCGGGGCGAGGAGTGAACGAGAAGTCCCCCTGGGAGCCCGGGTGGCAGTGCGGTCCTCCCGACCGTCCCGACGAGTACGTCCTCGTCCACCACCTGACCACGGGAGGCGAGGGCGAGGTGTGGCGGGCGTCGCGGCGGCACCGCGACGGAACGGAGGGCTTCTGCGCCCTCAAGATCCTCCAGCCGAGATCGGTCGACGACCATCCGCAGGGTCACGCCGCCTGGCGTGAGCGCTGGGCCGACAGCGTGCACCGGGGCGCCGCACTGGAGATCCCCGGACTCGCCACGCCGGTCCACTACTTCGTCGGTTCCCTGCCGCGTCCTGCGCACCGTCGTCCGTCGGGAGAACAGATCCCCTACCTGATCTCCCCGTGGCTCGACGGCACGCCCGCCGACCGCTGGGCGCAGTCGTCCCCCGCCGACGCGGTGACCCGGGCCGGAGTGCTGCGCGCTCTGTGCGTGATCGTGGACCGGCTGCACGACCGCGGCTACGTGCACCGGGACATCTCCGGGGGCAACGTGCTGGTCACCGAGGACGGGCAGGTCCGGCTGATCGACCTCACGTACCTCGCCCCGCTGGGGAGGGGGTTGACGAGAGTGGTGCACACACCGGGTTACGCTCCGGCCGGTGAGGAGCTCAGCGATCGGCGGCCGGATCCCGCACGCGACCGGTACGCGGTCGGTGCGCTGGCCCGGCGGCTCCTGCTGCCGGACCTCGACCGGCTGACGAGGAACGAGGACGCGTCGCGCGCCACGCACCGCCAACTCCTGGCGGCGGGCTACCCGGTCGAGGTCGCCGACTGCCTGGCGCGCGCCCTGGACCCGGATCCCACGCGGCGCCCCTCCCCGCTGACCGCATGGGCGGAGGAACTGTGCACGTTGCTGGCCGCCGCACGGGACGCACCCCACGTGTGCGTCGGCGTGCTGCCCGGTGCCGTCGCCCACCCCACCGTGGTCACCGGAGGGCCGTCAGGCGTCCGCGCCTACGGCCTGCCCGGGCTGCTGCCGGAGCTCCCGCCGCTGGCACCCGGTGCGCCGCGCTCCGTCAACGCGGTCGCCTGTCTCCTCGACCCGGGGGGCCGACCCGCCGTCGCCGCGACGGACACCCGGGGCTCGCTGTGGCTCGGCACCGCGGACCGCTGGCGCGAGCTCGGCGGCGATGCCCGGGGGGTGGTCGCGCTCACCGTGCCCGGGGCGCCCGCGCTGATCTGGACGGGCCACATTGCGGGTGTCACCGCCTACCGCTGGTGTGCGGGTACCGAGCCGACGGGGCGTTCGGTGCCCGCCCCGTCGGCCGCGACCGTCCTGGCGGCCGCCCGGGACCACCGGGGTCGCCCCTGTGTCCTGGTCGGACTCAACAGCTCGGTGGAGCTGTGGACCTGGTCCGAACCGGCCGCCGGCGATCCGGTGCGGCGACCGGTCAGCGACGCCCCGGCCCGTCGTGGCGCCCTCGCGCTCAACACGTGGGGCGAGCTGGAAGCCGCCCTGCTGCGGCCGGACGGCCGCCGGGAAACGTGGTGCGACCATTTCGCCGACGGCTGGCTGCTGATGGACGAGCCGTCCGCGGCCGCCGCGGACACGGTCGCCGTCGCACTGTGCGGCAACCGGCGGCTGTCGGCGCAGGCGGACGCCACGGCCGCGGGCGTCACCGTGACGACGTCCGTGCATGACTGCGTCCCGTGGCGGATTCCGGGCCCGGCTTTGGACGTGGCCCTGTCCCAGACGTCCGACGGTCGTTTGCTCGCGGTGTGCCTCACCGAGGACGGGCCGTGGACGGTCTGGGAGGAGTGGACCGGTGTCCAAGGTCCGGTGCAGCGTCTGGAGATGGTCCGTGCGCCCGGCGTCCACCGGGCGCACGGCTGATCCTCCCGGGGCCTCCTCCCGTTCCGGGGTGGCGGGGGGGGGCCCGCCCAAAAAGGGGGGGACACCAGCACCCAAAGAAAAACCCCCCCCCCCCCCCCCCCTCCGGTCCCCAACTCCCCCCCCCCCCCCCCCCCCCCC
>NZ_JBHZCF010000002.1:37406-60011 GCF_042755225.1 Streptomyces sp. NPDC059169 | reverse complement strand
GTTGTTCGGCCCTCCAGCCCCCAACGGAGAGAAGGATGGTTCCTCCGGGGTCCTCCCCTTTTTTTGGGGTTCCGGTGTTCCCCCCCCCGGGGGGGGGCCCCCCCCCGCCACCAGGGAAGGGCTCAGTGCCCGGCTTCGTCGGCGGTCAGCAGATCGCGCAGTTCCGCGACGGCCTCGCGCAGCCGGTCGGCGAAGGTCCGCATCTGGTCGGCGACCGCCGCCGGCGTGCTCAGGTAGACGTTGAACCGCTCGGGCAGCAGCACGTAGGCCACCCCGATGCAGCGGGTGCTGGTCGAGCCGAAGCCGAAGTACTGGATGTTCTCCGAAGGCGCCGAGCTGGTGCTCAGGTAGTCGTCCCGCAGGGTGAGCCAGCCGGGCGTCCGGTACAGGGCGGGCTGCTCCGTCAGCCCGAGCTCGGCCCCGCGTCGCCGCTGGATCAGCTCCAGTTCCCAGAGGTGCTGTTCGGGCGCCTGCCCGGCCTGGCATTCCTTCGCCCGCGCCACGTGGTGCTCCGCGGCGGTCCGGAAGGCGGCCCGTCGGGTCGCCTCGTCCGCCGCGGGGTCGTCCATCGCCGCGACGAAGTCGAGCATCGCGGGGGTGACGACCCGCATGGCCTCGGTCCGACCGTGCCGGTACTGGCGGGTGGCGATCGACTCGTACGTGGCGCCGAGCAGTCCCTTGGCGCGCTGGTGGGCCAGTTGGTAGGCGGCCTGGACGAACGCGTCGGGTGACATCCCTCGTGCCTTGGCCGTGTTGCTGCCGAAGTCGGTGAACGTCAGCGACCGGGTCGCGGTGGCCTCGCCGTAGGCGGCGAACGCGTCGGCGGCGGAGCGCACCTGGGCGCGCAGGGCGTCGTCGAGTGCGAAGGTGATCGGTTCCACCGCGGGCAGCCCCTGGGAACGGGCGCCGGAACGGCGGGACTGTTCCTCGGCGGGCGTGCTGAGCAGGGCATCGGTGAAGCTGAGGATGGTGGTGCCGTCCAGCTCGCAGTGCTCGACGTTGATGCCCGCCCGGCCGTCCGCGAAGACGATCAGTGAGACGGCCTTGTCGAACCAGCGGTTTCCGCGGTCGCCGTACAGCAGTTCGTCGCAGGCCTCCTGGGTGTCCTCGGGCGCGAAGTCCTCCAGGCACACGCAGAACAGCGCCGTCTCGACGTCGTCCAGTGCCCGCGCGTTGCGGGGGTCGCGGGCGAGCAGGGACCGTCGCGCAGCGGCCCAGTCCGCGCGGGCCATGGTGGTGAGGTGGCCGACCGGGGTGTCGGGGGCGGCCGGTTCGGCGCCCGCCTTCATCACGGCTCGCAACCCCGCTTCGAGGTCGTCCAGGTCGTGCGGTGCCCCGTCCGCGCCGAGGACGTCCATCCGGAACGCGTTGCCCCGGTGGAACACCACGACGTGTCGTGCCCGGGACGGTCCGGGAGAACCCTCGCCGTAGGGGGCGCGGACGGTGTCCTGCGGGATGCCGGGGATGCGGGTGGTGGAGAACAGGTACTTGTTCTGCACCATGGACTGGGCTTGTCCGCGCAGCACCACAGGCGGGATGAGTTCCTGGTCGAGCTGCCGCTTGTAGTCGAGGGCCCCGGCGATGAGCCCGGCCGCCCTCTCCACCTGTGTCCGGCCCGAGTCCCGGAACAGGAAGAAGAAGTTGGCGTTGAGGGCGATCCGGTCCCGGCGGCCGAGGTAGCGGTACGGCCAGAAGGTGTCGAGCCAGCTGTGGACGCCGTCGGTGGCGTCGTACGCCTCCAGCGCGGCGTGCAACACCCGGCCGGGGCCGCCGGGCCGGCGGAAGGCGGCGACGGCTGCTTCCGTCTCCGCCCGCTCGTCGGGGGTGAGCAGCGGCGCGCACCAGGAGAGGAACCTCTCACAGCTGGCGTCGAGCGAAGGCAGCGGCACGCGCGGCAGGCTCTCCTCGAGGGAGAAGGTCTGCGCGCCCGCGGCTCCCTGACTGGTGTTCAATTCTGCTCTCGATTCGTGTCGTTGGAATCGGACGTCCCGTGGGGACGGGACAGGTGGAGCTCTGCGTGGAGCCAGCCTTCCGCCTCCAGGCCCCGCGGATCCACTCCCGCGGACGACATGCCGTCGAGCACGAGCTCCTGCTCCTGTCGCGAGGCGAACCGCCGCTGCCTGAAGACCTCTTCGACGCGGACGGTCCGGTAGCCCAGTTCGGTCAGGGCGTTCTCGACGGTGTCGAACGGGAACATCCGGAGCACGAAGTGCGCCATCCAGGGACGCCGGCCGCCCTGCGCCGCGACCACCCGTTCCAGGGTCCGCTCGGTGACGTAGCCGAGACAGCCGGTCGAGATCACCAGGTCCACCCCCGCCAGCCGGGCCCGCTGCCCCGGTGTGGGGTCGCGTTCCTCCAGGTCGGCGTGTACCGCATCGTCGAGGAAGCCGGCCTCCCGGGCGTAGGCCAACGCGTCGGCGGAGGTGTCCAGGCCGATGAACCGCAGCTCCCGGGCGGGTCTGCGGGACCGGGACAGCTCCCGGTCCCGGGCCAGGAGTGCCTCACGGGTGCGGGTGTCGTCCCGGCCGGACGCGCTGTCCGTGCCGTCGCCGCAGTAGCGCGCGTACAGCTCGTCCATCGTCGCGTCGTGCTTCAGCAGGGCGGCGTTGATCCCGTACGAGCAGCCGATGTCGAGCACGTTCGGCACGGCGACGTTCCGCGATTCCCGGTACTCGTCGATGAACTTGGCGAAATGGGGCTTCGCGTGCTGCGGAATGCCGTAGCCCAGGGGGCGCAGCACGCGGAAGTAGCTCCGGGGGTCGGGCTGGGTGTAGATGTGGTCGAGGGTGACCTTTCCGGTCGCGTCGAATCGCACAGGGTTCGCTCCTCCGTGGATCGCTGGGTGGGGGCACGGCCTTCGCCCGGGACACGGGTGCACTCGCCGCCGCGGGGGCCTCAGTCCAACAGCCGGTCGCCCCGGACGGCTCTGCCCTCGGCCTCCAGGTGCTCGGGCAGTACCCGGCCGAAGAGTTGCCGGGTCCGTGCCACGCTCCCGATGACACCGGAACGCTCGCTGTAGGCGAATATCGCGGAGTGGCGCGCGAGACCGCCACGGACCGGGCTGACCCGGTGCAGCGCATAGCGTCCCTTGAACAGCTGCAGGTCGCCGGGCTGCAGGGGCAGGCGGCGGATCATCTGCTCGCCGCGGCCGTCCAGGACGTCGCGGACGTCGTCGAGCCTCTCGTCGTGCGCGCTCCGGATGTTGGGGCAGTACTCGAACGTGCCACCGGCTTCGGCCTCCTGGGTGAGCATGCTGACGGTGAACTCGTTGGTGTCGAAGTGCCAAGGGTGTTCCATGCCCGGTGCGACGACGTTGAGAACCAGCCCGGACAGCGGATCGGCGAGTTCGTGCAGGTGCGGCAGCCCGAAGCAGTGGGCGATGAACTGCTGGAACGCCTGGTGCGCGTAGAGCCGGGAGACGAGGGAGTTCGAGGGGATCCGGTCCCTGGCGACGAAGGCGTTGCCTCGCTGGAAGGTCCTGCGGCCGGGATGGCCCTCCGGGAGGTCCGTGTCGAGTGCGATGTTGTAGACGTTGACCGTTTCGACGTCGTGGTGGGCCCGGGGCGCGATGGCCGAGCACTCCTGACGCAGGACGTCGCGCAGTGACGGACGGATGAAGTCAGGCAGCACGGTGCAGCCGAGTGCGTCCAGCTCGCGCCTGGCTCGCGCGATCACCTCGTGCCATGCGGGACCACCGGGATCCGCCAAGGGGTACCGGGCCGTGTCGACCACCTGGTGCAAGGACATCGCTTCCAGAGTGCTCATTCGATCCTCTCCACGTCGGGGCAGACCGTCCCGAGCCGGGTGCCCGGCGGCTCGCGGTTGTGCTCCGACGCCCCCACGCACCGGCGGCCGGCGGCCCGCGAGCCGTCCGGTGATCACCGTCAGCTCCTCCGCAACTCCACAGCGGAGTTGCACAGTTGAAGCTGCCACAGTGCCGTCCACTTGTCTGTGACACGCCGCACTGCCCGCGGACAGATGGCGGTGTGCCGCAGGCTTGACGGCGCGCACGTGCCCACTCTCGTGGTCGAACACCGCGTGGTCGAACACCGCGTGGTCGATCGTCGACGGCGGTCCCGGCCCTGACGGTGGCGTTCGAACCCGCCGGACCGGTCACCAGGGGCGCGACGCGACGCAGCGGCCGGCCGCCCGACTGCCCGATGGACCACCTGACGGCCGGACCAACGGCGGGACCACTTCGGCCTCGGGGAGGGCGGCTTCCCGCGCGCGCCCCTTCCGCTCACGCCCCCTCTGCCTCACGGGCGGATCCCCGGGACTCCCGGCGGCGTGCACCCGGCGGTGCGGACGACGACACCCTAGACTCCCATTCCGGATCAATCGCTCATAGGGGGCATGATGCCCCGTCCGGAGGGCCTGCTCGATGGCCGATGTGACGAGTTCGCTGGCCGCCGAGGCGTATGTGTACGGCTATCCGCTGGTGTACCACCTGACGATGGCAGGAGCCTTTGTGCGCAAAGGCGTCGGCACACTGCCGCCCGCACCGTTCAACGCCTTCGCTCACGCACGGAAACTCGCCGACCACCACGACACCGTGGTGTCGGTCAACAACGACACCGTGTACTCGGTGGCGCAACTCGACCTGTCCGGCGGACCGCTGGTGCTGCACGCGCCGTACGGGGGCGGGGCGTACCACGTGCTGCAGTTCACGGATGCGTGGACCAACACCTTCGCCTACGTCGGCACCCGCGCCACCGGCACCGCAGGAGGCCGGTGGCTGGTCGCACCGCCCGGATGGGCGGGCGCCGAACCCGAAGGGGTCCGCGGGGTCATCGACGCCCCGACCGCCGTGGTGTCGGTGGTGGGGCGGTACGCGACCGACGGGCCGGAGGACCTGCCGCGGGTCAGGGCCTTGCAGGACCAGCTCGGGGTGGAACCGCTCGACGGCACGACGCATCCGACCGGACTGCCCGCGCCGGAACCGGGGGTGGCGGAGACCCTCGGCTTCTTCGAGAAGCTCCGGGTGTGGATGGCGGACTTCCCGCCGCCGGCCGCGGACGCCGCCTACCAGGAGCGGTTCCAGCCGCTCGGGCTACTGGAGGAGGGGCCGTCCCCGTACGTCTCACCGGACCCGGGCCTCACGAGGACGTTGCGGGACGGATTCATCGAGGGGCGGGCCCGGGTGGAGGAAGCGGCCCGACGGGCAGGCGAGGCCCCTCCCGGGGAGTGGGCGATGGACCCCCACGCCTTCGACTACAACCTGGACCACTTCGGCGTCGGCACACACGACGCGCCCCGCTGGAGGATCGAGGACCGTGAGGAGTCGTACCTCGTACGGGCCGTGGCCACGCGCACCGCGCCCCGGGGGGCCCACGGCTACGAGATCGCGTACGGGCAGGCGTTCACGGACAGCGGGGGCGAACGGCTCAACGGGGCGAAGGCGTACGCACTCCGTTTCGCACACCCGCCGCCCGTCGAGGCGTTCTGGTCCGTGACCATGTACGACGCCCCTGACCACTACCTCGTCCCCAATGAGATCGAGCGGTACGCGATCGGCAGCCGCACGCCCGGGCTGGTCCGCGCCGACGACGGTTCCCTCACCCTGTGGATCCAGCGCGAGCGGCCCCGGGACCCGGACCGGGCGGCGAACTGGCTGCCCTCTCCGCCTGGGGATTTCAGGCCCGTGGCCAGGCTCTACGTCCCCGGACCCGAGGTGCTGTACGGGACGTACCGGTTGCCGCGGATCGAACGCGTCACCGGCTGACCCGGGCGCCCCGGCAGCCACCGCGGGGCGGGCCGCAGCGACGCGTCGGCTCCGGCAACGAGGGCGCGCGCAGACGGTTCGACCAAGCGGCCCGGGCGCGGCGCGGAGGCCCGTCCGACCGGCGGGTCGCCGCGGTCGGACGGGCGGATCGGCGGTCGCGCCCGCTCAGTCGGTGGGGAGGATCAGCGAGCGCACCATCCGGCACGTCGTGTCGGACGGCGCGTGGATCCCGATGCGCGCGGCGGTGGTGCGTATCCGGCGGTTGCTGGCGTTCGCCGGGTGGTAGACGCCCGTGTCGAGCAGGGCGATGGCAAGGCGCATGGCCTTGAGCCGTCGGTTGTGCGACTCGTACCACTCGCGGGGCAGTCCCGCGGGCAGCGGTCGCTTCGGCAGTGGCGCCAGCGATGCCCGCGCGGGCGGCTTCTCCGCCGGTTCGCGACGCTTCGCGGTCGTGGGCTTCCGTTTCGTCGAGACTGCGGCAACGGCCATCGGCGACCTCCAGGGCGCGGTGGTTGGACCCTCACGAACTAGTTCGATTTTACTGTCCGCCACTGACAATCCCCGCAGGCCAAAGGCCGTTCGGGCGCCGCACGGGGGTACGGTGGCGGGATGGAGATCTGGATCAACCCCGCGTGCTCGAAGTGCCGCAGCGCGCTCCACCTGCTCGACGAGGAAGGCGCGTCGTACACGGTGCGCCGCTACCTGGAGGACGTCCCGACGCAGGACGAGATCCGCGAGGTGCTCGGGCGGCTCGGTCTGGAGCCGTGGGACATCACGCGGACCCAGGAGGCGGCGGCGAAGGAGCTGGGCGTGAAGGACTGGCCGCGCGACGGGGCTTCGCGGGAGCGGTGGATCGCGGCCCTCTCCGAGCATCCGAAGCTGATCCAGCGTCCGATCATCACGGCGGAGGACGGCACCGCGGTGGTGGCACGGACGGAGGACGCCGTGCGGGACGCACTGGGCCGCTGACCCGACCGGGCGCGGTGCAGGGTTCCGGGCACGGTCCCGGCCCGGTCCCCCTGTGCCGGTTGGGGCCCCGATCCGGCCCCGCTGCGCAGCGGGGTGTGTGCGCCGGGGGATCTTCCCGGACTCCCACCCCCGCGCCCACCTGCGAAAACTTAATCTTCAGTTAAGGAAATGACCGCGAAACGGTTGAGCGGCACCTTCGACCTACCCGTACGTAACGGCAACACGGAACCATCCGGCCGCCGTTCACGGCCGGGGACAGGAGCCCTTACGTGTCGCGCAAGAAGACCCTCAGCGGTAAGAAGAAGATCGCCCTGCTCGTCGGTGCTGCAGCGCTGGCCGGCGGCACTGCTGTTGTCATGACCGGGACAAGTCAAGCGTCGGTGGCCTGCGACGGGTTCGCCCAGGCGATCCGCAACAACGAGAACTTCATCGCCGCCCAACGGGCCAATCCCGACGCCCAGTCGGCCGCACGCATCGCCAACCGCGAAGCCGTGATCAAGCAGATCAAGGTCCAGCAGGAGGCGGCCGGCTGCGAGGCCGGCGGCGGCCAGGCAGCGGCTCCCGCCCAGCCGCAAGCCGGACAGGACCAGGCAGCCGGCGGAGGGGCCGCCGCCGCGGACGCGACCGGCGAGGTCGTCTGCGCCGGTCAGAACCTCACCTTCTCCGGCGAGGGCGGCGCGCCGGCGGCCTCCAGCGGCCAGTTCCCGATCGGCACCAAACTCAAGGTCACCAACCTCGACAACAACAAGACGACCACCGTCGAGGTCACCTCCACATCCGGCAGCTGCGCACTGCTGAACGCCGCGGCCTTCGAGCAGGTCCGCGAACCCGGAAAGAACGTGATCCGTCAGGTTCGCATCGAGCGTCTCGGCGGGGGCGCGGGCGGCGGCAACCAGGCGAACCAGCCGCCGGCCACGGAGCAGCCGCCCGCGGACGACGCCGGGAACGCGGACGACCAGGGTGCCGTGGGTGAAGTCGTCTGCAAGGGCTCGACCGTGACCCTCTCCGGCGAGGGCGGCGCGCCGGCAGCCTCCAGCGGCCAGTTCCCGATCGGCACCAAACTCAAGGTCACCAACCTCGACAACAACAAGTCCACCACCGTCGAGGTCACCTCCACCTCCGGCAGCTGCGCACTGCTCAACAACGCGGCCTTCGAGCAGGTCCGCGAACCCGGAAAGTTCCTGATCCGCAAGGCACGCATCGAGCGCGTCGGCTGACTGTCCCGCCCGGCGGTGGAGGAGCGGCGCCTCCCCAGCCCAGCCGCTCCTCCGCAGCCGCCAGGATCCGGGTGATGCGCAGCCCGAGCCGTGCGTCGCACGCATGGGCGCCCCCCCCGTATACACCGGCGCGCCCGGCGCCCCGGGCCGGGCGCCGGGCCGTCCGCCGTCGGGGCGCGACCCGCGGGCGCTCAACCGCCCGGCCGGGACGCGGGCAACCACCGCATGTGCCGCGACGCAGGAGGACGCCGCGAGTAACACGGGGTTCACCATCGGGCAATGGACGGGAAATCCCGTGTTGCGAAGCTGCGGCCATACCCGCTGCACCCGCAAAGGATGAGGGCCCGTGACCATCAAGGCTGAGTACATCTGGATCGACGGCACCGAGCCGACCGCGAAGCTCCGCTCCAAGACGAAGATCCTGGGCGGCCCGGCCGCGGCTGTCGACGAGCTGCCCATCTGGGGCTTCGACGGGTCCAGCACCAACCAGGCCGAGGGCCACGCCTCCGACTGCGTACTGAAGCCGGTCTTCTCCTGTCCCGACCCGATCCGCGGCGGGGACCACGTCCTGGTGCTGTGCGAAGTCCTGAACACGGACATGACGCCGCACCCGTCCAACACCCGTGCGCAGCTGGTCGAGGTGGCCGGGCGCTTCGCGGCCCAGGAGCCGATCTTCGGCATCGAGCAGGAGTACACCTTCTTCGAGGGCGACCGCCCGCTCGGCTTCCCGGTCGGCGGCTTCCCCGCCCCGCAGGGTGGCTACTACTGCGGTGTCGGCGTCGACGAGATCCACGGCCGCGACGTCGTCGAGGCCCACCTGGAGAACTGCCTCAAGGCGGGGCTGGGCATCTCCGGCATCAACGCCGAGGTCATGCCCGGCCAGTGGGAGTTCCAGGTCGGCCCGCTGGCTCCGCTGGAGGTCGCGGACCAGCTGTGGGTCGCCCGCTGGCTGCTCTACCGCACCGCCGAGGACTTCAACGTCTCCGCCACCCTCGACCCGAAGCCGGTGAAGGGCGACTGGAACGGTGCGGGTGCGCACACCAACTTCTCCACGAAGGCGATGCGCGACGACTACGCCGCGATCATCACCGCGTGCGAGTCACTGGGCGAGGGGTCCAAGCCGATGGACCACGTGAAGAACTACGGCGCCGGCATCGACGACCGCCTGACCGGTCTGCACGAGACCGCCCCGTGGAACGAGTACAGCTACGGCGTGTCGGACCGCGGGGCCTCGGTCCGGATCCCGTGGCAGGTCGAGAAGGACGGCAAGGGCTACATCGAGGACCGCCGCCCGAACGCGAACGTCGACCCGTACGTGGTGACGCGACTGCTCGTGGACACCTGCTGCAGCGCGCTGGAGAAGGCCGGCCAGGTCTGATCCGTCCGTCCTCGTGGAAGGGGGCGCCCGCCGGACTCGCGGAGTCGGCGGGCGCCCCCTTGCGCTGCAAACTGGCTGTCGAGCGACGCCGCACGATCCGGACCGTACGGCGGGCCGGCCGCGAGGACGCCCCGTGACGGGGGCTCCGGGTCCCGGTTCCGACGAGCGGTACGGCTCGTCGGAACTGGAACCGGAACCGGAACCGGCCGGTCAGGCCCCCGCACCGGCTCCCGCCCGACTGCGGGCGACGAGGCCCAGCACGACGTCGAGGACGAGGAACGCCGCCAGACTGATGCCGAGCAGCGGCACGAACCAGCCCACCAGGGCGGTCACCGCGGCGAGCGGGAGCAGCACGGGGAGCGGCACCCTGCGCCAGGCGCCGCGCGGCATCGGCCGACCCACGCCGAACGTGCGGGACTTCGTCGGCCGGCGCAGCCACCACATGCGGTAGCCCCAGACGATGAGCATGATCAGGGCGAGGGCGAGGGCCGCGAGCGCGAGCTGGTTGGCAAGGCCGAGGTAGGTGCCCATGTGTGCGTCGATGCCTATCCGGGTCAGCTTGGCGAGCAGCGGGTAGTCGTCGAACCGGAGCTCGTCGACGACCGTGCCGTCGGACGGGTCGATCGCCACCGAGTCGAGGTGGACGGGGAACTGCCGGTCCGTCTCCTTGACGACGTACCCGTTGCCGTCGGACGGCAGGGTGACGGAGACCGCTCCCTCCACGCCCCGGGCCGCGGCCGCCTCGACGGCCTCGTCGATACCGACGTCCGGGCCCTGGTGGGCGTCACCCTCGTGCCCGTCACCGCCACCGGCGCGCAGGGCTGCGGAGACGGTCGGGGTGGCACCGCCCAGGCGGTCCTGGACCGTTCCGATGTGCTCGCCCGCGTAGGCGGACCAGGTCAATCCCGTCGCCGACAGTGCGACGAGACCGGCCACGGCCCACAGCCCGACCGAGCCGTGCCAGGACAGGGTGCGGCGGCGGCCCTGCGCACCCCGCGCGGGGACGAGCAGGGCGCGCTTCGAGGCGCGCTTGCGGCCGATCCACAGCAGCACCCCGCCGAGCGCCACCACCCAGAGCCAACTGGCCGCGAGCTCGCTGTAGATGCGCCCGGCCTCGCCCAGGTGGAGGTTCGAGTGGAGCCCACTGAGCCAGGCTCGCAGGGGAAGTGCGCCGAAGGAGTCGGCCAGCTCTCCGCGCACCCGACCGGTGTAGGGGTCGACGAAGACGGCGAGGGACGTGCCCTCCTCCACTTCCGGGCTGCTCATCAGGACCCGGGTGGTGGCCCCGGCCTCGGCGGACGGGAGCACCGCGGTCACGGTGCCCTCGGGGTGCGCCGTGCGGGCAGCGGCGACCTGGGCGGCGAGCGGCAACGTCCGGTCGCCCACCTCCGTCGTCAACTCGTGGCTGTAGACGTACTTCTCGGCCTGGAAGGAAAGGGAGTACAGGAGTCCGGTGACGGCGGCGACGAGCAGCACCGGAGCGACGAGGACGCCCGCGTAGAAGTGGATGCGCAGCAGGAGCGGACGCAGCGCGCTCCAGGTGGAGCGGGGTGTTTCGGCGGTCGGCGCCGCGGGAGCTTCTTCGATGCCCTTTACCGGGTCGTCAATGGCCATGGTGTTCCTAGGAGTCGGCGTTGACATGGGGGAGTGCGGCCCCCGTGGTGTCAGGCGAATGCTCCGGGGACCGTGGTGCGGATGACGGGTCCGAGGGGCGGGCCGCGCCGGGAGACGGAGTGCGCGAGGACGACCCCGTGGAGGGGGCGGGTGCGGCGGATCGGGCGTACCTGCTGGGGGAGTTCGGGCACGGTGGTGACCGCGAGCAGCAGGCGCAGCGGTGCGAGGGCGAGGGTGCCGATCGTGCGGGCGAGCCGGAAGAAGGCGGCTTCGCCGCGGGCGAGCCAGAGCGCGCAGACCAGCGCGACGAGGAGGTGGACGGCGAGCATGCCGCCGGGACCGGCGGCGAACTGCGTGAGGTGGTGCGTCGCCTCGCCGGTCATCGTGTCGGCGGACGGGAGGAGCCCGCCCATGGGGTGGTGGTCCACGAATCCCGCCCCTGTGGGGACTTCGGCGGCCAGTGCCGGGGTGGCACTGGTGGCCTGGGACACGGAGTCGGCCGCCATGGTGCCCGCGCCCACGGTGTCGCCGGCCATGGGCGTCATGTCCGTGGGGTCGGGCGCGCCGGTGCGTGCCCCACCAGCACCGTGGTGGCCGCCGACGGCTCCCCCGTGCGTCCCGGAGACGGCGAAGATCAGATGGAGGGCGCCCTGCACACCGAGCAGTACCGCTCCGATGGCGAACGCACCCCGACGGCGGGCACCCGCGAGCCAGGCGGCGGGTGCCGTCACCGCGAAGGCGAGCAGCAGAGCGCCGAGGGGGAGGTCGTGCCCGGCCGTCATCGCGTGACCGACCGCGGCCAGCGTGACGCACACGGCCGCGAAGAGCACGGCACGCAGCGCGCGGACCGGCGACCGGGCATCTGAGACGGCTCTCACCTGGCGCCATTCCGACGGACGGGTCCGGCAGGCGGGTGACACGGAACGATTCTCCTGGCAGCGGAATGCTTACTGGTCATGGCTTCTCCGCGGGCAGGATCGGCGCATGAGGCTTCTGATGCTGGGTGGTACGGAATTCGTCGGCCGGGCGTTCACCCTGGCCGCACTTGTGCGGGGCTGGGACGTGACGGTGTTCCACCGGGGCAGGCACGAGGCTCCGGACGGGGTGCGGGTCCTGCACGGAGACCGCCTCGCCCCGGGGGGATTGGCGGCACTTGGCGAGGGCGAGTGGGACGTGGTGGTCGACACCTGGTCGGGTGCGCCGTCCGCCGTGCTCGAAGCGGCACGGCTGCTGGCGGGGCGTGCGGGGCGGTTCGTGTACGTGTCGAGCCGCTCGGTCTACGCCTGGCCGGCGGCGGCCGGGCTCGCCGAGGACGGTCCGCTGGTGGAGGGCGCGGGGGCCGGTGCCGGGTCCTCCGACTACGCCAGGGACAAGCGTGGCGGTGAGCTGGCGGCCGTGGAGGCGTTCGGCGCCGACCGCTCGCTGCTGGTGCGGGCGGGTTTGATCGTCGGACCGTGGGAGAACGTCGGCAGGCTGCCGTGGTGGCTGAACCGGGTGGCCCGTGGCGGTCCGGTGCCGGCACCCGGCCCGCGGGACCTGCCGGTGCAGTACGTCGACGTTCGCGACCTCGCCGAGTGGACCCTCAGCGCAGCGGTGGACGGGCTCTCGGGCCCCTACAACCTGGTGTGCCCGACCGGGCACACCACCATGGGCGAACTGCTCGAAGCGTGCGTGCGGGTGACCGGCGCGGACGCCGAGTTGTGCTGGCTGAGCGAGGAGAAGGTCGCCGGGGCCGGCGTCGAACCGTGGACGGAAGTGCCGATCTGGATCCCGCGGGGCGAGGCGTACGACGCCATGCACGGCGCCGACGTCTCCCGCGCCCTGGCGGCGGGCCTGCGGTGCCGGCCGACCGCGGAGACCGTCGCGGACACCTGGGCCTGGGTGCGTTCCCTGGACGGCGAGCTCCCGCTGCGAGCGGTCCGCAGCTTTGCAGGTCTGCCCCCGGAGAAGGACGCCGCTCTGCTCCGGGCGGCCGGACGAGCAAAGTGATGTGGTGGGCCCGAGGTTTGGGGCTCGTGAGCCGGGGGCAAATCCCAGGGGCTGCGCCGGACGGTGGGTGGCCCGCGGCTCCCGGATGGGGGCGCGACCTGTGGCCGATCGCCCGTCGGTCGACCAGTGCCGACCGGAAAGTCGGTTGATCTCACGGGACTTGGTGGTCTCGCGCGGTGTCGCGGGGTGCGTCCGGTTTGCGGCTGGAGATTTCTACGAATTCCCGCTCCTTGTGAACGAGCCGTGAGCGGCGTCCGTATGGAACGACGCGCTTCTCCCCACCCTGGGATTGGAGTTCCATGGGACGCACAACAAGAAAACGCTCGACACTGGCAAACCGGGCGATCGTCGCCTCTGCTGCCCTGATGCTGGGCGGGGGTGGGCTGGTAGCGGCAAACTTCTACGCATCCGCGGGCGAAGGCTGGACCGGCCAGCGTCCTGCCCAGACCCAGGCAGCCGGCCAGCCGGTGTCCACCATCGACTGCCCGGACGTCGGCCAGTCGATCTCCGTGGTGCCCAGGCAGCAGCGCAGTTCCGTCGACCGTGAACTCGCCACACTGGACACCCAGATCACCGTCGCCTACCAGCGGTTCGCCGTGAACAGGGTACGGATCCGGAATGATCCCGCCTGGGGTCAGCGGCACATCCTCACCCCGCTGCGGAACGAGCGCCTGGTGATCATCCAACGGATCGTCACACTGATCCAACGCCAGGCTCCCAAGCCGCAGGGGCTGGAGAAGATGGCGTCCTGCACGCTGCGCGGCGATGACAACAACCAGACGGGGAACGGTCAGAACCAAGGACAGAACCAGAATCAGGGCCAGAACCAGAACCAGAACCAGAACCAAGGACAGGACCAGGGACAAGGTCAGGATCAGAACCAGGGACAGGACCAGGCACCGGGTCAGGCCGGTAACGGGCCCGACCAGGGCGACTTCGTCGACATCCGGTCCGTACGGCCCAACGTCCAGGTCCCCCGCAAGCTCCGCAACGCCTCGCGCGGTACGTTCACCACGGACTGCGGCACCAACCAGAACGGCAAGTTCAACCCGGACAACGTGATCGTCGCGCCCGGTGTGAGCAACGGCGCCCACCACGTGCACGACTACGTGGGCAACCAGGCCAACGACGCCTTCGCCAGTGACGACGACCTCGCGGCCGGCCAGACCACCTGCCGCAACCAGAAGGACAAGTCGACCTACTACTGGCCCGTGCTGCGCCTGCAGAACGGGCAGGAGGAGGACGACGCCCAGGAGGACGGCGGCGGCAAGGACAAGAACGTCGGCGAGATCCAGAAGCCGTCGCAGGTGACGCTGAACTTCGTGGGAAGCCCGGTCTCCAAGGTCACGGCGATGCCGAAGTTCCTGCGCATCATCACCGGTGACGCCAAGGCATTCGTCAACGGCGACAAGAACGCCAACGCCTCCTGGAGCTGCACCGGCTTCGAGAACCGCCAGCTGAAGGACAAGTACCCGATCTGTCCGCAGGGCAGCAAGGTGGTTCGCAGCTTCAAGTTCCAGAGCTGCTGGGACGGTCAGAACACCGACAGCGCCAACCACCGCACGCACGTGGCCTTCGCGGACCAGAACGGCCGCTGCCCGAACGGCTTCAAGGCCATTCCGCAGCTGGTGCAGCGCATCGTCTACGACGTTCCGCCCCCGTCCTTCGGCGGCAACAACCCGAGCGTCTTCGCGGTCGACTCCTTCCCGGAGCAACTGCACAAGCCGATCACCGACCACGGCGACTTCATCAACGTCTTCGACCAGAGGCTGATGAACCAGATGGTGAACTGCATCAACACCGGCCGTAGGTGCCGCTGAGCCGACGAGCACCGGGCCCCGGGGTGATCACCCCGGGGCCCGTTGTCGCTCGCGCTCCCCCGATCCTGCGCGGTCCGCTCAGTGATGACCGGCGTGCGAATGGTCCGCTCCGCTCCCCCCACTGCCCGCGCTGCTCCCCGAGTGCTGGCCATGCGAAGCGCCGGTTTCCACGTCGCCACCGAGCCGGCCGCGCAGCGCTGCCACCACCTTCTCGTCGCCGACCGCGACCCACTTCCTGCCGACGAGGAACGAGCCGCCGTAGTCGTTGGCCTCGTTGATCCACTCGCGCTGACCACGGTCCGTGGCGAAGGTGGCCAGGACGTACTTGCCGTCCTTCGTGGCACAGTTCGCCTGCCGCAGCTCCTTGGCGTTCGTGGAGATGTTCGGCTTGCAGTCGGCCTTCGCCGCCAGCTGCTCCAAGGTCCCCGTCGCCGCCTGCGGTGCGTCGGGGGCCTTGTCGTCATCCGCGCCGCAGGCGGCCAGGGCCGCGACGGCCGTCAGGGTGATGGCCGCCAGGGCTATCGGGGTGGTTCGAGCTCGTTCCGTACTCATTCGGCCATCGTGCCCGCCCGGCACCCGGGTGCGCTACGGAACACCGGGTAACGTGCGGCACCGCACGCACCTTTCGCCACCTGGGCACCACGGAGGAGCGCCGATGGCCGGGCTGTCCAGACGTTCGCTGCTGACCACCGCCGGGGCCGTCGGGGTGGGTGCGGCCTTCGCCCCACCCGCCTCGGGAGCCTCGGGAGCACCCGTCGGCGAGGGGCCGGGCACGGCCGCTGCCCGTGCGGCGCTGCGGCGGCTGCTCCTCCCCCACCACGCGGCCCAGTTCCGTCTGCGGATCCGCTCGGCGGAACGCCCCGAGGGCTTCCGGGTATCCGGTACGACCGGCCGCATCCACGTCGAGGGCAGCAACCCTGCGGTGCTGCTGACCGGGGTGCACTGGTACCTGAAATACGTGTGTCGCGCCCACATCTCCTGGTCGGGGAATCAGCTGGACCTCCCCCGGCGGTTGCCCGCTCCCGTCGACCCCCTTGAGCGGTCCGCCACCGTGCCTCACCGGTTCGCGTGCAACGACACGCACGACGGCTACACCGCCCCGTACGCCGACTGGCCGCACTGGGAGCGGCTCATCGACGTACTGGCCCTGCACGGCTGCAACGAGGTGCTCGTCACGACCGGTCACGAAGCCGTCTACCACCGCCTCCTGCAGGACTTCGGCTACACCGACTCCGAGGCCCGCGACTGGCTGCCCGCCCCTTCCCACCAACCCTGGTGGCTGCTGCAGAACATGAGCGGGTACGGCGGCCCGATGAGCCCCGGGTTGCTCTCCCGGCGTGCCGCCCTGGGCCGCCGGATCGTCGACCGACTGCGGGAACTCGGCATGTCGCCCGTGCTGCCCGGGTACTTCGGAACGGTCCCCAAGGGGTTCGCCGACCGCAACCCCGGCGCCCGCACCGTCCCGCAGGGCAAGTGGGCCGGCCTGGAGCGCCCCGACTGGCTCGATCCGCGCACCGGGACCTTCGCCCGCGTCGCGGCCGCCTTCTACCAGCACCAGCAGGACCTCTTCGGCGAGGTCCGGCACGTCAAGATGGACCTGCTGCACGAGGGCGGTTCGGCCGGGGACGTACCGGTGCCGGACGCAGCCCGGGCCGTCGAGCGCGCCCTGCGGACCGCCCGCCCGGGGGCCCTGTGGGTGGTCCTCGGGTGGCAGGACAACCCGCGGCGCGCGCTGCTCGACGCCCTCGACACCGAGTACCTGCTCATCGTCGACGGTCTCTCCGACCTGGAGGCCGTCGAGGACCGCGAGCAGGACTGGGGAGGCGCCCCGTACGCCTTCGGCACCATCCCCAACTTCGGCGGGCGGACCACGCTCGGCGCACGGACCCACGCCTGGACCGAACGGTTCGTCGCCTGGCGCGACAAGGCGGGCTCCGCGCTCGTCGGCACGGCCTTCATGCCCGAGGCCGCCGAGCGCGACCCCGCAGCGCTCGAACTCTTCTCCGAGCTGGCGTGGCGCGAGGAGGCGGTGGACCGCGAGAAGTGGTTCGCCGAGTACGCCGACCTGCGCTACGGGGGGACGGACGACGGTGCCCGGACCGCCTTCGCCGCGCTGCGGGACTCGGTGTACCGGATCGACAGCCGCGACGGCCGCCCGCACGACTCCCTCTTCGCCGCCCGACCGTCGCTGGCCGCCGCGTCCGGTGCGTACTACGCGACGCACACCCCCGCCTACGACGTGGCGCATCTCGACCTGGCGTTCGCCGCACTGCTCGGCGTGCGGGAGGAGCTGCGGCGCTCCGACGCGTACCGCCACGACCTCACGGACCTGGCGCGGCAGGCACTCGCCAACCGTTCCTGGGTGTTGCTGCCGCAGCTCGCCGCCGCGTACGGGCGGGGCGACCCGATGGGGCTGCGCGCCCTGTCCCGGCTGTGGCTGCGGCTGATGCGGTTGAGCGAGGAGACCGCCTGCGCCCACCGTGCGTTCCTGCTCGGCCCTTGGCTGGACGAGGCGCGACGTGCGGCCTCGTCGAGTGCCGAGCAGGAGCAACTGGAACGCACCGCCCGCGTGCTCGTCACCACGTGGGCGGACCGGGGAACCGCGGACGGGGGGCGGCTCGCGAACTACGCCAACCGCGACTGGCAGGGGCTGATCGGCGAGGTCCACCTGCCGCAGTGGAGGGCGTTCCTGGAGGAGTTGGAGGACGCGCTCGCGCTCGGCAGGGCTCCCCGGACCTTCGACTGGTACGCGACCGAGGAGGCGTGGACCCGCGAACGGGGCGATCATCCGCTGCGGCCGCTGAACGACCCGTACCGTACGGCTCAACGGGTGTACGAGGTGCTCTGCCGTGCGCCGTACCAGGGCGCGGTCACCGTGGGTTCCGACCCCGCGGTGCTGGTGGCGGGCGGCACCGCGGAGGTCACGGCCGCCTTCCGCAACACCAGCGGTCTGCGCGCCACGGGACCCGTCCGGCTGACGATCACCGGGCTCGGGAAGCAATCCGCCCGCACACTGCCGCCCGTCCCGGCGGCTGGCTCGGCGTCGGTGCGCTGGACGGTCCGGGCACCACAGGGTCCGCCCGCGTCCCCGCTGCAACCGCTCCCGTACGAACTGCGAGCCTCCTTCGGCCCGCAGGGCGAGGCGCCGGTGACCGCAGTCCTCCGGGACGACCTCTTCCTGGGCGGGCCGCTGGAGGGCGGGTGGCGCACCTTCTGCGCCAACGGGGCCGTCTTCGGACAGTTGGGCGAGCGCGTCGCCATCCACGGCGGGGGCGCGGACCTGTGGCGGTCGACCGAGGAGTTCGCCGCGGTCTACCGTCCCGGGGCGCTACAGGGCGCGGGCGGTGGTCTGACGGCCCGGGTGGACGCCCAGACGACGACCGGTCCCTGGGCGCGGGCAGGGCTCGTCGTGCGCAACGACCTGGCCGTGCCCGGCTCCCGGGGCTTCGTGAACCTCGCGGTCACTCCGGGGCACGGCGTCGTGCTCTCCTACGACTCCGACGGCGACGGGAGGCTCGACGCCAGCCGGGCCGCCGCGGGCGTGCGGGCGCCGGTACTGCTGCGGCTGAGCCGCACGGGCAGGAGGTTCACGGGGGCGCTGTCCGCGGACGACGGTGCGTCATGGCGGGAGGTCGCCACCGTCGACGTGCCGGGTGCAGCGGCCGCACAGGACGCCGGGCTGTTCATGACGGCGGCGGACCGTGGCTCCGGGGTGCGGGGCACGGCCGAGTTCAGCGGGCTCTCAGGCCCGTGGTCGTCGCAGCGTGCCCGCGTGGACGAGCCGTCCGCCCGGAACGGGGCGGACGGCTCAGGGGGCCCGTCATGAGTGCGGTCCCCGCCACCACCGTCGCCAACCTGCGCGACCTCGGCGCCATCCCGCTCTCCGGCGGACGGGTCGTCCGGCCCGGTCTGCTGCTGCGGTCGGGACAGCTCGACCGCCTCGACCCCGCGGCGGACCCGGCGGTCGCCGCGCTGGACGTGCGGACCGTGGTGGACTTCCGCACGGAAGCCGAGCGCAGGGCGCGTCCCGATCGGCTCCCGACGGGTGCCCGGTCGCTGGTGGCGGACGTGCTCGCCGACTTCCTCGCCTCGGGCGTGTTTCCCGCGGCCGCGCGCCTCAGGTCGGTGTTGGGCGACCCGGTGGCCGCCGAGCGGGAGCTGGGTGGCGGGCGGGCCCGTGCGATGTTCGCGGACACCTACCGGGCGTTCGTTTCGACGCGGTCCGCACGACGGGCGTACGGGGCGTTCCTGCACGAGCTGGCCGAGCCCGGCGCGGGGGCGGTGCTCTTCCACTGCACGGCCGGCAAGGACCGCACCGGCTGGGCCGCCTCGGTGGTGCTGAGCCTGCTGGGGGCGGACGAGGCGACCGTCGAGGCCGAGTACATGTCGGTGAACACGGCGGTGCTCCAGGCGTTCGCACCGCTCGTGGAAGGGTTCACCGCGCAGGGTGGCGATCCGGAGCTGGCACTGACGGTGGTGGGGGTGGCACCGGAGTACCTGGCGGCGGCGTTCGACGAGATGGCGAGGCTCCACGGCCATGTGGAGCGGTATGTGCGCGAGGGCCTCGGGGTGCCGGACGAGGTGGTCGAACGTCTCCGCGAACGCCTGAGCGTGCAGGCCTAGTTGTCGCGGTGACCATACGGTGGCCTTCGTCGTTCTGCTGGACGTGAGCCCCCACGCACGAGCCTCGGCCCCGGCCGGGGCCCCCACCACCACCGCAGCCGTGGAACAGGCCGAGGCCGTGCTCGTCGAGCACTATGCGCGTCTCGTGCGGATCGCTTACCTCGTCCTGCCCCCGGCACTGGGGCGCCATCGGCGGGTGTTGGCGGCGCACTCCCTGGTCCAGCGTTCGCTGTGGCGCCGTACGGACGGCCGGGGGCCGGGCCGCGCGAGGCAACGGCCGCACGGCGGCGGCGCCGTCTACGCACACCTCCTGGGGCGAGTGCTGCGGGGGGCCTTGGCGGCGGGGCGCCACCCCGGGCGCCCGGGGTGGCGCGGTGGGCTCCGGTGGGCGCCGCTACTGCCGCAGGTGTGGGGACTGAGACTGTTCCCGCACTGCGGCGGAGCCGATGAACTCGCCCTTGACCGACAGTTGTCGGCGCTGTCCGCGCCCGCCAGGGCCGCCTTCGTACTGCGCGGCCTGGAGCGGCTGACGGACGGGGAGGTACGGCGGGCCCTCGTCGACGCCGGGGCCGACGATGCGGACAGCGCACTCGCAGAGGCGGACGGTGTCCGTTCCCCGGGAGCGGGGGACGCGGCGGTGCTGCTGGACGCCGCCGAGTTCGATCCCTGCTCGCTGCGGGTGCGCCCCCCGGATCTGCTGCGCCGCCGCATGCGGTTCAAGGCGACGCTGGCGGCGATCGCGGCGGCGCTGGTGTGCGGCACGCTGTTCGTACTGCCGGGTGACGGCCGGGGCCCGCACGGTGCGGTCGCCCCCGGGCACGCCGGTAGTCCGGTGGCCGCGGCAGCGCTCGACCCGGCCCGGCTGAGCCGGGTCGCCCCGGTGGCTTGGCGGAGCTCCACCCGCACCGACTTCACCGTCTGGCCGGCTCGCGGGTCGCTCACCGGGGACCCTGCGCTGTTGCGCCGCGCCCTCTCCGTCTGGGCGGGGCCGGAAAGCGGGGTCCGGGTGTCGGCGACACCCGGCACTCCGTCGGGCCCGCCGATCGGGGCGCCCCAACTGCTGTTCGCGGGCAGGGTGGACCGGGCCCGCGTGGTGGTGTTCCACGACGGGCTGCGGATCGTCCGGTACGCCGAGCCCTCCGACGGCACGGCTCGCGGGGCGGCGCTGGACCTCGCCCGGGTCGACGGCGCGGACGCGGCCTCCTCCGGGGCGCTGGTCGTCGGTCGGGGGCGGGGCGGCGTCCGCTACCTGACCGCTCCGTGGGTCGGCCGGCTGTCGACGCGCGATCTGGCCGACCCGTCAGGAGCGCCCCGGCCCCTGCGACGCGACGCGCAGGGGGTGACGGACCCGGTGCCGAGCGACGGTGCCACCGGTGGCTGCGATTCCTGGGCTGCGCTGGAGCTGGCGTACGAGGGCGGCGCCCGGCGTCTGGTGGCCGACCTGGGGGAGCTCGTCCCCGCACGGCTGACCTGGGGTCCGCCGTCCGCTCCCGTCGACGTACCCGACGGGGCGGCCCGGGCGGCCTGGGCACGCACGGCCTGCCTGCTCCCGGCGGTGCGCTCGCACGGGGTGCGGACCGTCAACTCTTGGGCGTACGCGCGCCAGGCCCTTCCGGAGGGGGACGGCAGCGCGGCCTGGCTGTGCACCCGGGCGGACACCTGGCGGGGCTCCGGGAGCCAGGTGCTCGCCCAGGTCCAACTGCCCTCGTCGGGCGGCCCTGCTGCGGCTTCCGGGGTGGTCGCTGCTCGCGCCGAGGACTCCCCCGCATGCGGACCGCGCGTTCCGCAGGTGCTCGCGGGGGTGCTGTGGCGGTCCCGTGCGGGACGGTGGTACGTGCTGGCGGCGGGCACCAGGCAGTTCGCCTCGCTCTCCACGACCGGCGGCGCGGTGGGGAGCGCACGGGGCCGGCTCCTCGCGGTACCGGCGAAGGCGGGGGCACAGGCGGAGTTGAGCGGCCGTCTCCCGGACGGCAGTCCCGTCGCCGCGCTGCGCTGAACTCACCCCCGTTCGGCTCGGGGAGCAGCGGCGGCACGGCGTGGTACCGGCTGCGCGCGACACGATGCTGCTCTGCGTCTCACGCTGCCAGGGCGGACGGCTGGTGCTCGGCGTGTGACGGGAGCCCGCTCACGGGAGCAGCAGCCAGTCCGCGACGAGCGCCGCGGCAAGGCCCGCGCCGAGGAGCCAGGTACCCAACCTGGTGCGGCCGTGGCGACTGAGCTCGATGACGACTCCGCACAGGATCATGGCCAGCCCGTACACCCCGACGACGAGCACGGACGTGCGACTGGCCAACCGCACCGCCAAAACGACCGCCAGCGCCACGAGAAGTACCGAAGCTGCGGCGATCCGGAGCCGTCGGGCCTGCCGCGGGGACAGGCCCTGCGGAACCGGAGTTTCCTGGTCGGATGCGGTCATGACCCCGGAGCGTATCGGACGGTGTTCGACGAACGGCGGTTAGGCTGTTGGCATGACGACCGGGGTTCGCCGCAGGATGGGCGTCGAAGAACGCAGGCAGCAGCTGATCGGAGTGGCGCTGGACCTGTTCAGCCGGCGCTCCCCCGACGAGGTGTCCATCGACGAGGTCGCATCCGCCGCAGGGATCTCACGACCGCTGGTCTACCACTACTTCCCCGGCAAGCAGAGCCTGTACGAGGCAGCGCTGCGCCGGGCCGCCGATGAGCTGGCGAAACGATTCCTCGAGCGACACGAGGGGCCGCTCGGCGGGCGTCTGCTGCGCGTCATGCGGCGGTACTTCGATTTCGTCGACCAGCACGGGCCGGGGTTCTCCGCCCTCATGAGGGGTGGCCCCGCGGTGGGGACGACGACGACCAACGCCATGATCGACGAGGTGCGACAGGCGGCGTACGACCAGATCATGGCCCATCTGGAGGCCACGGACCCGCCGCCGCGGCTGCGGCTGGTGGTCCGTTCCTGGGTGTCACTGGCCGAGTCGACGGCCCTGCTCTGGCTGGACGGCAGGGAGATACCGCGTGCCGAGCTGGAGTTGCAGCTGGTGCGGGACTTCGCCGCCCTGGTGGCGGTGCCGGCGACGCACGACGACCACATGGCGAGCGTACTGATGCGCATCCTGCGCGACGAACCGGCGGACGGGCCCTTCGGCGCGCTGGTGGCGCGACTCACGGAGCTCTCACCACAGCCGGTGAGCCTGCCGCGGGGGGGAGGCCGGGGCGGGAGGAAAAAGGGGAGTTCCGCCCAAGAGTGAAAAGAGGGGGGAAAAGGAGAAGAGGAGGGAGGGGGGGGGGGAAGCTTCC
>NZ_JBHZCF010000002.1:0-37396 GCF_042755225.1 Streptomyces sp. NPDC059169 | reverse complement strand
GGGCCTTTCGGCGTGTGGGTGGCGCAACCAACGGACCCCCAACAAAAGCCGGGGAGCCGACAGAGAAAACGCGCCTGAGCCGGACGACCCGGGCGCGCTGCCGCCGGACGGTCAGCGGCGGGTGAAGACGGCGACGGTGCGGGCGGGGACGGTGAACGTTCCCGAACCGCTGTCGTAGGACGCGCACTTGACGACGGCGTCACTCCCCGCCGCCTGCACGGGGTGCAGGGCGTAGCGCGTTCCCGCCTCGGCACCGATCCGCTGCGTCTGCTGCTTCGGCGTGGCGTTGAACACCACGACCAGGGTGCCGAGCCTCATGGTGATCACGCCCGGCGTCTCGTCCGTCCCGGACAGCGGGAAGGACAGTGCGGACTGCACAGCGTCCGCCGATCCCAGCCCGAAGTGCTCGTCCGTGGTGCGGATCCTGAGCAGATCACGGTACGCGGCGGACGCGCCGTTGATCTCCTTACATCCCGGGGTGAGGGCGGGCGCGGTCAGCAACGGCTTGGCGTACGTCCATTTGGCCTTGTTGTCGGCGGCGGGTGGCAGGCCCCTGCCGAACCCATTGCCCTCCCGGCAGTCCCAGTGGATCGCGTTGAACCAGTCCCCGCTGTCGTAGGAGTTGCGGTCCAGGGACTTCGACCGGAGCAGGTCGGAGCCGGCCTGGGACAGCGCCGGTCCCTGCGACAGGGTGGCGGTCGCCATGGCGAGCACCTGCATGCGGGCCCGGTCGGCCGGCGTCGTCGTGGGCGGCAACTTGAACGCGAGCGCGTCGTACAGGGACTCGTTGTCGTGGGCGTCCGCGTAGGCGAGGGCGTCGCCGGGGGCGGTGGCGTAGCCGGCCGGCGAGCCGTTGTAGTCCACCTCGGAGCCCTTGACCCTGCGGCCGCGGGTGTCGGTGAAGGTGAAGGCGGCGAGGTTGCCGGACAGCCCGACCTTGATCAGGTCCTGGTAGTGCAACAGCCGGGCCTTCTGCTCGTCCGGGGAGCCGTTGGACTTCGAGCTGCCCGGGTCGGTGTAGAGGCCGGAGGCGAAGCCCTGGACACCGGGGTCCCCGTCGAAGGGCCCGCCGCCGCGGACGGCGTCGCGGGCCCGGTCGGAGAAGGTGGCGATACCGGTGCCCGCCATGTTCTTCTGGGTGGCCTGGACGAAACGGGCGTCATCGGCGATCTCGCCGAAGTTCCAGCCTTCGCCGTAGAGGATGACGCTCTTGCCGTCGACGCCGTCCTTGGCGACCGTCAGCGCGTCGAGTGCCTTGCGCACGGCGAGGATGTTGGCCTTCGGGTGGTGGCCCATGAGGTCGAAGCGGAAGCCGTCGACCTTGTACTCCTTCGCCCAGGTGACGACCGAGTCCACGACGAGCCTGCCCATCATGGCGTTCTCCGGCGCGGTACCCGCGCAGCAGGTGGAAGTGGCCACACTGCCGTCGGCGAGGAGCCGCTGGTAGTAGCCGGGCACGATCCGGTCCAGCACGGACTTGTCCGACTGGCCGCTGGCGACGGTGTGGTTGTAGACGACGTCCATGACCGTCCGCAACCCGGCTCCGTTGAGGCCCTGCACCATCTGCCGGAACTCGACCGTGCGGCGGGGGCCCTCGGGGTCGGAGGCGTAGGAACCTTCGGGGACGGTGTAGTGCAGCGGGTCGTAGCCCCAGTTGTACGCGTCCTTCGCGGCGGCCCCGGCGACGCACGCCTGCTGCTCCTCCGAGTCGGCCGGGTACGCCTCCAGGTCGCAACCGGGCACGGCCTGGTCGGACTTCCTCTCCGGAATCGTGCCGATGTCGAAGGCCGGCAGCAGGTGGACGTAGGAGGCACCGCTGTCCGCGAGGGCCTTCAGGTGCTTCATACCGGGCGAGTTGCGGTCGGTGAAGCCGAGGTAGCCGCGCCGGGAGAAGTCACGGATGTGCAGCTCCTGGATCTGGGCGTCCTTCAGCGGCACGGCGGAGGGCTTCTTCAGCACGGACCAGCCCTTGGGGGCGAGCTTCGGGTCGGCGAGGTCGACGACGAGGCTGCGGGCCGAGTCGGTGGTCAGCGCCGTCGAGTACGGGTCGGTGACCCGGTTGGTGACCAGCTTGCCGACGCTCGGCGCGAACACGGTCACGACGTACCGGTAGGGTTTGCCGCGCCAGCTCGCCGGGCCGGTGGCCGACCAAACCCCGGAGGCGTCGTCACGGCGCATCGGAACGGTCTTCCCGTCGAGTTCGAGCGCCACCTTCCGTGCGGTGGGCGCCCAGACCGAGAGGGTCGGCCGCCCCTTGCGGAACACCGGACCGAGCGCCGCCCTGATCGCCTCCGCGGCGTACAGGTCGTCGAGCACCCCGGGGATCTGCACCCCGGTGGCGGCGAGCAGCGCCCCCGCCGCGTTGCGCTGGGTGGCGACGAGCTGACCGCGCAGGGCGCCCCGCACCCGGTCGTGGTCGCGCGGATCGACCGTGAACGCCGGGTAGTCCTTGAGGTGCGGGTACCGCGCCTTCTGCGCCTCGGTGAGGGCGGACGGGGTGAGCCTCAGCCAACGCCCCTCGTCGTTCAGCGCCCCGTCGACGACCCGGATGCCGCCGGGTGCGTACACGAGCTGCTGGCTGGTGGCGTCGGTCGCCTCGACCTTCCAGACGACGGTGTTGCGGTCGATGAACTGCGCCTCCGCCTTGGACAGGTCGAGGGAGGGGGCTCCGCCGGTCTGCGGGAGCAGGTACTGCTGCTGCCCGGCGAGCATCCACACCTCACGGCCGTGGTTGCCGAACGACAGCGACTGGTCCGTCGGCAGGTCCTTCTGGTCCCCGTTGTGGACGATGTAGCTGAGCGACGTGGCACCCTCGGCGAGCGGGACTTCGAAGGTCACGCCGTACGCATCGCGCCGCACCGGCATCAGCGGCTTGGACCAGTCCGTGGGCTCGGCGGCCCCGGTCCACAGGTGCAGGCCCCAGCCGTCGTAGTCAGCGCCGGGCCGCTGGTAGTGCAGCACAGCCTTCTTGGTGTCCTGTGGCGGGTACGCACCCTCGGGCGCGGTGTCCGAAGCGGCGTCCTGGCCCTGCCTGATCCAGACCTCGCCGGTGCGGGCGAGATGGATGCTGCGCTGCGGTCCGTCTGCGACGCCGTCCTTCTCAACGGTGTACGGGAGGGTCGAGGCGCCCTCGGGGACCCTGACCCAGGCGAACGCGCCGAAGGCGTCACGACCTGTGAACGCGGCCGTGGTGCCCGCGGCCTTCAGCTGCCAGCCCGTGTAGTCCCCTCCCCCAGGTTCTCCGGGCCGGGAGGTTCCCCCCTCGCGCCGGTAGTGGACGACGGCGTACGAACGCTCGACGGCCGTCGGCTTCGCGGGCGTCGGGGCCTGTCCCGCGGTGGTGGCGGCCAGGGCGCTCGCGGTGCGGCCGAGGCTGTCGACGACGACGGCCTTGTAGCGCAGCGGGGTGCCCGCCGGAGCGGTGACGTGGTGGGTGACCTTGTACGGGGCGTGGTCGGCCGAACCGAGCGTGCGCCATGCGCCGTTGCCCACCTGGGCGGCGAAGACGACCCGGTTCAGCTGCCCGCCGTCGGTGTCGGTCGAGACCTCGACCGTACCGGTGGCTCCGGCGGCCGGTGCCTTCAGCGTCACGGACGGCTTCGCCGCGGGCGCCGGGAGCGGCCCGTCCGCACGCAGCACCAGCGACGACAGGGCGGGCACGGTGACGGTGACCTTCCCCCCGCTGGCGCGCACGGCCCCGGAACCGCCGTACAACACCCGGAAGTGCGCCGCGCCCACCGGCAGGGTGACGGTCCTCGGGACGGTCGCGTTGTTGGCGGCGACCACGTATTCGATGCGTTGCCTGGCGTCCGTGCGGGAGAAGGCGTACACCGAACCCTTGGCGTACCGCTCCTGCTGGACGCCGTCGCGCAGCGCCGGGTGATCGCGAGTGAGCTTCGACAACGCGGCGACCACCCGGTACAGCGGGTGCGCGGGGTCGTAGGCGTCCTCGGCGTGGGTGCGGTCCGTGCCGATCTGGTCGTCGTCCAGGTAGTCCGCGGTCTGCGAGGCGAACAAGGTCTGCCGCGCGTCCTTGTCGCCGCCCGCGCCGGTGAAGCCCTGCTCGTCGCCGTAGTAGATGACGGGGTTGCCGCGGCTGAGGAACATCAGCTCGTCGGCCAGGCGGGCCCTGCCCAGCAGCTCGGCGTCGTCCGCCTCCGGGTTGTCCTGCTTCAGGAACGTCCCGATGCGCCCCATGTCGTGGTTGCCGAGGAAGGTCACCTGCTCGTAGGCGTTGGCCTTGTCGGTGGTGTACCGGTAGTCGTCGGCGAAGACCCGGGCGAGCCTGCCGGCGTCGGCGCCCTGCGAGACGTAGGCGCGCGCGGCGTCCTGGAACGGGAAGTCGAGGGTGGCGTCGAGCCGTCCTCGGGTGACGTACGGGGAGGTGACGGCGGTGTCGGCGGAGAAGACCTCGCCGAACATGAAGAAGTCCTTGCGGCCTCGCTTCGCCGCGTACGCGTCGAGGGCGGTGGCCCACTCGGTCCAGAAGTCCAGGTCGACGTGTTTGACCGTGTCGATGCGGAAGCCGTCGACGCGGAAGTCACGGACCCACTTCTGGTAGATCTTCCTCATCCCGTCGACGACCTCGGGACGCTCGGTCCACAGGTCGTCGAGCCCCGCGAAGTCGCCGTACTCCGCGCTCTCCCCGGCCCAGGTGGAGTCGCCCCTGTTGTGGTACATCGTGGGGTCGTTCAACCAGGCCGGCACCTTGGTGACCGCAGCCGGACCGTGGACGGGGGTATAGGGGAAGGAGTCCCGGTCGACCCTGCCGATCCCGGAGCGGTCGTCGAAGGGCCTGCCGTCCCGGTCGAGGTAGGGGTACGCGCCCTTGGGGCGGTAGCCGTACTGCTTCTCGGCGTAGTCGACCGTGTCCGCGGTGTGGTTGGTGATGACGTCGAAGAAGACCTTCATGCCCTTGGCGTGGGCCTTGTCGATCAGCTTCGTCAGGTCGGCGTTGGTACCGAAGTGCGGATCGACCTGGGTGAAGTCGGTGATCCAGTAGCCGTGGTAGCCGGCGGAGGCGTCCTTGCCCGTGCCCTGCACGGGACGGTTCTTGAACACAGGGGCGAGCCAGACGGCGGTGGTGCCGAGGCCCTTGATGTAGTCGAGGCGCCGGGTGAGGCCCTTGAGGTCGCCGCCCTGGTAGAAGCCCTTGTCCGTGGGGTCGTAGCCGGTCCGGAGCCGTGAACCGGTCAGCCCGCCGCGGTCGTTGGAACGGTCGCCGTTGGCGAACCGGTCCGGCAGTACGAAGTAGAACTGCTCGCGGGTCAGGTCGTGGCGCGCCGGCTCGGCGGCGAGCTTCGCGTCGGCGGGTGGGGGCGCCTCCCGGGCGAAGCTCCGGGGAGGTGCGGGTGGTTTCGCCGCCGCGGGTACGGCGGGCGCGAGCGCCGCGCAGAGGGCGGCGGCGAGCGAGGCCGCGACGGCTCTGCGTCTGCCGCGCAGGGGACGTATCACAGGTGCTCTCCTTCTGAGCTGACCGGGAAGGAACCGTGAGGAGTGGTGCGCCGCTCCGCGCGCAGCGGGGTCGTGGGCGCGCGGAACGGCAGTCCGAGGGGGCGGGTCAGGGTCGCCAGGCGTCCTCCAAGGTGACCTTGCCGCCCGCGGGCACGGTCGCCGTGCGGTTGGGGCCGCTCTCCCACGCGACGGCACCCGAGGCGTCCTTGCGCAGGTACTTGTAGGCGAAGGACGTACCGGCGGGCAGGGCGACGTCGAGCTTCCACACCGGGTAGGCGCCCGGGTCCAGCTTCAACGCACCGCCGGGGTTCCAGTTGCCGAGGGCGGCCCGGTCCCCGGTGACGTAGATGTTCTCGCCGGGCACGGTGGTGGCGTGGACGCCGAAGGACGCTCCGGTGACGCCCGCGGAACCGGCGCAGCCGCGCGCGCCCACGTGCAGCGCGACCGCGGTGCCCGCGCCCAGGGTGCGGGTGAACCGGCCCGATGCGTCGATCGTGACTCCGGTGCCGGACTGGACGTCGCAGTAGTCGCCGGCGGGCAGTGACGTCTGGAACGTCCGGGTCAACGCGGTCGATTCGTGGTTGATGGCCACGTACGCCTTGTCGCCGCGCCCGAAGGCGATCGCGTCCGCGCCGTTGTCCCACCAGTTCGTGACGCCCTGACCGCGGGCCACGTTGCGGAAGGCGACCATCGAGGAGATCTCGCGCCAGGCGTGCTGGCACTTCCACCCGTCGCGGTAACAGGAGTTCACCGCACCGCCGTTCGGTGGGCCGGCCTCCTTGTCCGTCCACTCGTAGCCGGAGTGGACGTCCGGGGAACCGTACGGCCAGGCCAGCATGAAGACGTGTGCCAGTGTGTAGGCGGCGCCGTCCCGGTAGGTGAGGGTGTCGCCGACGCGCTCGGTGTCGTGGTTGTCGACGAAGACGGCGGACCGATCGCCCGGCAGGTAGCCCCATCCCTCTCCGTAGTTCTTCAGGTAGGCGAGGTTCTCGGAGGTGAACACCCGCTTGAGGTCGCGCGCGTAGCGGAATTCCTGGACGTCTCCGTTGCCGAGGTACTCGCCGGGCTGGACGGCCTCTCCGGCGCCGTATATGACCTCCTGCTTCCAGTACGCGTCGGTGTCGTCGAGCTTCGCCTTGATGGCGGCGAGGTCGGCGGCCGGCATGTGCTTGGCCGCGTCGATCCGGAAGCCGTCCGCGCCGAGCGACAGCAGGTCGTTCAGGTAGCCCGCGATCCTCCTGCGGACGTACTCTTCGCCGGTGTCGAGGTCGGCGAGTTGCACCAGTTCGCAGTTCTGGACGTTGGCGCGGTCCCGGTAGTCGGTGATCTGCGCGGTGCAGTCGTCCATGTCCCGGGAGGAATACAGCCCCGGGTAGTCGTACTTGGTGTACGGCGAGCCGCCCGTGCCCGTCCCGCTGCCCGCCGCCATGTGGTTGATGACGGTGTCGACGACGACCTTGACTCCCGCTGCGTGGCAGGCGTCGACCATGCGGCTGAAGGCCGCCCGGTCGCCGAGCCGCCCGGCGATCTGGTAACTGACGGGCTGGTAGGAGGTCCACCACTGCGGGCCCTGGATGTGTTCCTGGGGCGGTGAGACCTGGACGTACCCGTAACCGGCCGGGCCCAGGGTGCTCGTGCACTCCTGGGCGACCGCGTCGAAGCGCCATTCGAAGAGGACGGCGGTGACGTCCTTGGTGCCGGGTGGAGCCGCGGTCGCGGCTCCTGCCGGGGCGATCACCGCGGTCGCCGCGGTCGCCACGAGGGCGACGGCGGCGGCCAGGGACCTGCTGGCCATGTGGTTCCTCCTGCGGCTCAGGAAGGTGGGGATGTGGGGATGTGGGAGGGAGCAACATCACGAGGGCCGCACGGGATTGAATGTTCTTGCTGCAAATCTGAAAGACCCTCTGCGCAGGTGACCGTAGGGGGAGCCAGTCAATCGGTCAACAGTTCCGACACCTCCGCGACGCATGGAAGACATCGTTCCGCAAAAAGTTGCAGCGGGGTTGCTGTGTTCAGGTTGACGGATCGACAGGCTGACGGACAGTCGCAGTCGGCGCCGGAGAACGCGAACGCCCCCGCCGGTTCACACCGGGCGGGGGCGTCCCCTCCTCCTCGTGGCAGGCCTTCCTCAGCGCGGCCGGGCCGTGGATCCCCTGACCACCAGCTCCGGTTGGAAGACGTACTCGGTACGCGGTACGGGATTGCCGCGGATCTCCTCCAGCAGCGCACCGACCGCCGCGGACGCCATGGCCTGGACGGGCTGCCGCACCGTGGTCAACGGCGGGTCGGTGAACGCGATCAACGGCGAGTCGTCGTACCCGACCACGGACAGCCCGCCCGGCACGTCGATCCCGCGTTCCCGCGCGGCCCTGATCGCTCCGAGGGCCATCATGTCGCTGCCGCAGACGATGCCCGTGCAGCCCTCGTCGATGAGCTCCACAGCCGCGGCGTGGCCGCCCTCGACGCTGAACAGCGTGTGCCGCACCCATGCTTCGGCGTGCACTCCGGCCAGCGGTCGCATCGCGTCCAGGAAGCCCTCGGTCTTGCGACGGGACGGCACGTAGCGGACGGGCCCGACCGCGAGCCCGATCCTCTCGTGCCCCAGCTCGGCGAGGTGGCGCACGGCCATCCCCGCGGCCAGGTGGTCGTCGGGCGACACGAACGGCGCCACGACGTGGTCGTTGTAGCCGTTGACGAGGACGAACGGGACCCGGCGCGCTGCGAGTTCGGCGTAGCGTCCCTGGTCCGCCGCCGTATCGGCGTGCAGTCCCGAGAGGAAGACGATGCCGTCGACACCGCTCTCCTCCAGCTGTTCGACGAGTTCGTCCTCGCTCGCTCCACCGGGCTGCTGGCAGCACAGCACGGGAGTGAACCCGTGCCCGGCCAGGACCTGCTCGATGACCTGCGCGAACGCTGGGAAGATCGGGTTGGTGAGCTCGGGCACCACCAGTCCGATCAGCCCGGCACTGCGGCGGCGCAGCCGTACGGGGCGCTCGTAGCCGAGGACGTCGAGCGCGGCGAGCACCCGGGTCCTCGTCGACGCCGACACCCCCGGCTTGCCGTTGAGGACACGACTCACCGTCGCCTCGCTGACGTCGGCCTGCGTGGCGATGTCGGTGAGCCGGGGGGAGGCCGCTCCCGGGCCGCCCCGCGGCCGGGGAACCGTCACACCGACCACCAGGCCGTGGTGTCCGCGGGCAGCACGGCCGCGCCGTCCGCCACGGCCACCGGCGAGTTGGCCACCAGCAGGGTGCCGGGAGCCGGCAGGTGGACCGCCGTGCCCGTGGTGTTGGCCGTGCAGACGAAGCCGTCGCGGGTGAAGGCGAGGACGCCTTCGGGGGCCTCGAGCCAGGTGAGGTCGGTGCCCGCGCCGAGGCCGGGGTGTTCCCGACGGAGGGCCAGTGCCGCGCGGTACAACTCCAGGGTCGAGCCCTGCGCCCCGGTCTGCGCCTCCACGCTCAACTCGGCCCACTCCGCCGGCTGCGGCAACCAGCTCCCCCCGCTGCCGAAACCGAACGACGAACCCTCCCGCGTCCACGGCAACGGCACCCGACACCCGTCACGGAAACCGTCCTGCCCCTCCGCCCGGAAGAACGACGGGTCCTGACGCACCTCGTCCGGCAGGTCCGTCACGTCCGGCAAGCCGAGCTCCTCCCCCTGGTACACGTACGCCGACCCCGGCAACGCCAACATCAACAGTGTCGCCGCCCGCGCACGCCGCAACCCGAGCTTGCGGTCGCCCGGCTCACGCAACTGGGTGCCGACACCGGGCGGGTTGGCGAAGCGGGTGGCGTGCCGCGTGACGTCGTGGTTGGACAGCACCCACGTGGCGGGCGCCCCCACGGGGCGCATCGCGGCGAGCGAACCTTCGATGATCCCCCGCAGCTCCTCCGCTTCCCAGTTCGCCGTCAGGTACTGGAAGTTGAAGGCCTGGTGCATCTCGTCCGGCCTGACGTACAGGGCGGTGCGCTCCACGGTGGGCGTCCAGGCCTCGGCGACGAGGATGCGCTCGCCCTCGTACTCGTCGAGGATCTGCCGCCAGGAGCGGTAGATCTCGTGCACGCCGTCCTGGTCGAAGAACGGCATGGCGTCATTGCCGAGCAGCTTGAGCTGCTCGCCACCGCCGATGTCGGGCAGACCGGGTGCCTTGACGAGTCCGTGGGCCACGTCGACGCGGAAGCCGTCGGCGCCCAGGTCCAGCCAGAAGCGCAGGATCGAGCGGAACTCGTCCTGCACGGCCCGGTGCTCCCAGTTGAAGTCGGGCTGCTCGGGGGCGAACAGGTGCAGGTACCACTCACCGGGGCTGCCGTCCGGGTTCACCGTCCGGGTCCAGGCCGGTCCGCCGAAGATGGACTCCCAGTCGTTGGGGGGCAGTGCGCCGTCGACGCCCTTGCCGGGGCGGAAGTGGAAGCGCTCGCGCAGCCGGGAACCGGGGCCCTCGCGCAGCGCCTGCCTGAACCAGTCGTGTTGGTTCGAGCAGTGGTTGGGAACGAGGTCCACGATGATCCGCAGGCCGAGGTTGTGGGCACCGCGGATCAGGGCGTCGGCGTCGTGCAGGTTGCCGAACATCGGGTCGATGGCCCGGTAGTCGGCCACGTCGTAGCCGGCGTCGGCCTGCGGCGAGGCGTAGAAGGGGCTGAGCCAGACCGCGTCGACGCCGAGCTCCTTGAGGTACGGGAGCCGACTGCGTATCCCGGCGAGATCGCCCATGCCGTCGCCGTTGCCGTCGGCGAAGCTGCGCGGATAGACCTGGTAGATCACCGCGTCCCGCCACCATGGCGCTGGCTCGTGGTGCCTGCCGGTCGTCGTGGTGGCGGGGGCAGCGAGATGCTGGGTCATTTCATCCCTGGGATGGTGGTGGTTGGGGGGTTGCGTAACTGCGGATGGGCCGGCCGTGTCCAGGCCGACCGGTCAGCCCTTGACGGCGCCTGCGGACACTCCCGTCACCAGGTGGCGCTGCGCGAAGAGGAAGACGACCGCCGCGGGGATGGCGATGATCACCGAGGCGGCGGTCATCGGCCCCCACTGGGCGCCGTACTGGTTGACGAACTTCTGCAGGCCGCCCGCGAGGGTCAGGTTCTCGTCGCCGACCATGAAGGCCGAGGCGTAGGCGACCTCGCCCCAGGCGGTGATGAACGAGTAGAACGCGGTGACGGCGATGCCGGGCTTGGCGAGCGGCAGGATCAGCCGCCAGAAGGTACCGAACGGGGTGAGGCCGTCGACCTGACCCGATTCGTCGATCTCCCGCGGGATCGTGTCGAAGAAGCCCTTCATCATCCAGGCGCAGAACGGCACCGCGATGGTCAGGTACGTGATGACCAGACCGGCCGGCTCGTTGAGCAGGCCCAGGCCCGACATGATGTTGTAGATCGGCACGATCAGGACCGCGACCGGGAACATCTGGGTGACGAGCAGGGTCCACATCAGTCCGCGCTTGCCGGGGAAGCGGAAGCGGCTGACGGCGTAGCCGGTGGTGGCGGCCACGAACACGCCGATGACCGTGGTGAGGCCGGCGACGAGCAGCGAGTTGGCGAACCAGGTGAGGAACTCGGTGTCCTCGATCAGCTTGGTGTAGTTCTCGAACGTCGTCTCCTTGACGAAGTCCGTGGTGGTCGCGTACTGGGCCGGCTTGAGCGAGGTCAGCAGCACCCACAGCACCGGGAAGACGGCGATCGCCGACGCGACGAGCAGCGTCACGTGCAGGCCGACCGAGGCGAGCGGCGAACGGCGGCCGCGTACGGGGGCGTTGGTCGTGCTCACCAGGTTTCTCCCTGCTTGCGGAGGACGCGCTGGTAGACAGCTGCGAAGACCATCAGGAGGACGAGGATCAGCACGCCCCAGGTGGAGGACTGGGCGAAGTCGCGCGGGCTGATCTCGAACGAGAACTTGTACGCCTGGGTGACCAGGATCTGAGTGGCCTCGCCGGGTCCGCCGCGGGTGAGCAGGAAGATCACCGGGAACATGTTGAAGGTCCAGATGGTGCTCAGCAGGATCACCGTGGTGCTGACCGACCTGAGGCCGGGCATGGTGATGTGGCGGAACCGCTGCCAGGCGCTCGCGCCGTCCATCTCTGCGGCCTCGTACAACTCGCCGGGGATGGACTGCAGCCCGCCGAGCAGGGCCACCATCATGAACGGCACGCCGAGCCAGACGTTGACGGCGATCACCGAGAATTTGGCCCAGGTGGGGTCGTTGAGCCACGGCACGGCGTCGATGCCCCCGCCCGCGAGGACCTCGTTGAGGATGCCGCGCCGCTCGTCGTACAGGAAGCGCCAGGCGAAGACCGAGACGAAGCCGGGCACCGCCCAGGGCAGGATCAGCATCATCCGGTAGAACGACCGGCCGGCGATCGTGCGGTTGAGGATGTTCGCGAGGGCGAGGCCGAGGGCGAACGTGACGGCCACGCAGGAGACCGTCCACACCAGCGTCCACCCGAGGGTGTCCAGGAACTGGCTGCCGGTGAGTGCGTCGGCGTAGTTGTCGAGCCCGATGAATTCGTAGGTCGCGGGGAGGTGGTTCACCCCGATCGACCGCTCGACGTTCCGCTCGTTGGCGTCCGTCAGCGACAGGTAGACGCCGCGGACGAGCGGATAGCCGATGATCACCCCGATCACGATCACCACGGGGGCGACCATGGCCCAGGCGTACCAGTGGGTGGACAGGGCGCGACGGAGCGGCCCCGGCGCGCCTGCGGAGTCGCGGCGACGGCCGCGGGCCCTGGTGGGCTCCGCGGCCTGCGCCACCGACTGGCCGCTGGTGTGGACAGCCATCAGTCGGTCACTCTTCCCTTACTTCCAGTCCTTGAGGAGCTTGCGGTAGGCGTCCCCCGCCGCCTTGGCACCCTTCTCCGGGGTGGTCTGGCCGGTCAGGACCTTGGTGTACTCGACCTTCACCGGCTCGAAGAGGCTGCCGCCCTCCGGGATCCAGGGCCGCTCGACGGCCTTGTCGACGACCGGCTTGAAGAAGCCGACGATCTCGTTGCCCGCGACGCTCGGCTTGCCGTAGACGGAGGTGCGGGTCGGAAGCAGACTGAGCTCCTTGGCAACCTGGGTCTGGGCCTCGACGGAGGTCATGTAGTCAACGAACGCGTAGGACGCTTCGAGGTTCTTGGAGCCGGCGTACACGGCGAGGTTGTGGCCGCCCTGCGGGGCGCCCTGGCCGGCGGAGCCGGCGGGCACGGGAGCGATGCCCAGGTTGGCCTTGTCCTTGAACTCCTTGCCGGCGTAGGTGTCGGTGATCGCCCAAGGACCGTTGATCATCATGGCGACCTTGCCGTCCTTGAAGGCCGCCTGCATGTTGTCCCAGCCGTTGGTGGCATCGGTGATCGCGGCACCGGAGTCCACGAGGTCCTTGACGACCTTCATGGCCTTCACGCCGGCCGGGTTGTCGACCGTGACCTGCTTCTTCTCGGCGTCGACCAGGTTGCCGCCCTCGCCGTAGAGGAAGGAGAGGAACCAGTAGGCGTCATCGCCGCGCAGGTACATCCCGGTCTTGCCGGTCTTGTCCTTGATGGTCTTGGCGACCGTCTTCAGGTCGTCGATGGTGTTGGGAACCGCAACGCCGGCGTCCTTGAAGATCTTCTTGTTGTAGAAGACGCCCATGGAGTCGATGACCTGCGGGACCGCGTAGGTCTTGTCCTTGTACCTGGTGGAGGCCGCGGCCTGCGCCAGGAAGTCCTTCTCGTCCTTGAGCGCGGCGGTGCCGTCCAGCGGTGCGAGGTAGCCGAGGTCGGCGAACTCGGGGGTCCAGGCGACCTCGGAACGGATGACGTCCGGGGCGCCCGCTCCGGACTGGGCCGCGTTCTTGAACTTGTTCTGCGCCTCGCCGAACGGCACGTTCACATACTTGATCTTGACGTCGGGGTGCAGCTTGGTGAAGCCCTCGGCAAGCTTCTTGAAGACCTTGTCCTCACTGCCGACGGTCGACGTGTCCCACCAGGTGACCGTGCCGGACAGCTTGCCCGAGCTGCTCTTGCCGCTGTCGGCGTCGTCGCCGCCGCACGCGGTCGCCGTGAGCGCCAGGCTCGCGACCAGAGCGGTGGCCGCTATGCCACGTCGCATGTGAACTCCTTCAACCTGGGCCGCTCCATCACGGCGCCGATTCGGTCAGGAACGTAACAAGGTTGAAAGAAGTGCGAAAGACCTTGCGGGATATTTCCGCAAGAGCCTGCGATCGTTACATCCACGTGTCCTCACGGTGGCCGACGAGCGGCTTGTCAACGGCGCACTTGCCCGTCCTGATGCTCTTCAGAGCTTCCGCAATCGCTTCCGCAAGGTATTGCAGCGCTGTTACCTTCGAGATAGGTCGGCGTTGAACCGGTAGATCCGGAACGTCCCGAAACAGGCATCCGAAGGGGAGCGCCCATGACGCAGGAGCTCAGCACGACCACCCCGTCGCAGCTCAGCGGACGGACGCCGGACTGGTGGCGGGACGCCGTCATCTACCAGATCTACGTCCGCTCCTTCGCCGACGCCAACGGCGACGGCGTCGGCGACCTGCGCGGCATCCGCGACCGGCTCCCGTACCTAGCGGACCTGGGCGTGGACGCGGTCTGGCTGACCCCCTTCTACGCCTCCCCCCAAGCGGACGGCGGCTACGACGTCGCGGACTACCGGGCCGTCGACCCCGTCTTCGGTGCCCTGAACGACGCCGACGACGTCGTGCGCGAAGCGCACCGCCTGGGGCTGCGGGTGATCGTCGACATCGTCCCGAACCACACCTCCGACCAGCACGTCTGGTTCCGCTCCGCGCTCGCGGGCGGCCCGGAGCGGACGCACTACCACTTCCGCGCCGGCCGCGGCCCGGACGGAGAACAGCCGCCGAACGACTGGGAGTCCGTCTTCGGCGGCCCTGCCTGGACCCGCACCGCGAACGGGGAGTGGTACCTGCACCTGTTCGCCCCCGAGCAGCCCGACCTCAACTGGGAGCACCCGGCCGTGCAGGAGGAGTTCGAGGCGGTGCTGCGCTTCTGGCTGGACCTCGGCGTCGACGGGTTCCGCATCGACGTGGCGCACGGCATGGTCAAGGCGGACGGGCTGCCGGACATCGGGCTGCGCGAGCAGGCGAAGATGATCGGCGCGCAGGTGCTGCCGTTCTTCGACCAGGACGGCGTCCACGAGATCCACCGTTCCTGGCGCAGGCTCCTCGACGGCTACGACGGCGAACGGATCGGGGTCGCCGAGGCCTGGGCACCGACGCCGGAACGGCTCGCGCTGTACGTCAGGCCGGACGAGATGCACCAGGCTTTCAACTTCCAGTTCCTGCGCTGCCCCTGGGACGCGGAGCCGATGCGGGAGGTCATCGACGCCTCGCTCGCCGCGACGACCTCGGTGGGTGCGCCCACCACGTGGGTGCTGTCCAACCACGACGTCACCCGGCACACCACCCGCTACGGGGGCGGGCGCCGCGGGCTGCGGCGTGCCCGGGCCGCAGCGCTGTTGATGTTGGCGTTGCCGGGGTCGGCGTACGTGTACCAGGGGGAGGAGCTCGGCTTGCCGGACGTGACGGACCTGCCGGACGAGGTGCGTCAGGACCCGTCGTTCTTCCGGGCGGAGGGGCAGGACGGTTTCCGTGACGGGTGTCGGGTGCCGTTGCCGTGGACGCGGGAGGGTTCGTCGTTCGGTTTCGGCAGCGGGGGGAGCTGGTTGCCGCAGCCGGCGGAGTGGGCCGAGTTGAGCGTGGAGGCGCAGACCGGGGCGCAGGGCTCGACCCTGGAGTTGTACCGCGCGGCACTGGCCCTCCGTCGGGAACACCCCGGCCTCGGCGCGGGCACCGACCTCACCTGGCTCGAGGCCCCCGAAGGCGTCCTCGCCTTCACCCGCACCACCCCGGCGGGGCGGTTCGCCTGCGTGGTGAACACCACCGAACGGCCGGTCGCCCTGCCGGTCACGGGCCGGCCCCTGCTCAGCAGCTGGGCTCCGGGCGACGACCCGGACCTCATCGAGGCCGAGTCGACCCTCTGGCTGGGCCTGCCCCTGCTGGGGCAGGCGTCGTGAACGGCCCGTCCGCCCGGTGCGCGCGTCCCGCACCAGGCAGCCCATCCGTCCCGGGTCGGCGGGCAGTTGCCGGTGCCGGCGGCGTCTTGCGCGCCCTTGCGCACGGTGCTCCACGTCCCGGTCAGCTGTCCGCCCGCGCGCCGCGACCCGGTCCGGCTGCCCCGAGCAGGGGAGTTGCGCCGTCATGAATCGCCCTCCCCCGGCACCACGTGACCGGTCGAGCCGATACGGTGGGGCGACACGACAGGAGGCTGATGCCGTGGCCCGGACAGAGACGCACCGGGATCCGGCGCATACGAAGATGACCGCACGGCTTGCCGACATCGCAGCCCAGGCGGGGGTCAGTGAGGCGACGGTCAGCCGGGTGCTCAACGGCAAACCGGGGGTCGCCACGGCCACCCGCGAATCGGTGCTCGCCGCCCTCGACGTCCTCGGCTACGAGCGCCCGGTACGGCTGCGCCGCCGTAGCGCGGGACTGGTGGGGCTCATCACGCCCGAGCTGGAGAACCCGATATTCCCGGCCCTGGCCCAGGTCATCGGACAGGCGCTGACCCGCCAGGGCTACACGCCGGTGCTGGCCACCCAGACGCCCGGCGGCTCCACCGAGGACGAGCTCACCGAGATGCTGGTGGACCGGGGCGTCGCCGGGATCATCTACGTCTCGGGCCTGCACGCGGACACCACGGCGGACACGGAGCGGTACGAGCGGCTGCGCGCCCAGGGCGTTCCCTTCGTTCTCGTCGACGGATTCTCACCGCAGGTGAGGGCTCCGTTCATATCGCCCGACGACCGGGCGGCGATGCAGCTCGCGGTCACCCATCTGGTCTCGCTCGGCCACACGCGGATCGGACTGGCCCTCGGGCCCCGGCGCTTCGTCCCGGTCCTGCGGAAGATCGAGGGCTTCGTCAAGGCGGTGCAGGACCAGCTCGGGCTGAGTGCCGAGGAGATCGAGTCCCGGCTGATCCAGCACTCCCTCTACACGCTGGAGGGTGGGCAGGCCGCGGCGACCGCCCTGATGGACCGGGGCTGCACCGCAGTGGTGTGTGCGAGCGACATGATGGCGCTGGGTGCGATCCGCGCGGCGAGGCAGCGCGGGCTGGAGGTTCCGGGCGACGTCTCGGTCGTCGGCTTCGACGATTCCCCCCTCATCGCCTTCACCGATCCGCCACTGACGACGGTCCGCAAGCCCGTGCCGGCGATGGGCCAGGCGGCAGTCCGCACCCTCCTGGAGGAAATCGCGGGGACTCCCGCTCCACACAGCGAGTTCGTCTTCATGCCCGAGCTCGTCGTCCGCGGTTCCACCGCCGCCGGCCCGGCGCCGGCGACCCCGGGGAACAGCGGGGCCGTACCTCGTCCTTGAGACGTACCGCGGGCAGCCCGAACCCGACCGGGGGATGATCGGAGCAGGACCACCTATCTGGCAGACTCTGTCCCTATGGGTGAAGCGACCGTGAAGACTCTGGATGACCGGACGTCCCTCCCGTCACCCATGGTGACCGAGGACGGTCCGGCTCCCGAGCCGAGCAGGCTGCACCGGCTGCGGTCGGTTCGACGGCCTCGCATCTGGTTCGAGATCCTGCTCATTGCGGTCAGTTACTGGACATACTCCCTCATTCGTAACGCAGTGCCCGAGCAGAAGGCACAGGCCCTGCGGAACGCAGACTGGATCTGGCACACCGAGCAGATGCTCGGCATAGCGGTCGAAAATACGGTCAACCATGCCGTGAATTCGGTGACGTGGCTCATCGTGACCATGAACTACTACTACGCCACCCTGCACTTCGTGGTGACGATCGGCGTGCTCGTCTGGCTCTACCGGTGGCATCCCGGGCGCTACGCCCCGACGAGGTTCATCATCTTCGCCACCACGGGCGTCGCGCTCCTCGGGTACTACCTCTACCCGCTCGCACCGCCGCGCCTGATGGCCGGCCAGCACTTCATCGACACGGTCCTGGTGCACCACACCTGGGGCTCGATGGCCTCGGGCAACCTGAAGAACATGTCCAACCAGTACGCGGCGATGCCGTCGATGCACATCGGCTGGTCGATGTGGTGCGGTCTGACCGTCTTCGCCCTGGCTTCGGCGCCGTGGGCGAAGATCCTCGGCCTGCTCTACCCGACGCTGACCCTCGTGGTCATCGTCGCCACCGCCAACCACTTCTGGCTGGACGCGGTCGGGGGCCTGCTGTGCCTCGCGTTCGGGTACGTCCTCTCGTACGCCTGGTACGGCGCGCTGCCCCACCGCTTGCCCCGGCACGTCGCGGCGACCCCGGAGCGGGACCGCTCCAACCGGTCGCGCACCTGGGTTGCGGGGCTGAACTCCGCACGCCGCTGAGCGATCACCCGCGACGGCGGCCAGCACGTGCGGCCGGCGCTTCACCCCCTCCACGGACACCTCCTCCGGCGGACGGGCCCAGCCTCCCGACGGCGCGGAACCCCGCGACGCCCGCGACCCGTTCCCTGCGTATCGCGTGGCACCCCTCGAGAAGTGGAGGCACCCGGCCCGGCCCGACCGGCACGCCGCCCGGGCACCCCGCTGCACCCCACGGACAACGTCCTCGGCAGCTGACCGCACGCCCCGTGGACCGTGTCCGCCGGCAGCCGGCCGGCGCGGGCCCTGCTGTTCCGCGACCGACGCCCGGGTCGCCCTTCCCCGGCGGCCGGCGAGGGCCAGCGGCTACGCCCCGTAGAACAGCTCCTCCACCACCGCCCGGGCCCGCCGTGTGGCCCGCCGGTAGTCGTCCACCATCTCACCGCTGTACCCGGTCTGCGCCCCGCGTGCCGAGTCCCCGTTGCCGTATCCCAAGTAGCGGGCCACGGCGCTCAGTTCGCGCCCGTCCGAAGGGAAGGTGTCGCCCGGACGGCCGCGGACCAGCATCGTTGCGTTGCGGGCACGGGTCGCGAGCACCCAGGCGTCATCGAGGATCTGGGCGTCCTCGGTGGAGATCAGCCCCGCCGCGTGGGCGGCGGCGAGGGCTTCCCTGGTGCGGGGGGTCCTCAGGCCCGGTTCCGCCCAGCCGTGGCGCATCTGCAGGAGCTGGACGGTCCACTCCACGTCGCTGAGACCACCGCGGCCCAGTTTGACGTGGAGGGTCGGGTCGGCCCCACGGGGCAGCCGTTCGGTCTCCATCCGCGCCTTGAGCCGGCGGATCTCCCGCACCGCTTCGTCACCGAGGCCCTCCACCGGGTAGCGCAGCGGGTCGATCAAGTCGATGAAACGGGCGCCCAGTTCCGCGTCACCCGCCATCGGCTCGGCGCGCAGCAGGGCCTGGCTCTCCCAGACGAGCGACCAGCGGCGGTAGTACGCGGCGTACGAGGCGAGCGTACGGACCAGGGGGCCGTTGCGTCCCTCCGGTCGCAGGTCCGGGTCGATCAGCAGCGGCGGATCGGAAGCGGGGAGCTGGAGCAGGCGGCGCATCTCGGCCACCACCTCGTTCGCGGCCCGGGCGGCCTCCTGTTCGTCGACGCCCTCGCGCGGCTCGTGCACGAAGAGGACGTCCGCGTCGGAACCGTAGCTCAGCTCGTGGCCGCCGAAGCGGCCCATGCCGACGACGGCGAAACGGGTGGGGAGCGTGTCGCCCCACTTCGCGCGCACGACGGCGCGCAGGGCACCGGCGAGCGTCGCCGCGTTGAGGTCGGTGAGCGCGTTGCCCACCCGGTCCACGAGCTCTCCGGGAGCCTGCTCCGCGGGGCTCTCCTCGGTTCCGTACGAGCTGATGAGGTCGGCCGCAGCGGTACGGAACAGCTCGCGCCGCCGCACCCCGCGGGCCGCCGCGACCGCCGTCTCCGCTCCGTCCGCACGCCCCACCGCCGCGAGCACCTCCTGTTCCAGGTGGTCCCGCCCGCGCGGCTTCAGACCCTCCGGATCCCCGAGCAGCGCCACCGCCTCCGGAGCCCTCAGCAGCAGATCCGGAGCGAACCGGCCGGCGGACAGCACCCGTGCCAGGTTCTCCGCCGCGGCACCCTCGTCGCGCAGCAGCCGCAGGTACCAGGGCGTCTTGCCGAGCGCGTCGGACACCTTCCGGAAGCCGAGCAGCCCCGCGTCCGGGTCGGCCGAGTCCGCGAACCACCCGAGCAGCACCGGCAGCAACGTCCGTTGGATCGCCGCCTTGCGCGTCATCCCGGAGGACAGCGCCTCCAGATGGCGTAGGGCCGCGGCCGGGTCGGCGTACCCGAGCGCTTCCAGACGCTGCCGTGCGGCCTTCGCGCTGAGGCGGATCTCGCCGGGGGCGAGCTGCGCGACCGCATCCAGCAGCGGCCGGTAGAACAGCTTCTCGTGCAGCCGGCGGACGACCGTCGCGTGCCGCCGCCACTCCTGGTTCAGCTCGGCGACCGGATCGGTGCGCAGGCCCAGCGAGCGCCCGAGGCGGCGCAGGTCGTCCTCGCCCTCCGGCACGAGGTGGGTGCGGCGCAGCCGGAACAGCTGGATGCGGTGCTCCATGGCGCGCAGGAACCGGTAGGCCTCACCGAGCTGGGCCGCGTCCGCCCGCCCCACGTAACCACCCGCCGCGAGGGAGTCCAGCGCGCCGAGGGTGCTGCCGCTGCGCAGTGCGGCGTCGCTGCGGCCGTGCACCAACTGGAGCAGTTGGACGGCGAATTCGACGTCCCGCAGTCCGCCGGGGCCGAGCTTCAACTCACGGTCTATCTGGGCGACCGGAATGTTGTCCACGACCCGGCGCCGCATCTTCTGCACGTCGGCGACGAAGTTCTCCCGCTCCGCGGCCTGCCAGACGAGCGGTGACACCGCCTCGATGTACTCGGCGCCGAGCTCGGGGTCACCCGCCACCGCACGCGCCTTGAGGAGTGCCTGGAACTCCCAGGTCTTCGCCCATCTCTGGTAGTACGCGAGGTGGCTGGAGAGGGTGCGTACCAGAGGTCCGTTGCGCCCCTCCGGCCGGAGGTTGGCGTCGACGGGCCAAATCGCCCCCTCGACGGTGGTCTCCGAGCAGATGCGCATCAGATGGGACGCGAGTCGAGTCGCGGCCTTCAACGCCTGGGCCTCGTCGGTCCCTTCGGTGGGCTCCCCCACGAAGATCACGTCGACGTCCGAGACGTAGTTGAGCTCGTGGCCGCCGCACTTGCCCATGGCGATCACCGCGAGCCGGCACCGTGCGGCGTCCTCGGGTGCGGCGGAGCGGGCGATGGCGAGCGCCGCGCGCAGCGTGGCTGTCGCCAGGTCGGCGAGTTCGGCCGCGGTCTGGGCGACGTCCGTGGTCCCGCAGACGTCGCGGGCCGCGATCGCGAGGAGGCAGCGGCGGTAGGCGACACGGAGGGACACCGGATCGGTGGCGCCGGCGAGACCGTGTTCGAACTCCTCCACGCCGGGGTGGAGATCGCTGGACTCGTACGTCACCAGGGCGTGCCAGTCCCGCGGATGGCGCGACAGGTGGTCGCCGAGCGCCTCGGACGCGCCCAGCACGCCCAGCAGCCTGTCGCGCAGCGGCTTCGCGGAGATCAGGGTGTCGAGCAGGCCCTGGCGCTCGTCGGGCTGCTGGGATTCCACCAGTCGGACGAGCCCGCGCAGCGCCAGATCGGGGTCGGCGGTGGCCCCCAACGCATCCAGGAGCACGGAGTCGGCGCGTACCGACGCCATCTCCGGCAGTCCGAGGAACCGCTCGGCGACGGCGGGGTGGGTGAAGCCGTGCCGCAGCAGTCGGGTGAAGGTACTGCTCCTGCGTCCGGGCACCGTCGTCATCCCGCCGCCTCCGATCAAGGTCCGGATCCGGGTCCGAGCCTAGTCGCAGCACTGGGGAGGGAGAGCCCCGAGGTTCGGGACGCGGGGCCGATCCTCCGTGTTCACCATGTTCCTCGTGGTCCGGACGGGACGACAGGTGGCTCCGGGGTGTCCGCCGCCCGTGCCGCGCGGCCACCGCGGACGGCCTCGCGGCACGGGCGTCCCCGCGCGTCGGGAGCGGCGCACCGGATCCCGTACGCCGGGGAGCGGGTCCGCACCCGGTCCCGGACGCCCCGTCCTCCCCTCGGCCGCCCCTGCCCATGCTCCGCTGTCCGCCGTGGTCTGTCTCGGCGTCGCCGCCCGCCCTGGCCACGGCCGGTCCCCCGCCCCCCCCCACGGCCCGGCGCGCCCGGTGCCCGGCGCCGCCGGCCGCGTCGTTCGCGCCCAGGTCGCGCGCACCCGGTACGCGGCGATACCCGGCCCCCATGTTCCGGCGTCCAGGCGTACCTCGGCTGCTCCCCGCAGCCTCCCCGCCCTGGCTCCGGCCACCGCCGCAGCCACGCTGCGCGCCCCACGACGTACACACGGGCGGGACGGGACGGCGGCGGGCCGCAGCGGTACCGTCCGCCGTCGTGCGCGGCCGGCGCAGCGCGGGGACGATGGACAGGGCGGAGGGACGCCGCCGTGCCGGCAGTGCACACCGCCCCGAGGGGACCGCCGACCGACGGACGCCCGGGACGGCCCGAACGGCGGGTCCAGACGACGCGGATCGCCGGTCCGCACCGAACCCCCGGGCGGTGCCATGGAATGGACCCTCGAAGTGCTCGTGATACCGGTCTCGGACGTGGAGCGGGCGAAGAACTTCTACGCCGGCCAGTGCGGCTTCACGGTCGACCACGACACCCGGATCACCGAGGGGGTGCGCATCCTCCAACTGACCCCGCCGGGCTCCCGCTGTTCGATCGTGATCGGCGAGGGGATGCCCCCGGCGCCCGGGCAGACCGCCATGGCGCCTGGCGCAGTCCAGGGCGTCCAGCTCTGCGTTCCGGACATCGAAGCGGCCCACGACGAACTCCTCGGCCGGGGCGTCGGGGTCAGTGCGGTGCAACACGTCTCCCCCAAGGGCTGGGCGCCCGGCAGGGGCGAACCGTGGAACTCCTTCGTCTTCTTCAACGATCCGGACGGCAACGGCTGGGTGGTCCAGGAGGCTCCCGCGCCGCTGGCACGACGCCACGGCTGAGGCCGGGGGGTGGCGAGGGGGTCCGCCCCGGCACGCAGCGGCCAGATGCCGGAAGGTCCTCACCCGGGACCCGCGTCGTCCGTCCGCACCCCCCAGGACGGGGCGACCAGCGGGCAGGATGGCCTCATGACAAAACTATCCCGGCGGTCGGTCCGTCGTGACTCCACTGGTTCGGTGCTGTCGTTGTGGTCACAGGACTCCGTGTTGTCGATCGGCTCGGTGGGATCGGTGCTGTCCGCGGGGTCCGTCGGTTCGGCCTTGTCAGTGGGCTCGATCGGTAGCGCCCTTTCGGTCGGCTCGATCGGTTCCTCCCTGTCGCTGATCTCAGCAGGATCGTGGCTGAGTACCGGTTCGTTGTTTTCCGCCCAGTCGCGGTGGTCGGTGCTGTCCTGGCGTTCCTCCCGCGGTTTCCTGGCCGCGGGGGCGCTGGGAGTGGCGGCCGGGGGCGCCCTGCTGTTGGTCCAGGTGCTGCACAGGGCTGATACCGGCACCGGATGACTCCGGCAGGGCCGCCTGCCCGCACCGCACCTGCGGCCCGGGGCCGGGCCTGAAAGCGAGTCCACCCGGTCTCTGCGCCGCCGAAGCGGGGCAAGGAGCGGGACGTGCCACGATCCCACCACGTCGGGCAGGCGCTCCGTGAGCACCGGGAGGTGACGGCCCAGGGCGTCTGAGACGCCTCAGGGCCGGGCGGCCCGCGGGCCGCCCGGCCCTGAGGGTCGTTTCGGTACCTACACCCTTTGACCTGCTATTACAGCACCGGCAGGTTCTTCCGCAGCTCGAAGGCGGTGACCTCGCTGCGGTACTCCTCCCACTCCTGCTTCTTGTTGCGCAGGAAGAAGTCGAAGACGTGCTCGCCGAGCGTCTCCGCCACCAGCTCGCTGCGCTCCATCAGCATGATCGCCTCGCCGAGGTTCTGCGGCAGGGGCTCGATGCCCATGGCGCGGCGCTCCGCGTCGGAGAGGGCCCACACGTCGTCATCGGCACCGGCCGGGAGTTCGTAGCCCTCCTCGATGCCCTTGAGCCCCGCGGCGAGCAGGACGGCGTAGGCGAGGTAGGGATTCGCGCCCGCGTCCAGGGAGCGGACTTCGATGCGCGAAGAGCCGGTCTTGCCCGGCTTGTACATCGGGACGCGGATCAGCGCCGAGCGGTTGTTGTGTCCCCAGCAGATGTACGAGGGTGCCTCGCCGCCGGACCCCGCCGTACGGGCCGAGCCGCCCCAGATCCGCTTGTAGGAGTTGACCCACTGGTTGGTCACGGCCGAGATCTCGGCCGCGTGCCTGAGCAGACCGGCGATGAAGGATCGTCCCACCTTGGACAACTGGTACTCGGCGCCCGACTCGTAGAACGCGTTCCGGTCGCCCTCGAACAGCGAGAGGTGCGTGTGCATGCCGGAGCCGGGGTACTCGGAGAACGGCTTCGGCATGAACGTCGCCTGGACGCCCTGTTCCAGGGCAACCTGCTTCATGACCAGGCGGAACGTCATGATGTTGTCGGCGGTCGACAGCGCGTCCGCATACCGGAGGTCGATCTCCTGCTGGCCGGGCGCACCCTCGTGGTGGCTGAACTCCACGGAGATGCCCATGGATTCGAGCATCGTGATCGCCTGGCGGCGGAAGTCCATGCCGACGTTCTGCGGGGTGTGGTCGAAGTACCCGGAGTTGTCGGCCGGGGTGGGTCGGGTGCCGTCGAGCGGCTTGTCCTTCAACAGGAAGAACTCGATCTCGGGGTGGGTGTAGAAGGTGAAACCCAGGTCCGAGGTCTTGGCGAGGATCCTCTTGAGGACGAAGCGCGGGTCGGCGAAGGACGGCGAGCCGTCGGGCATGAGGATGTCGCAGAACATCCGGGCCGTGCCGGGGGCCTCTGCGCGCCACGGCAGGATCTGGAAGGTCCCCGGGTCCGGCTTGGCGATCATGTCGGACTCGTAGACACGCGCGAAGCCCTCGATGGCCGATCCGTCGAAGCCGATGCCTTCGTCGAATGCCTGCTCGAGCTCGGCGGGTGCCACCGCGACCGACTTCAGGAAGCCGAGCACATCGGTGAACCACAGGCGCACGAACCGGATGTCGCGCTCCTCGAGCGTGCGGAGCACGAATTCCTGCTGCTTGTCCATAGCCACATCCTTGCAGTTCAGACGGCCTGTGCACCACCGCCAGGGCGTAGTGAGGAGCTTCAGTATCACGACCCGGGGTTTCGCCCAGATTACGCACCTCCTGGGGCATGGGGCACGTCCCCGCCACCACCACGCCACTGCCGCCTGCGGCCATGGGGGGGTACGGGCACACCCGCACCGCGCGCACCGCGCGCACAGCGCGTCCCGCGGCGCTCCTGGGTGTCGTGGTGACGCTCTTCGCGGCGCTCTTCCGCTGCGCGACGGACAGTGGACACGACACCGGACGCAGGCACCCGCGGCGCCCGTCACGGGCACCTGGCCGCAGCACCGGCACCGGCACCGGCACCGGCACCGGCGTACGACTGCTCCTACCGGCGCGACGACCGCGGCTTCCTTCCCGGACCGTACATCCGCCGTGCTCACCGCTCCGACGCCCAGGGTCCGAGCCGGCCCTGTTGGCGGACCTGCTCCGGGAGCGGCGCGCCACGCCGCTGACCGCCCGGCGCGGCCCGGCCGGTTCCGTGAATCCGGCCCGTTCGGTGCGGGAGCGCCGGGGCGCCGGGGAGGGCCGCGACGGCGCCGGGAGCGTACGACGCCGTCCGTGTGGGGAGGGGCCGCGGTCGGCGGCCCCTCCGCCGGGCGCCACGACCACGTCGGCGGTAAGGTCGAAGACGGCTTGTTCTGCGTCGGCCGGAACCAGCCGGCCGGGCTCCGTGGCCGGCCGGGCGCCGAGGTGCACGCCGGCGGGAGTCCCGCCCGCGGGGGCGGACGGTTCGCCCGATCGGTGTGACGCGCAAGGTCAGCCGACCGTCGGCAGGCTCCTTTCCGCCCGTTCAGGGGCAACGGGTGACGACGGGCGACAGAGGTCGTCGCGCGGGACCCATGCAGGAGGTACGGACCCCATGACCACCGCCAGGGACATCATGCACCGAGGGGCCCAGTGGATCCCCTCGCACGAGACGCTCGACCGTGCCGCGCAGCTGATGCGCGAGCTGAACGTGGGCGCCCTTCCCATCTCCGATGCCGACGAACGCCTCTGCGGCATCCTGACGGACCGTGACATCGTCGTCGGCTGTGTCGCCATGGGACGCGACCCGTCGAAGGTCACCGCGGGCGAGATGGCCAAGGGCACGCCTCGTTGGATCGACGCGGACGCCGAAGTGGACGAGGTGCTGCACGAGATGCAGGACCACAGGATCCGCAGACTGCCGGTCATCGAGAACAAGCGCCTCGTCGGAATGATCAGTGAAGCCGATCTGGCCCGGCATCTGCCGGAGGACCAGATCGCGTCGTGGGTCGAGCAGGTGTATGCGCGGGGTTGACCCGCTCTTCCCTCGGCATGAGGACCGCCCGGGCCACCGCGTCCGGGCGGTCCAGCATCACCAGGTGACCGGACGGTTCGACGGCCTCGAAGCGCGCACCACCGAGCTCCGCGGCCAGCGCGCGCTGACGCGCGAGCCAGCGCCGTCCCCAGGCTCCGCCCCGGCCGTCGTAGGCGGCGAGGACGGTGACGGGGAGACCGTCCCTCAGCGGCAACCGACCGCGCAGCGCGAGGAGTTCCGCGGCGACCGCGCGGTAGTGGGTGTTCTCCAGCAGGGCGCCCTGCAGAACCCGCCCCGTGGCGTAGCAACGACGCACCAGCTCCGCGGGGGCCGGGTCGCCGCCGCCCGTGCGCGAGAGCCGGACCATGCCGCGCCGGACGAGCGGGCCGAGCACCACGGGTGCTCCCACGGCAGTCAGGACGCTGCCGACCGCGTGCGCCACGGTCGTGCGGACCGCGGGCGCCGCGGGGAAGCGCGCGTGTTCCTCGATGCTGGAGTCGACGAGCACGACTCCGGCCGTGCGGGCCGGGTGGATGCGGGCGAAGGCCTCGGCGTGGAAACCGGCGATGGAGTGTCCGACGACCGTGACGGGTTCGGTGATGCCGAGCGCGTCGAGGATCGCGGCGATGCGATGGGCCTCGCCGACCGCGGACGGGGGCACGACCGCCGGACCGCTGAGCCCGTGTCCCGGGCGGTCGAAGCGGACGACGGTACGGTGCGGGGTCAGCAGCGGGACGACGGGGTCCCAGTCGAACCAGCTCATGGCGAGACCGGCGCTGAGGATGCAAGAGGGCCCGCTGCCCTCGACCACCACGTGGTGGGACACCTCGCCGACCCGTACGAACGTCATGTTCTCCCCCTCGTCCCCTGCTGCGCCACGTTCCGCTGGTGCGCCGCGGGCGGCGAGCGTGGCACCCACCGCCCCGACGCGTCGGCTCGTGCACGCCGTCCGGGGACGACGCGACGCGGACCGATCATCATGCGGCCATGATCGTCGGCATCAGGTGTGTCCGCACGTCGACGGATACCGGGCGGGGGTAGGCTGCCGGGCATGGTCACGGACCGGGTACCGCACTGCGCGCAGCCGTTGCTGCACACGGCGGTGCTGTCCGGACCGACGTCGCTGCACACGCCGGGACTCGCTCCCGGGCCCGTACCGGCGTACGCGCCGACCCGCCGGACGGGCCGGGGTGACGACGGCCGCGCTGCTGCGGTGCATTCTCCGCGGCACGACCCACCCGACGCACCTCGACCTCCGGGGCAGCACGAACCGTGCGCCACGACGGTCGGGACCGCGGACGCCCACGGGGGTCACGGGCCTGGTTCGCCGCCCGGATCGGGGCCGTACGCCGGGCACCGGCCCGCGCCGGCGCGCATACGCCTCGTCCTGCTCGGGGCATGGGGATTCACCCGGCTCATGGCCACGGGTGGACGGCTGCCACGGCGTTCGGGCCGTGCGCGCGTGCTCTCCCTCGCACGCCTGCTGCACGCCCTGGGCTCGAACCCGTCCCCGTCGGGGATATTCCTCGCGCAGTCGTCGGTGCTGCGGATCAAGAACCGATCCTGACTGCTGGGGACCTCCGTTCTCCGAGCGGTGTGTCCGTGCAGCGGACGCGTCCATTCCGCATGTAACACCGACACCCCTGTGAGGTGCATTCAGTCATGCGCACGCACAACGACACCACCCGCCGGGCCGTCCTCGGCACCGGGCTCGCCGCGGTAGGTTCGGCTTTCCTGTCCGCCTGCTCGGGCGGCGCCGAGCACCGCGCACACGGCGGGAACGCATCGGGACTTCCCGCGCCGGGCGGTCACTCCGTACCGCCCGCCCCCGAGGGATTCGTCTCGCCCGACGGCCGCGAGGTCCTGGCGGCCGACGGGGAGCGCCACGGCAACGGCCGGGTGCGCAGCGTGCGGCTCACCGCCAACGTCGGCCGGGTCGAACTGGGCGGCGGACGCACCGTCAAGTCATGGATCTACGACGACGGCCTGCCCGGCCGGGAGGTCAGGGTCACCGCGGGCGACACGCTCGCCCTCACCCTCGCCAACCACCTGCCGGTGTCCTCCTCGCTGCACTGGCACGGCATCGCCCTGCGCAACGACATGGACGGCGTGCCCAACGTGACGCAGCCACCGATCAGGGCAGGAGAATCGTTCTCCTACCGCTTCGTGGTGCCGCACCCGGGCACGTACTGGTTCCATCCGCACTCCGGTGTGCAGATCGACCGCGGGATGTACGCACCGCTGATCGTGGACGACCCGAAGGAGCCGCTCTCCTACGACCGGGAGTGGATCGTCCTCATCGACGACTGGGTCGACGGGGTGGAGGGGTCCAGCCCGGAGTCGGTCTTCTCCCAGCTCCACAAGGGCTCCGGCGCGAAAATGCACCACGACGACGACCACCACGCCATGCCCACTCCGGTGGAGCCCGGGTGGTCGTCGCCGGACACGGCGCGGCGCCCCGGACCGAACCGGGTACGGATGAACATGCGGAGCAAGCTGCTCGGCGGTCACGCGGGAGACGTCGACTACCCGTACTACCTGATCAACGGGCGCACGGCCGACGACCCGTCGGAGTTCGTCGCCAAGCCCGGCGACCGGATCCGGTTGCGCATCATCAACGCGGGCGGCGACACGGGCTTCCGGGTGGCGCTCGGGGGCCACGAGCTGACCGTCACCCACTCGGACGGCTACCCCATCCAGCACGTCAAGACCGACGCCCTGCTGCTCGGCATGGGCGAAAGGTACGACGTACTGTTCACCGCCAAGGACGGGACGTTCCCGCTCTCCGCCCTCGCCGAGGGCAAGGGGGGCACGGCGATGGCCGTCCTGCGCACCGCCCGTGGCGCGCGCCCTGAGGACGCCGCCCGCCCCGCCGAGCTCTACGGCAAGGTACTCACCTCCTGCGCCGACGTGGAACCCGACGAGTCGGTGGAGCTCGAACGGCGCAGACCGGACCGCGAGATGCGGATCAAACTGACCGGCGGCATGGCCAAGTACGACTGGGCCTTCGACCGGAAGCCCTACACCCCCGACCACCGCTACGCCGTCCGCGAGGGCGAGCGGGTGCGCATGGTGTTCCTCAATGCGACGGACATGTGGCACCCCATCCACCTGCACGGGCACACCTACGCACTCGCGGGGATCAACGGCTCCGGCGCCCGCAAGGACACCGCGATCGTCCTGCCGCACCGCAAACTGACGGTGGACTTCGACGCGGACAACCCGGGCCTGTGGATGATGCACTGCCACAACATCTACCACTCGGAGTCAGGGATGATGGCGACGGTCGCCTACCGCTCGTAGGGCGCCGGGGGGGGGGGGGGGGGGGGCCCCCCCCCCCCCCCCCCCCCCCCCGCCTCCCCCGTCGTGCCGTAGAAGGGCGGCCCCTCCCGCCCGGGGCTCTCCGTGCCCCGCATCCGAAGCTCCCGGAACCGGCCAGCACGCCCCGCTCGGCACCGACCGTGGGATGGCGCACATCACGGGGCCAGGACATCGCGTCAGAGAGACGATTACACTGGGGCGCGTGCCTCAACTACGCCTCGCCCTGAATCAGATCGACTCGACCGTCGGCGATCTCGCCGGCAACGCCGAGTCGATCGTGCACTGGACCCGGCACTCCGTCCGGCAGGGTGCGCACCTGGTCGCGTTCCCCGAGATGGTGCTGACGGGCTACCCCGTCGAGGACCTGGCCCTTCGCTCCTCCTTCGTCGAGGCCTCTCGGACGGCCCTGCGGTCCCTCGCCGGTCGGCTGGCCGACGAGGGTTTCGCCGAGATCCCCGTGGTCGTGGGCTACCTCGACCGCTCGGAGAAGGCACAGCCCCGCTACGGCCAGCCCGCCGGTGCCCCGCAGAACGCCGCAGCGGTGCTGCACCGCGGCCGGGTCGCGCTGACGTTCGCCAAGCACCACCTGCCCAACTACGGCGTCTTCGACGAGTTCCGGTACTTCGTCCCGGGCGACACCATGCCGGTGGTCCGCGTCCACGGCGTCGACGTCGCGCTCGCCATCTGCGAGGACCTCTGGCAGGACGGCGGCCGGGTCCCCGCGGCCCGCTCGGCGCAGGCAGGGCTGTTGATCTCGATCAACGCCTCGCCGTTCGAGCAGAACAAGGACGACACCCGTCTGGAGTTGGTCCGCAAGCGGGCACAGGAGGCGGGCTGCACCACGGCGTACCTCGCGATGATCGGGGGCCAGGACGAGCTGGTCTTCGACGGGGACTCGATCGTCGTGGACAAGGACGGCGAGGTGATCGCGCGCGCCCCGCAGTTCGCCGAGGGCAGCGTGATCCTGGACCTCGACCTGCCCGCGGCGTCCGCCGAGCCACCGTCCGGCCGGGTCGACGACGGGCTCACCATCGACCGCGTCGTGATCTCCGAGGAGCCCGTCCCCCCGTACGAGCCGGAGCTCACCGGCGGATACGCCGAGCGCCTGGACGACGACGAGGAGGTGTATTCCGCGCTGGTCGTGGGCTTGCGGGCGTACGCCGCCAAGAACGGGTTCCGGTCCGTGCTGGTCGGCCTGTCCGGGGGCATCGACTCCGCGCTGGTCGCCGCGATCGCCTGCGATGCCCTCGGCGCGGAGCACGTGTACGGCATCTCGATGCCGTCCAAGTACTCCTCGGACCACTCCAAGGACGACGCCGCCGAGCTGGCCCGGCGTACCGGGTTGAACTTCAGGACCGTCTCCATCGAGCCGATGTTCGACGCCTACATGGGCTCGCTGGGGCTCACCGGGCTCGCCGAGGAGAACCTCCAGTCGCGGCTGCGCGGCACCCTGCTGATGGCCGTGTCCAACCAGGAGGGGCAGATCGTGCTCGCGCCGGGCAACAAGTCCGAGCTGGCGGTGGGCTACTCGACGCTGTACGGGGACTCCGTCGGTGCGTACGGACCGATCAAGGACGTCTACAAGACCTCGGTCTTCCGCCTGGCGAAGTGGCGCAACCGGGCCGCCGCCGAGCGCGGACAGACCCCGCCGATCCCGGAGAGCTCCATCTCCAAGCCGCCGAGCGCAGAGCTCCGCCCGGGTCAGGTCGACACCGACTCCCTGCCGGACTACGACGTGCTGGACCGCATCCTGGAGCTGTACGTCGACCGCGACCAGGGCAAGGACACCATCGTGGCGGCCGGCTTCGACGAGGAGGTCGTCACCCGGACGCTCCGCCTCGTCGACACGGCCGAGTACAAGCGGCGCCAGTACCCCCCGGGGACCAAGATCTCCGCCAAGGGCTTCGGCAAGGACCGCCGGCTGCCGATCACCAACCGGTGGCGCGAGACGGCGGGCTGACCGCCGGGGGCCGATCACCGCACGGGGCCCGCAGACGGGCACGGCGAAGGGGCCTCCCTCGCGGTGCGGGAGGGAGGCCCCTTCGCCGTGCGGAGCGGATGCCCACGACGTGCGCAGCGGCGCTCGGCTTGCGGACCGCCCGGCGGCGCTTCCCGGGCCCCGGGCCCGCGGCATCCGCCCTCGTCCGTCCGTTCAGACCTTGATGCGGGCGGCGATCGGCAGGTGGTCGCTGTCCGTCTTCGGCAGCGTCCAGGAGGACACCGGCTGCACGCCCTTCACCATGATCTGGTCGATACGGGCCAACGGGAACGACGCGGGCCAGCTGAAGCCGAAACCGTCACCCGCCGCACCCTGCGTTGAGCGCATCTGGGAGGTGACCGCGTTCAGCGAGCGGTCGTTCATGGTGCCGTTCAGGTCACCGAGCAGAACCACCTTGCCCACCGGGTCCCGGGCGATCTCCTCGCCCAGTGCGTCCGCGCTGGTGTCCCGCTGGCTGGCGGTGAAGCCCGCGTGCAGCTTGACGCGCACCGACGGCAGATGGGCGACGTAGACCGCGACGTCGCCCGCGGGCGTGGCCACCGTGGAGCGCATGGCGCGGACCCAGCCGAGCCGGATGTCCACGGGCCGCGTGTCGTTCATCGGGTACTTGCTCCACAGCCCCACGGTGCCCTTGACGTCGTGGTAGCGGTACTGCCCTGCCAGTGCCTTCTCGTACACGGGGACCACGTCCGCCTTCAGCTCCTCCAGGGCGATCACGTCCGCCCCGGAAGCCGCGACGTCGCGGGCGGTTCCCTCCGGGTCCGGGTTGTCGGCGTTGACGTTGTGCGTCGCCACCGTGAGACTCCCGCCACCACCCGACTTGTCGCTGACGAGCCCACCGAAGAGGTTCAGCCAAACGACCACCGGGAGCACCAACGCGACCAGCGCGGTGGCCGACCGCCTGACGAGGGCGAGGGCCAGCAGGACCGGGATGAGCAGCCCCAGCCACGGGAGGAACGTCTCCGTGAGGCTGCCCAAGTTGCCCACCTCGTTGGGGATGTGGGCGTGCAGGATCATGAGCAGCGCCACGATCACCGCCAGGGCCGCGAGCACGATGCCGCGGCGCCAGATGCCGGGGTCGGAGCGCCAGCGGTCGAGCAGTGACCGGACCCGGGATCCGGAGCGGGGGCCCTCCGCTCCGTCGTTCCCCGTCTCCGTCATGATTGCCTGCCGCATGTGCGCCCGTCCTCACTGCCTTGCCGTGCACGCCTGCCCGCCATGACCCTAGGCGATGACCGGCGTGGTTCCGCCGTACGGTCTCCAGGACGAGCGGCCGCAGCGACGGGTTCCGATCAAGGGCGGAACCGGCGGGCCTGTGACAGAACGCGCATATTTGCAGGTCAGCGAGCACTCGGGCGGACAGGGGCGGTACGCGCTCACGGAAGCCGCCGCAGCGGGGCCGCAGCGGCCTTGCACACGGCGGGGGACGGACCCTCCGGCCGCCGCGCGGTCCGGTGCCCACCCCAGGCGCCGGCGAGCCGCAGCGGGACCGGCCCGCGACGGCTTCGCGACCGACCCCCGCCCGGTGACCCGTGCGGCGTGCCCGGCTCCGTCGTCACCCGCGGGCCGCCCCGGCCGCCGGTCGTTCCTCCGGCTCGCCCGGTACGGTCGCCCCCTCCTCCAGCGGCGCGACGCGCCCGGGGAGGTGCACCGCCACGACCACGGCGGCCACCGCGGTCACCGCCGCCGCCCCCAGGGCCGCCACGTGCATGGCTGCGACGAAGGCGTCGTACGCGGGGACCACCAGCGGCTCCCCGGCCCGTCCGAGCTTCCCCGCGACGGCCAGCGTCGCCTCGATCGACTCGCCCGCCTCCTGCCGGATGGCTTCGGGCACCGCAGGGTTCGCGTCGAGGGTCCCCTCGATGTCGCGCCGGTACGTCGCGGAGAGCAGCGAGCCCAGGACGGCGACGCCCAGCGCGCCGCCGATCTGGCGGAAGGTGTTGTTGATCGCGGAACCCACGCCCGCCTTCTCCCGCGGCACGGCCTGCATGACCGCCAGCGTCACCGGCGGCATCACGTGCCCCATGCCGGTGCCCTGCACCAGGAAGGCGAGCTCGATCACCCAGAGCGGCGTCGAGGAGTCGAAGAGCGAGAACGCGGCCAGACCAGCCGTGATCATCAGCATGCCGACCGTGCAGGTCGCCTTGGCGCCGAACCGCCGGACCGCCAGTCGGGCGCGCGGCGCGAACGCCGACTGGGCGACCGCGAGCGGCAGCACCAGCAGGCCCGCGGCGAGCGGGCTGAAGCCGCGCACGCTCTGGAGGTAGAAGACCGAGAAGAAGGCCACGCCCATCATCGAGAGGAAGGCGAGCGCGGTGGCCGCGACGGCCGCCGAGAACACGGGGTTGCGGAAGTAGGAGAAGTCGAGTGCCGGGTGGTCGGTACGCGTCTCGTACACCACGAACGCGGTGAGCACGGCGAGTCCGCCGAGCAGCGGCAGCAGTACGGCGGGCGCCGTGAGGGAGGCGCGCTCGCCGCTGTGGATGATGCCGTACACCAGCAGCACCAGTCCGACGATGGAGAGCAGCACACCGACCGGGTCGATCCGCCCGGGGGACGGATCCCGGGAGTCGGGGACGAGCAGGGCCATCGCGATGAATCCGACGATCACCACCGGGACGTTGACCAGGAAGATCGAGCCCCACCAGAAGTGTTCGAGCAGGAGACCGCCGGTCAGCGGGCCGAGGGCGATGGAAACCCCCACCCCGCCTGCCCAGATGCCGATGGCCCTGGCCTGCTCGTCCCGCTCGAACACGTTCATGAGGACGGCGAGGGTGGCGGGCATGACGAACGCTGCGCCGAACCCCATCACGGCGCGGTACGCGATCAGCTCGGTGGCCGATCCGGAGAAGGCGGCGAGGACCGATCCGACGCCGAACACCGCCAGACCGAAGAGCAATGCCTTCTTGCGGCCCGAGCGGTCCCCCAGCACTCCCGCGGTGAAGAGCAGAGCGGCGAAGACGAGCGTGTAGGAATTAATCGCCCACTCGAGTTGCGCCTGGCTGGCACCGATGCCGACGGGGGCCGGGGTGGCGATCGTCTTGACCGACACATTCATGATCGAGTGGTCCAACACGACCAGGAGCACGCTGAACATGAGGACGCCGAGAATGGCCCAACGGCGTCGATGGACGGCTTCCGGCACGCGGGGTGCGGCGGGCGGAGGGCCTGGCGGTGTGGACATGGTTCCAGCGTGAGGGAAGTTTCGACACGGGACCCTCTCGCCTAGCCCATACCGGTCACGGAGCCGACCGCGGGCCTTCGTGGCGCAACATCGCCGTCGTGTGAACGACGACACTTCACGCGGCACGGCAACGGATGCCACCATGGACACGGTCCGGGGACGCCGTGAGGGCGCCTCGAGATGACGAAGGAGCTGTTCACCATGACGCTTCAGGCTGCCCAGAAACAGCCCGCCGGCAGCAGCGACAAGGCGCTGTACGGCGGCAAGGGCACGCGCCGCATCACTGTGCTCGACATCGCCGCGGCCAAGGAACGCGGCGAGAAGTGGCCCATGCTCACCGCCTACGACGCCATGACGGCGTCCGTCTTCGACGAGGCCGGCATCCCGGTGGTGCTCGTCGGCGACTCCATGGGCAACTGTCATCTCGGCTACGACACCACCGTGCCCGTCACGATGGACGAGATGGCCCTCCTCTCCGCCGCGGTCGTACGGGGCACGAAGCGCGCCCTGGTCGTCGGCGACCTTCCCTTCGGCTCGTACCAGGAGGGACCGGTGCAGGCCCTGCGCTCGGCGACCCGGCTGGTGAAGGAAGCCGGCGTCGGCGCGGTGAAGCTGGAGGGCGGGGAACGTTCGCTGCCCCAGACGGAGATGCTCGTCCAGGCGGGCATTCCGGTCATGTCCCACCTGGGCCTCACCCCGCAGTCGGTCAACACCATGGGCTACCGGGTCCAGGGACGCAGCGACGAGGCCGCCCACCGACTGCTGCGCGACGCCAAGGCGGCGCAGGACGCGGGCGCGTTCGCGCTGGTCCTGGAGCTCGTCCCGGCCGAGCTGGCCGCCGAGGTCACCCGCTCCCTGCACATCCCCACGATCGGCATCGGTGCCGGTCCCGACACGGACGCCCAGGTGCTCGTGTGGACCGACATGGCCGGTCTGACGGGCGGGAAGGTGCCGCGCTTCACCAAGCAGTACGCGAACCTGCGGCAGACGCTCGGCGACGCGGCCCGGGCGTTCGCGGAGGACGTGGCCCAGAGCGCGTTCCCCGCAGAGGAGCACACCTTCCACTAGTCCGCCGGAGCCGTCCGCCGGTCGCCACCGGCACGTGGCGGCACCGCCAGGCCACTCCCGGCACCAACGACAGCCCGCCGATCTTCCCCCGTCGGCGGGCTGTCGTCATGCGCGGCTCGTGCAGTGGGCCGCCGGCGGTGTCCTCGGCGGGCTGCCGGGCGGCCGGGGCCGCGGCGGTGGTGGACTCCCGGGAAGGCACCACCGCCGGCGGGCTGCGCGGCAGCATCCCCGGAGCTGAACCGCGGGCGGATGCGGCTGGGCCGGTCGTGTGGGCGGGAGACCGCGTCCACCCGGGCGTAGCCTGAAGCTGGACTCGGGGGACCGACCGCCCACTCCTCCGGAGGCGGATGACCATGGCAGGACTGTTCACCAAGAACTTCGACTCCGCCGACGAGACCCGTCCGTTCGAGAACGGCTCGGGACGTCTCCAACTCGTCGAGACCGACCGGGGCCCGGTCGGCCGGGCCGTGTTCGAACCGGGCTGGCAGTGGTCCAAGCACGTCAAGCCCCTCGCCCAGACCGAGAGTTGCGAGGCCCCCCATGCCGGGTACGTGGTCAGCGGACGGATGAGGATCGTCATGGACGACGGGGAGTCCGCCGACGTGGGTCCGGGCGACTACGTCGGCATCGAGCCCGGGCACGACGCCTGGGTGGTGGGGGACGAGGCCTGCGTGATCGTCGATTGGGCGGGCTACGGGGACTACGCCAAGCCGGCGTGATGCTCCCCACGGGCCCGCCCTGAGCGTTCCCGCAGGTTGAGGAGCCCCCGTCGCCGACGTGCCGGTCGCCCGCCTACCGGCCACCGGGCGGCGGCCCCGTCGGTGGATTGTCGATGGTTGTCCACAGGCTGTCGGTGGTCTGTCGGTGGACTGTCGGTGGCGGCTGGCACCGTGTTCGGCATGACGCGAATCGACAAGAACGCCGTCGAGGTACGAGGCCTCGTGAAGCACTACGGCGAGACGAAAGCGCTGGACGGGGTGGACCTCGACGTCCGCGAGGGCACGGTGCTCGGTGTCCTCGGACCGAACGGCGCGGGGAAGACCACCCTGGTCCGTTGCCTGTCCACCTTGATCACGCCGGACGCCGGGCGTGCCACGGTCGCCGGCTACGACGTGGTGCGCCAGCCCAACCAGCTGCGCCGCAGCATCGGTCTCACCGGGCAGTACGCCTCGGTGGACGAGAAGCTGTCCGGCTGGGAGAACCTCTACATGATCGGACGGCTCCTCGACCTGTCCCGCAAGGACGCGAGGCGTCGTGCGGACGAGATGCTGGAGCGGTTCTCGCTGGTGGAAGCTGCGAAGCGTCCGGCGTCCACCTATTCCGGCGGTATGCGGCGCCGCCTCGACCTGGCCGCCTCCATGATCGGGCAGCCCGAAGTGCTCTATCTGGACGAACCGACGACCGGTCTCGACCCGCGCACGCGCAACGAGGTCTGGGACGAGGTGCAGCGCATGGTCGCCGAGGGCGTGACCGTCCTCCTCACCACCCAGTACATGGAGGAGGCCGAGCAGTTGGCCCACGAGCTGACCGTCATCGACCGCGGGCGGGTCATCGCCGAAGGCCGGGTCGACGAGCTCAAGGCGAAGGTCGGCGGCCGGACCCTGCGGCTGCGCCCGGCAGACGCGGTGCAGCTCCCCGCCATGGCCGCGGCTCTCCGGGAGGCGGGCCTCGACGGCATCGCGGGGTCCCAGATCGTGCCGGACGAGGGCACCCTCTACGTCCCGATCCTCAGTGACGAGCAACTGACCGCGGTGGTGGGCCTGCTGGGGTCCCGCGGTTTCGCCATCGCCGACATCGGCACCGACCTGCCCAGCCTGGACGAGGTGTTCCTGGCCCTCACCGGCCACAGGACCGCGTCCGTCACCGACTCGATCCCCCAGGAGGTCGCTGCCTAATGCTGTTGTCAAGCTACGAGACGAAGAGGTGGCCGGGCCTCGTAGGGGCGTTGGTCGCGCAGGATGGCGTAGAGAACGTTGATCTTGCGGCGGGCCAGAGCGATCAGGGCCTGATGGTGTCGTTTGCCTTCGGA
>NZ_JBHZCF010000001.1:751510-865511 GCF_042755225.1 Streptomyces sp. NPDC059169 | reverse complement strand
GGTTGATAGGCCGGATATGGAAGCCAGGTAACTGGTGGAGTTGACCGGTACTAATAGGCCGAGGGCTTGTCCTCAGTTGCTCGCGTCCACTGTGTTTGTTCTGAAGTAATGAACGGCTTTTGCTGGTTTATCTTCATAGTGTTTCGGTGGTCATAGCGTTAGGGAAACGCCCGGTTACATTCCGAACCCGGAAGCTAAGCCTTTCAGCGCCGATGGTACTGCAGGGGGGACCCTGTGGGAGAGTAGGACGCCGCCGAACTATTGTTGGCCTCAACCCCCGGACTTTGTTCGGGGGTTGAGGCATTTTTGCGTTGTATACCCCCGTCGACCGACCAGTCCGGATTTCCTAAGGTAGACCCATGCGCTACGACCTGGTCATCTTCGACAACGACGGTGTGCTCGTCGACAGCGAGCGGCTCGCGAACACGGTCCTCGCCGAGTACCTCACCGAGTTGGGACATCCCACGACCTACGAGGAATCAGTGCGGGACTACATGGGTTCCGCAGTGCACCGCATCCATGAAGTGGTCCTCGAACGCACGAGCAGCCGGCTCCCCGCGGAATTCGACGCAACCCTGCTCGCCCGTACGCTGGCCGCATTCGAGCGGGAACTGCAGCCCATACCCGGCATCGTCGAGGTGCTGGAGAAGCTGGTGGCGGACCAAGTGCCGTACTGCGTCGCCTCGTCGAGCAGCCACGAGCGGATCAGGGTCGGACATCGGAAGACCGGCCTGGACGCATGGTTCCGGGACGGAACGATCTTCAGCGCGCAGGACGTGGGTCGGGGCAAGCCGGAGCCGGACCTCTTCCTCCACGCCGCCGAGCGGATGGGCTGCGCGCCGGAACGGTGCGTCGTCGTGGAGGACAGCAGGCTCGGCGTCGCCGCGGCCAACGCGGCGGGAATGGACGTCTACGGATTCACCGCGATGACACCCGCGGTCGGACTGGCGGACGCCCAGGGGCACTTCACGGACATGGCGGAGCTACCGGGATTGCTCGTGTGATCCATCTACCCAGGAGTAGGTGACCGGCCTACGCTGTGCGGCCATGACGGACGCGCGGTTGCGGCACGGTCGGGTTTCTCTGGCTTTGAGCTTCTTCGTGCAGGGGGTGACCTTTGCACTGCTCGTGACACGCATACCGGCGATCCAGGACCGGTACGCGATATCCGACGGCCTGCTGCCCGCGTTCCTGGCAGCCGTGCCGATCCTCGCCGGCGTCGGCAGTGTGGTGACCGGCAAACTCGTGGCCCGGGTGAGACCGGGCCGGGTCCTTCGGTGGTCGCAGCCGGTCGTGCTGCTCTCCCTGCTCGCCGTGGGGTCAGGTAGCGACGTGTGGCAGGCGGCCGTGGCCCTGGGGGCGTTCGGGCTGGCCGTCGGAGCGCTGGACGCCTCCATGAACATGCTCGGCGTGAGCCTGCAGCGGGCCTACGGGCGCAGCATCATGCTGGGTTTCCACGCCGCGTACAGCCTCGGTGGGATCACGGGTGCGTCGCTCGCCTGGGTCGGGGCGCACCTCGGTCTGCCGCTCCCGGTGTCGTACCTCCCGATCGTGGCGCTGCTGCTGCCGGCTGCCCTCGCAGGGAGCCGGTGGTACGCGGACGACCCACACCCGCTCTCCGACGGGTCGGTGCCGGGGACGGATCGGGCGAGCGCAGCGCCGGCGTTCGCGGTGTTGCTTCCGCTGTGTCTGGTGATGACGTTCGCGTACATCGGGGACTCGACGGTCTCCAACTGGAGTGCGAAGTACCTCCAGGACGTGTTGGGCGGATCGGAGGAATTGGCGACCCTCCCATACAACGCCTTCATGATGACGACGTTGCTGGGTAGGGCCGTGGGGGATCTCGGCGTGCGGCGGTTCGGCGCGGTGGCGGTCGTGCAGACCGGCACGGTGTTGGCCGCCGCCGGGTTCGCGGTGGTGGCCCTCGCACCCGGTCCCTGGGTGGGGCTCGGAGGCTTCACCTTGTTGGGACTCGGGCTGTGCGTGATCGTGCCGCAGACGTTCGCCGCAGCGGGACGCGCGTTCCCCGGGCACAGCGACGCCGCAGTGGCTCGTCTCAACGTCTTCAACTACGTGGGCTTCCTGATCGGGTCGCCCTTGGTCGGCGCGCTCGGGGACGCATGGAGCTACCGGGGAGCGATGTTCGTACCCATGCTGCTTGTGCTCGTGACATTGGCCTACGCCCGTTCGTTCGCATCGGAGTCCGACCGATACGGTGGCGTTCATGAGCGGCCGCGCACGGTTGATGTGGGACGAAGCGGTAACGAAGTATGACTTCGGGGCCGGGCACCCGATGGATCCGGTCCGGCTCGCGCTGACCATGGGGTTGGTGCGGGCGTACGGCCTGGACCGCGCGGTCGACGTTGTGGCGGCCAAGCCCGCCGGGCAGTCGACGCTGCGGCTGGTGCACCGGGAGGACTACGTGGCGGCCGTGCGGGCCGCCTCCGAAGATCCCCGGTCAGCGGACCAGGCATACGGTCTGGGGACCATGGACGATCCGGCGTTCGCCGGGATGCACGAGGTGTCCGCGCTGATCGCGGGGCAGTCCGTGGGGGCGGCCGAGGCGGTGTGGCGCGGGGAGTCCGCGCACGCCGTCAACTTCGCCGGCGGACTGCACCACGCCATGCCCGGGGCTGCGGCCGGTTTCTGCATCTACAACGACGCGTCGCTGGCGATCGCACGGCTGTTGGAGCTGGGGGCGGAGCGGGTCGCCTACGTGGACGTCGACGTGCACCACGGGGACGGGGTCCAGACGACGTTCTGGGACGACCCGAGGGTGCTGACGATCTCGCTGCACGAGCATCCGCGACTGCTGTTCCCGGGCACGGGATGGCCGGAGGAGACGGGTGGTGCGGGTGCGGCCGAGGGCGGAGCGGTGAACGTGGCGCTGCCGGCGGGCACGGGCGACGAGGGGTGGCTACGGGCGTTCCACGCGGTGGTGCCCGAACTGCTGGCGGACTTCCGGCCGCAGGTACTCGTGACGCAACACGGGGCGGACACCCACTTCGAGGATCCGCTGGCCCATCTCGCGGTGTCGCTGGACGCCCAGCGGATGGTCCAGGAGGCGTGCCACGCGATGGCGCACCAGTACGCCGAGGAGGGGCGCTGGGTGGCGCTCGGCGGCGGTGGGTACGCCGTGGTGGACGTGGTGCCGAGGTCCTGGACGCATCTCGTGGGGATCGCGGCGCACGCGCCGGTGGAGCCCGAGTCGGTGGTCCCGCCGTCCTGGCGGGACGAGGTGTACGCGCGCACGCGGCAGGTGGCGCCGGGGCGGATGACGGACGGACGCACGCCCGAGTGGCGCGCCTGGGACCGAGGTTACGATCCGGCGGACCGCCTGGACCAGGCGGTGCTCGCGACGAGGCGTGCGGTGTTCCCGCTGCGGGGGCTGTTGCCGTAGGGCCTGCTTCCGTGGGGCGTGCTTCCGTGGGGCGTGCTTCCGTGGGGCGTGCGGGCGCCGGGGCCGGGGGCCGTGGCGGGCGCCGTCGGGATCCGGGCGGTCCATGTCTCCCGTCCCGGACGGCCGCGTTACGCCGATCGTGCGGATGTGCCGGGGATCGCGGTGCGCGGGAGTGCCCCTGCGGGAGCATCGACCGTGTGTTGAGCAAGGGAGCTTTACGGGCGCATCTGCTGGCGGCCCGGTTGGCTGGACCGGTGGCCACCCCGCGGGAGCGGAGCCTGCGCAGCTACCGGCTGTTCGCCGCACGGGACCCACGGGCCATGCTCGGACTCGATCCCGAATGGGTATGGAACGAGCGAGACTTGATCGCTTTGATGGCGGACAAATGCGGGGTCTCCGGCGATCCGGGCCATGTTTCCGGGCAGGACGTGATCGACCCCGAGAGGACGTTGGGCGGCCTCGATGCCTTTGCCGAGCGGCTCTCCGTCGTGGCGCGAGGGCGGGGCGCGGTGCTGTTCGGGACCGGGCACCCGGATCGTCTGCTCGGCTTCTACGCCGATCTCGCAGACGCTCTGTCGGCGGCGGGCTGTTCCGTCCTCACACCGGCGCAGGGGCGATGTGTCGACATAACGACCCGGTTCGGCGTACGCACGTACAACCTTGACTACGTACGGGGCGTCGCGCTGGTGCGGGAGCCGGGGGTGCGGGAGAGCGGGAATGAGACCGGCGCGCACACCCACTCGCCCCTCCCGGTTCGGGTCGCACTGGAGGGTGTGGCGGAGGCTGGAGGGCCGCTGCCCGAGCTGGTCATCGGCGATCACGGATGGGTTTGCGGCGCAGGTCAGCTGGGTTTTGACACCATCGGCCTGGCGGACGTCGACGACCCCGCGCTGTTCGTCGGCGAGGCCGAGGGGAGGGTGTCGGTCGCCGTTCCGCTTGACGACGCCGTGCGGTCTGATTACTACCGGCCGCTTACTCGCTATGTACTCAATCGAGCGTGTCTGTCACAGTAAACGGCCGATGGCTGCTCCTCTTCCCCACTCGCATCACCCGCCCCTAGTCTGGTGAGTGAGCGCACCGCGACGAAGAGTCACCGGAGGGGAAGCCGGTGTGCGTCGTGTGCGGAAGGTACAGGTGGGTCATGGCTGCTGGCGAGAGGCCTCTCAACGAGGTCAAGTTCCTTACCGTGGCGGAAGTCGCCTCGGTGATGCGCGTGTCGAAGATGACGGTGTACCGCCTGGTGCACAGCGGTCATCTGCCGGCGATCCGGGTGGGGAGGTCTTTCAGGGTTCCGGAGCAAGCGGTTCACGAGTATCTCCGCGAGTCTTTTGTGGGGGTCGAATCCGCCTGAGGCTCCCCTCGGATTACTGGCTCGGAGCTCGGACCGGTAGGCTAGGCCGACGTAGGTCGTGTGGGCCCAGACGCCCCGCACCGAGTGAAGAGAAGTGAGCGAGGGTAGTCGTGGGCTCTGTTATCAAGAAGCGGCGCAAGCGGATGGCCAAGAAGAAGCACCGCAAGCTGCTCAAGCGCACGCGCGTTCAGCGTCGCAACAAGAAGTAGGCGGCGGCTGTCCGCTGAGTCGTGGCCCTCCCACCCGTGCGGTGGGAGGGCCACGGTGCGTTCCGGGGCGCCGGAGTTCCACGTCCCGACCGCCGGGTCCTCCCGGCCGATTTCCGCCGCCCCTCCGGCACGGCACCGCATTGTCGTGCGTTGGGACCAAAGAGCGGGGAAGAAGGCCCTGCGGTCATCACAGCGCAACATCAACCCGCTACGGTGACGCATAGCCAGGACCGAAACGGAAGGCGCTGATCTTGGGCAAGGTCGTGCTCGTCACCGGTGTGGCCCGGCAGCTCGGGGGCCGCTTCGTACGCCGTATCCAGCGGGACCCCGAAGTGGACCGGGTGGTGGGCGTGGACGTGGTGACGCCCACGCACCAGCTCGGTGGAGCCGACTTCGTCAGGGCGGACATCCGCCAGCCCGCCATAGCGCGGGTGCTCGCCGAGCACGCCGTGGACACCGTCGTCCACATGGACGTGACGGGGACCCCCCTCGGCACCGGCGGTCGGGCGTCGGTCAAGGAGACCAACGTCATCGGCACGATGCAGCTGCTCGGGGCCTGCCAGAAGTCTCCGACCGTCAGACGTCTGGTCGTGAAGTCCAGCACGAGCGTGTACGGCTCGGCTCCGCGCGATCCGGCGGTCTTCACCGAGACCACGCCGCCCAAGTCCCTCCCGAGCGGCGGCTTCGCCAAGGACACGGTGGAGGTCGAGGGGTACGTGCGCGGCTTCGCCCGGCGCCGGCCGGACGTGGCGGTGTGCGTGCTTCGGTTCGCCAACATCCTGGGGCCGCGCGCGGACTCCCCGCTCGCCGACTACTTCTCGCTCCCCGTCCTGCCCACGGTCCTCGGCTACGACCCGCGCCTGCAGTTCGTCCACGAGGACGACGTCATCGAGGTGTTGCGGATCGCCTCGCACGAGCCCCGCCGCGGGACGCTGAACAGCGGCACGTTCAACGTGGCCGGCGACGGCGTACTGCTGCTCTCCCAGTGCTCGCGGAGACTGGGCCGCCCCACGGTGCCCGTGTTGCTCCCAGCCGTCACGTGGGTCGGGTCCGCACTGCGCACGGTCGGGGTGACCGACTTCTCGCCCGAGCAGATCAGGCTCCTCACGCACGGCAGGGTGGTCAGTACCGTCCAGATGCGCGAGACCCTGGGCTTCCACCCGGCGTACACCACTGCCGAGACCTTCGCCGACTTCGTGCGCAGCCGTGCCCCGGGCCTGCTGCCGCCGGAGAAGCTGGCCAGGGCGGTCGACAGGGTCGCTGCCCTGCCGCTGGCCGGCGGGCCCGGAAACACCCCTCAGAGCGCCGGATAAGGAGCGCGAGCAACGATGGCGGACGCCAAGGTCATTCCGTTCGACGACGACCGGTCGCGCAACGGTACGCCGCAGCGCTCGGTGCGCAGGCGCACTGCGGGAGGCAGGCGGAAGGCCCCTGCCGACGCGGCGCGTGACATCCCGGTCGGCAGCGTGCCGGGGCAGTTGGGCGGGGAGCGTGCAGTGCCGAAGGACGCCTCCACGGCCTCCACGGCCTCCGCTGCGTCCGCCGGTGACGAGGCGGCGGCGTCCGGAGGGCAGGCGGCGGGTGCCGCGGCCTGGGACCGGCGCATCGCGGGTGGGTTGGCGTTCCTCCGGCGCCGGATCACCGGCGACTACGAGGTCGACGAGTTCGGCTACGACAAGGAGCTCACCGACCAGGTGCTCATGTCACTGCTGCGGCCGTTGTACGAGAAGTACTTCCGGGTCGAGGTGAAGGGCATCGAGAACATCCCGTCGAAGGGCGGGGCTCTCGTCGTGGCCAACCACTCCGGGACGCTGCCGCTGGACGGGTTGATGATGCAGGTTGCCGTCCACGACAACCACCCGGCAGGCCGGCACCTCCGGCTGCTCGCAGCGGACCTGGTCTTCATGCTCCCGGTGATAAACGAACTGGCACGGAAGGCGGGTCACACCCTCGCCTGCGGCGAGGACGCGGAGCGGCTGCTGCAGCAGGGCGAGGTGGTCGGCGTCATGCCGGAGGGCTTCAAGGGCATCGGGAAGCCGTTCGGTGAGCGGTACAAGCTGCAGCGCTTCGGGCGCGGCGGCTTCGTCTCGACGGCGTTGCGCGCGGGCACGCCGATCGTCCCGTGCTCGATCGTGGGGGCCGAGGAGATCTACCCCATGATCGGGAATGCCAAGACACTGGCGCGGCTGCTGGGCTTCCCGTACTTCCCGATCACGCCGACGTTCCCGTGGCTCGGGCCGCTCGGCGCGATGCCGCTGCCCACGAAGTGGACGATCCAGTTCGGTGAGCCGATTCCGACGGACGGATATCCGCCGGAGGCGGCGGAGGACCCGATGTTGATGTTCAACCTGACGGACCAGGTACGCGAGCAGATCCAGCACACGTTGTACAAGCTACTGGTGCAGCGGCGCTCGGTCTTCTTCTGAGGCCCTCGGGCACCGGCCCCCGCCCCGTGCGCCAGAGCGGTACGTCGGCGCACGGCAGGAGACACCGGAGTGGGGAAGGCTGACTTTCCCCACTCCGGTGTCCGGGGTCAGTTCTCTCCGTCGCTCTCGATGCCCAGGCCCGGCAGCAGGCCGGGAAGGATCGGCGGGAGCGTCACATCCGGAACCGGGTCCGTGGTGTCCTCACCCGTCTTGCCGCTCGGCGACGGGGAGGCGCTGTTCTGCGGGGGATCGAGCAGACCGCCCGTGTTGCCGCCGATCAGGCCGTCGTCGGACGCCGAACCGGAGCCGGACGGCTGAGGTTGGTCGCCGTCCTGAGGAGCGCCCGAAGAGACCGGGGGCGACGTCGAGGGGTGCGCTCCGGACGTCCCCGAGGAATCGTGTGGGGACGCCCCGCGGCGCTCCGCAGCGCCGCCGTGCCCCTGCTCGGGGGTGCGGGGCAGCAGCGACTGGAGCGGGCCGACCTCTTGGTCTATGGCGTCGAAGACCGAGCTCACCTCGTTGCCGACGTCGGTGAGCTGGACCGGCAGCCGGTCCCGCAGCCCGTCCCACACCGTGCGGTGCGAGCGGGCGAAGGAGGACAGGGTGGCGATCGGACCGAGTGAGCCGTCCCGCTCGTACGCGAGGTGGAGCAGCCGGTGGCCCTCGGAGACGTCGTGGTGCATCCCGTCGAGTGCACGCCTGACCTCCCCTACGGACTCGTGGTCGAGCTCGCCGGCCCGGCCCCGCTCCATCAGGCGGCGGGCCTCGTTGAGCCGGGTCGAGGCCTGGTCCAGGTAGAGCTCCCCGCGGTCCGCGTCATCGTCGGCCAAGCCGATCTTGATGTCTTCCATGCCTCGCTTGAGCCCGTAGAGCGAATCACCGGGGAGGGCGTCGGAGCTCGCCGCGGCCACCCCGCCGAAGGCCCCGGCCGCCACGCCGACGGTGAGCCCGCCCGCGGCGAGGCCCTTGGCCCATCGGGAACGCGGGCGCAGCTTCCGGAGCGGGGAGGCGCGGTGGGCGCCACGCCCGGAGGCCCGCTGCTCCGGCACCGTAGGGCCCCGGGACACACCACCCTCCGCGAACATCGCCTCCATGGCGGCCACGAGCTGGGCCCGCTGCACCACCTTGACCTCGGGGTCCAATTCCGGCTTGGGCAGCTCGCCGAGGCCGTTCGCCAGGGCCAACAGCCTTCCCTGTTCGGCCCGATCGGCCGAATCCTCGGGCTGCTCGGCCGCCGTGTCCCGGAGCGTCTGGTCCTCCAGGGCCTGGGCGAAGGCGTTCGCCCGCCGGTGCGCCGAAACGTTCGCGATCACAGGCGGCACCTCCTCTCGTCATGACGGTCGACTCCCCGAGGGGTCCGGAAGGTTGCACGCCTTGAGCACATCCACACGAACGAGTGAGTGGCTGCGGGCATGGCGTGACCGCAGGGAGCCTGCATTCCGCACAACGAGCGGCTCGGCAGTTGGGTTACGCGCGGAGGATGATCGGACCAGTGCGTCATCGAAGGCTCACGAATGGTGAGTTGAGGGGTGGACGGGCCGGGGGCGGGACGCGTGGGGGAGATGTGGGGGTGTGGGGCTCAGAGGCGTCGCGGGCGGGATGGACGGTCGGTCAGCGGGCATCTTCGGGAAGCAGCCGGGCCAGGGTGCGCACGGCGCGGTACTGGAGGGTCTTGATCGCTCCCTCGTTCTTGCCCATGACGCGGGCGGTCTCGGCCACCGAGAGGCCCTGCAGGAACCGCAGGGTCACGCACTCCTGCTGCTGCGGGTTGAGCTTTCGGACGGCTTCGAGCAGTGCCGCGTTCGAGAGTGATTCGAGCACCGAGTCCTCGGGGCTGCGCTCGACCTCGTTGGCGTCGAGCATCTCTCCGGTGGTCACTTCGAGTCGGAACCGGCTCGACTTGAAGTGGTCGGCGACCAGATTGCGGGCGATCGTGACCAGCCAGGCGCCGAAGTCACGGCCCTGCCAGGTGAACGTGGAGATGCGGCGCAGGGCGCGTAGGAAGGTCTCACTCGTGAGGTCCTCCGCCGTCGCCTTTCCGCCGACGCGGTAGTAGATGTAGCGGTAGACGGTGTCGCTGTACTGGTCGTAGAGGCGGCCGAACGCCTCGGCCTCGCCGGCCTGCGCGCGTTCGACGAGCTCCATCATGCGCGCGCTGTCGCTGTCCGCGCTCGGGCGGCGGGCGGCCGAGGTGTCCGTGCCGCCCCGTCCTCGTCTGCCGGACTCCCTCGCGTCGCCCGTCCGCCGACCTTCGACGACTCCGCCGCGCGCCGGGGCCTTCTCGATGCCGTCGGCCAGGGCGTAGGCGGGGCCGACGGGGCCGAAGGCGGCAGGGCCCGGCGTGGCGAAGGCGGGGGCGGGGACGGCGTACGCGGTGGGGACGAAGCCGCGCAGGTGGTCGGCGATCGTTGCGCGCAGCGTAGCCAGGCCCGAGGCGTCAACCCCGACGTGTGGGTACACGGGACTCCCAGAGGCAGAGCTTCCATCACGTGCAGTGCGGGACCGTTCACTCGTCGTGGCGACGCGCGGGGTCCTGTATGCGTTTGAGGAGAATAACGCTTCGTACAGGCAGCGCTACACCCAGTTGCTCAAATCGTCGATTCCGTCGCTTCTCTTACGGCAAAGCAGCGCATTGGGGTGCACTTTGTGATCGCCGAATGATCGCTTTGCTTCGTGATCTGCTGCGGCGCGTGATGGGTTGTGCTCATGTGAGGGCATTGCGACTGGAGGGCGGCGCAGCGGGGTATGGGGCCCGGAATCGACGGGCGCCGGGCAGGGTCCGTCGTGCGTCGGACGCCGGCCCTCGACCTACCCGCTCCGCGGCCGACCGGGTGACGGGGTGCCGTCGAGCAGGCCGGAACGGGGCGTCAGCGACGGCGGCGGTGCAGGGCAACGGCTGCCGCGGTGCCCCCGGCGATCGCGCCGACGCCCGCCGCAGCGGGGATCCCGACCTTGGCGGCCTTGCGGCCCGTGCGGTAGTCGCGCAGCCGCCATTCGCGTTCGCGTGCGTAACGGCGCAGCTTCGTGTCGGGGTTGATGGCGTAGGGGTGTCCGACGAGCGAGAGCATCGGGATGTCGTTGTGCGAGTCGCTGTAGGCCGCACAGCGCGCCAGGTCCAGGTTCTCGGCGGCGGCCAGCGCCCGTACGGCCTCGGCCTTGGCGGGGCCGTGCAGCGGCTCTCCCACCAGCCGGCCCGTGTAGACGCCGTCGACGGACTCGGCCACCGTGCCGAGCGCGCCGGTCAGTCCGAGCCTTCGGGCGATGATCGTGGCCGTCTCCACCGGGGCCGCGGTGACGAGCCAGACCTTCTGTCCCGCGTCCAGGTGAGCCTGGGCGAGCGCCCGGGTGCCCGGCCAGATGCGGTCCGCCATGTACTCGTCGTAGATCTCCTCGCCGATCGACATCAGCTCCGAGACGCGGTGCCCCTTCACGATGGAGAGCGCGGACTCGCGCACGTCCTGCATGTGGTCCGGGTCCTCGACGCCGGCGAGCCGGAACCAGGTCTGCTGCCAGGCGAACCTCGCCAGCTCGCGGCGTTGGAAGAACTTCCGCTTGTACAGTCCGCGTCCGAAGTGGAAGATCGCTGCGCCCTGCATCACGGTGTTGTCGAGGTCGAAGAACGCGGCGGCGCGGTCGTCCCCGACCACGGGGAACTCCGGCTCGGCGGACTCCTCGCCGGTCGCCTCCGCCGTCGCGGCTTCTGCTTCGAACGCTTGCGAGGTCTTGCGCGCTGCCTCGGCGGCGGCCTCGCCTGCGAGCACGCTCCGGGCAGTCGCGGAGCGCCTACGGGGGGTGAGCCATCCCAGTGCGGCCATGTCGTGAGCATAGCCAGTCCGTTCGGCACTTCCCGACCCGCCGGGATGCGAAGGCGTGAACTCTCGACGGCCGGATTGTTAAACGGACCATTCGGGCGCGTGCCACGGGGGCGGAGAATGGAGGGCATGAGTCCACTGTTGCGGCGCACGAAGAAGAAGGCCGGCGAACGAGTCGTCACCCTGATCGGGAAGCCCGGGTGTCATCTCTGTGACGACGCCCGTTCGGTGATCCGGGCCGTGTGCGCGGAGACCGGCGCGTCCTTCGAGGAGAAGGACATCACTCAGGACCAGGAGCTGCACCGCGCGTACTGGGAGCAGATCCCGGTGGTCCTCGTGGACGGGGAACAGCACACGTTCTGGAGGGTGGACGCCGGCCGACTCCGCCGGGAGCTGGGGGCGTAGCCCGTCCGGCCGGTACCATCGTGGCCGTTCGCAGGGGTCGCGGGGGCGTGGGCGTAAAGGAGCGTGTGCCGCATTGGCCCCATCAGTTTCTCTACGGTCGGGAGCGTCGAGTGGTTCCGGAACGGCGCGATCTGCTCGCGTGACCCCGGTCACTTTGCACGGACAAAACGGACACCATCTTTGTGCACGCGTTCACAAAGACATAGCCTGCTGTCGACGGGGCGGTCCTGGGACGCATGGCCGCCAGCCTCGCTCATCCCGCAGGAGCACCGTGGCAACTGGCCGAACTCACCGACCGGCGACTCGCAGCCGAGGAATCCCCGAGGCCACTGTCGCCCGTCTCCCGCTGTACCTGCGCGCCCTGACCGCGCTGTCGGAGCGCTCCGTGCCGACGGTCTCGTCCGAGGAGCTCGCGGCGGCGGCGGGCGTGAACTCCGCCAAGCTGCGCAAGGACTTCTCCTACCTCGGCTCCTACGGCACCCGGGGCGTCGGGTACGACGTCGAGTACCTCGTCTACCAGATCTCCCGCGAACTCGGCCTCACCCAGGACTGGCCGGTCGTGATCGTCGGTATCGGCAATCTCGGCGCCGCGCTCGCCAACTACGGCGGCTTCGCGTCCCGTGGCTTCCGGGTGGCCGCGCTGATCGACGCCGACCCGGCCATGGCCGGGAAGCCGGTCGCCGGCATCCCGGTCCAGCACACCGACGACCTCGAGAAGATCATCACGGACAACGGGGTCTCCATCGGAGTCATCGCGACCCCGGCGGGCGCCGCACAACAGGTGTGCGACCGGCTCGTCGCCGCCGGAGTGACCTCGATCCTCAACTTCGCCCCCACCGTGCTGTCGGTGCCGGACGGCGTGGACGTGCGCAAGGTCGACCTCTCGATCGAGTTGCAGATCCTCGCCTTCCACGAGCAGCGCAAGGCGGGCGAGGAGCCCGAGGGCCCCGAGGGGGAGTCCGGACCCGTCGCGCCGCCCGTCGCCGCTCGCGACGTCGCGGCCGGATCCGCTGACCGGAAGGGACCCGACGGCGACGTGCCCGCCGTGATGCCGGCATGAGCCTCCTGGTCGTCGGACTCAGCCACCGCAGCGCCCCGGTCAGCGTGCTGGAGCGGGCCTCGCTGTCCGCGGACGCGCAGGTCAAGCTGCTGCAGGACACGCTCGCCGCGGAGCCCGCGGCAGAAGCGGCGCTCCTCGCCACCTGCAACCGGGTCGAGCTCTACGCCGACGTGGACAAGTTCCACGCCGGCGTCGCCGAGCTGTCCACCCTGCTCGCCCAGCACAGCGGCGTCGGGCTGGAAGAGCTGACCCCTTATCTCTACGTGCACTACGAGGACCGTGCCGTCCACCACCTCTTCTCGGTGGCGTGCGGCCTGGACTCGATGGTCGTCGGCGAGGGCCAGGTCCTCGGCCAGATCAAGGACGCCCTCGCGCTCGGCCAGGAACTGCACACCGCGGGGCGGCTGCTGAACGACCTGTTCCAGCAGGCTCTGCGGGTGGGCAAGCGCGCCCACAGCGAGACCGGGATCGACCGGGCCGGGCAGTCGCTCGTCACCTTCGGGCTGGAGCAGCTCTCCGGCGGCGTGCCCGTCGAGGCATGGGCGCACGGCAGGCGGGCGCTCGTCATCGGTGCCGGGTCGATGTCGTCCCTCGCCGCCGCGACGCTGGCCCGGGCCGGAGTCGCCGAAGTCGTGATCGCCAACCGCACCCGGGGCCGGGCCGAGCGCCTGGTGGAGATCCTCACCGGACCGGGCGGTACCGGCGTGACGGCCCGCGCCGTCGACATGGCTTTCGTCGGCGAGGAGTTGACACGTGCCGACGTGGCCGTCTCCTGCACCGGCGCAGCCGGACTCGTGCTGCGGGCCGACGCGGTGGAAGCCGCGGTCGGGGAACGCGAGGGTCCCCTCGCACTGCTCGACCTCGCCATGCCCCGGGACGTCGACGCCGCCGTACACCGGCTCGCCGGGGTCCGTCTCGTCGACATCGAGTCGCTCGCCGAGGCGTCGGTGGACGCCCCGATGGCGGCGGACGTCGACCGGGTGCGCGGCATCGTCGCCGCGGAGGTCGCCGCCTTCGGCGCGGCCCAGCGCGCCGCGCACATCACGCCCACCGTGGTCGCGCTGCGCACCATGGCCGCCGACGTGGTGGCCGGTGAGGTCGCGCGACTGGAGGGGCGGCTGCCCGAACTCGACGACAAGCAGCGCGCCGAGATCACCCAGACGGTGCGCCGCGTCGTCGACAAGCTGCTCCACGCGCCCACCGTGCGCATCAAGCAGCTCGCCGCCGAGCCCGGTGGCGCGGGCTACGCGGACGCGCTGCGCACACTCTTCGACCTCGACCCGGACACGGTGGCGTCCGTCAGCCGGGCCGACGTGAACGACGCCGATCTGAAGAACCGAGGGCGAGTATGACCGAGAGGGCTTTGGGTACCGACCGGCCCCTGCGGCTCGGGACCAGGCGCAGCAAGCTCGCCATGGCCCAGTCCGGACAGGTGGCGGAGGCGGTGCGGCAGCTGACCGGCCGCCCCGTTGAGCTCGTCGAGATCACCACGTACGGCGACACCTCCCGCGAGCACCTGGCGCAGATCGGTGGCACCGGCGTGTTCGTCACCGCGCTGCGTGACGCGCTGCTCGCGGGCGAGGTCGACTTCGCGGTGCACTCGCTGAAGGACCTGCCGACCGCGCAGCCGGACGACCTGGTGCTCGCCGCGATCCCGCAGCGCGAGGACCCGCGTGACGTGCTGGTGGCACGCGACGGGCTGACGCTCGGCAGGCTTCCGCAGGGCGCCCGGATCGGCACCGGCTCGCCCCGCCGGATGGCGCAGCTCAACGCATACGCACGGTCGCACGGCCTGGAGATCGAGACCGTGCCGATCCGCGGGAACGTCGACACCCGCATCGGATTCGTACGGAACGGGGAACTGGACGCGGTCGTTCTCGCCGCAGCCGGCCTGAACCGTATCGGGCGGATCGACGACGTGACCGACTTCCTGTCGGTCGACTCGATCCTGCCCGCCCCCGGCCAGGGGGCCCTGGCAGTGGAGTGCACGGCGGCCGACGCCGCGCTCACTGCCGCGCTCGCCGGACTCGACGACCCGTTCACCCGGGCCGCCGTGACCGCCGAGCGATCCCTGCTCGCCGCCCTGGAGGCCGGCTGCAGCGCACCCGTGGGGGCGCTCGCCGACCTGCTCGCGGACGGACAGGATGTTCATGAGATGCGCCTGCGGGGTGTCGTCGGTACGACCGACGGATCCACGCTGGTGCAGCTGTCCACCACCGGTCCCGTGCCCTCGTCGCAGGACGAAGCCGTGGCGCTCGGTCGCGAACTCGCGGCCGAGATGCTCGCCAAGGGTGCGGCCGGTCTTATGGGGGAGCGAGCACTTTGAGCCCCACCACCTCGAACGTTCCGGTCGTTCCCGCGCACGGGCACGTCACCTTCCTCGGCGCCGGTCCCGGCGACCCGGGTCTGCTGACGCTGCGCGCCGTGGAGGCGCTGGCGGGCGCGGACGTACTCATCGCCGAGCCGGACGTCCTCGACGTCGTCCGCGGCCACGCGCGCGCCGGTGTGAGCACGCCTGAGCTGACGATTGTTGACGATGCGTCAACGGCCGCCGGTGTCCCCGTGTTGAGGGACACGGCCAATCTTGTCATGGAGGCCGCGCGGGGCGGCAAGCGGGTGGTCCGTGCGGTGGGCGGTGACCCCGGGCTGGACGGCGACGCCGGCGCGGAGATGCTCGCCTGCGCGGCCGAGGGGATTCCCTTCGAGGTCGTGCCGGGCGTCGCGACGGCGGTGGGCGTGCCCGCGTACGCCGGGGTGCCGCTGCGCGACGCGCAGGGGACGGACGTCCGCTTCATCGACGCCCGCACCGCGGACGCCCGTTGCTGGACCGAGGTCGGCGTCTCGGACGGGACCGTCGTGGTGTCCACGACGTTGGACGCGGTGTCGGCCGCCGCGGGTGAGCTCGTGACGGCCGGGCGGAAGCCCGACACCCCGCTGACGGTGACGGTGGCCGGTACGACGACGCGGCAGCGGACGTGGACCGCGACGCTCGGCACCATCGCGCAGGTTTTCAAGCAGGGCAAGGTGCTGCCGTCGCCCGAGGGCCACCGGCCGGTCATAGCCGTGGTCGGCGAGCGCAGTGCCGCTGCCCAGCGCGACCAGCTCGCGTGGTTCGAGTCCAAGCCGCTGTTCGGCTGGAAGGTCCTCGTGCCGCGGACGAAGGAGCAGGCGGCTTCGCTCTCCGACCAGCTCAGGTCCTACGGTGCGGTGCCGCACGAGGTACCGACGATCGCCGTCGAACCGCCGCGCACGCCCCAGCAGATGGAGCGTGCGGTCAAGGGGCTCGTGACCGGCCGCTACGAGTGGATCGCCTTCACCTCGGTGAACGCCGTGAAGGCGGTGCGGGAGAAGTTCGAGGAGTACGGGCTCGACGCCCGTGCCTTCGCCGGGATCAAGGTCGCGGCGGTGGGCGAGCAGACGGCGCGCTCCTTGATCGAGTTCGGTGTCAAGCCGGACCTGGTGCCGAGCGGTGAGCAGTCCGCCGCCGGGCTGCTGGAGGACTGGCCGCCGTACGACCCGGTGTTCGACCCGATCGACCGGGTGTTCCTGCCGAGGGCCGACATCGCCACCGAGACGCTGGTTGCGGGCCTGATCGAGCTGGGCTGGGAGGTCGACGACGTCACGGCCTACCGGACCGTGCGGGCATCGCCGCCGCCGGCGGAGACACGTGAGGCGATCAAGGGCGGCGGGTTCGACGCGGTTCTCTTCACGTCGTCGTCGACCGTACGCAACCTCGTCGGTATTGCCGGCAAGCCGCACAACGTGACGGTGATCGCCTGTATCGGCCCCGCCACCGCCAAGACGGCGGAGGAGCACGGGCTGCGGGTGGACGTGCTGTCCCCCGAACCGTCGGTGCACAAGCTGGCCGAGGCGCTCGCCGAGTTCGGGGCGCGGCGGCGGGACGCGGCGGTGGAGGCCGGGGATCCGGTGACGCGGCCCAGCGAGCGGCGTCCGGGAGCGCGCAGGCGCCGCACCACGTGACGGTTGTGCCCGAGGGGTGCACGACGTGAGGGAGAAGGGGCCACGGGATCTTTCCGTGGCCCCTTCTGCTACGGCCCCTTCTGCCAGGGGCACTCGGGCGCTGCTCGCGACCGGGCGGCGGCAGGAGCAGGGACACGGTGTCGGTAAAAGCGGTCCCCGTACGGGCGTAGCGTGGTGGGCATGACTGTGTACGGATCCTTCCCCGGGTCGCGGCCGCGGAGGCTGCGTACCACTCCCGCGATGCGGCGCATGGTCGCCGAGACACGGCTGCATCCCGCCGATCTGATCCTTCCGGCGTTCGTGCGGGAGGGCGTCGGCGAGCCCGTGCCGATCGCGGCGATGCCGGGGGTCGTCCAGCACTCGCTGGACACTCTGCGGAAGGCGGCGGTGGAGGCCCGCGAGGCCGGGGTCTCCGGGATCATGCTCTTCGGTGTGCCCGAGGACGCGAAGAAGGACGCGGCCGGGACCGCCGGCACGGACCCCGATGGGATCCTCCAGGTCGCCGTCCGCGCCGTGCGGGAGGAAGTCGGCGACGATCTGGTGATCATGTCCGACCTCTGCCTGGACGAGTACACCGACCACGGGCACTGCGGCGTCCTGGATGCCGAGGGACGCGTGGACAACGACGCCACGCTGGAGAGGTACGCCGAGATGGCGCAGGTCCAGGCCGACGCGGGAGTCCACGTCGTCGGCCCCAGCGGCATGATGGACGGTCAGGTCGGGGTGGTTCGGGATGCGCTGGACACCATCGGCAAGGAGGACGTGTCGATCCTCGCGTACACCGCCAAGTACTCTTCTGCCTTCTACGGCCCCTTCCGCGAGGCCGTCGCCTCCTCCCTGAAGGGCGACCGCAAGACGTACCAGCAGGACCCCGCGAATCTGCGGGAGTCCCTGCGGGAGCTCGCGCTTGACCTGGAGGAGGGCGCGGACATGGTCATGGTGAAGCCCGCGGGGCCCTACCTCGACGTCCTGGCGAAGGTCGCCCAGTCGGTGGACGTGCCCGTGGCCGCGTACCAGATCAGCGGTGAGTACGCGATGGTCGAGGCTGCGGCGGAGAAGGGCTGGATCGACCGGGACAAGGCGATCCTGGAGACCCTGACGGGGATCAGGCGCGCGGGCGCGCAGATGATCCTGACGTACTGGGCGACGGAGGCCGCTCAGAAGATCGGCCGCACGTAAGGCGCCTCGGGACGGAGTGTCGCGCAGCCCGTGGAGCTCCCGCCGGAACCCGTTCCGACGACACGTCCAGTGGTGCGGGGCGTCGAGCAGGGAAGCGACCCTGGGGGCCGGCACCGACATTCCCGTCACCCGCGGACCCCGACCGGCGGGAAGTGGTGATCAGGCGCCCGGCGGCGCACCCTGAAGGGGTACCGCTGGAGGTGATCCGCCATGCAGACGCTCGTCGGATGGCACGTCGAGATGGAGTTCCTCGAGGACGGCGACAAGACCAGGGCGGCGGCGATGCTCCGTCTCACAGACGGCACGGAGCTCCGCGGCCACGGCCACGCGAGCCGTCACCCGTCCGATCCGGGGCAGCTCCGGGTCGGCGAGGAGATCGCGGGAGCGCGTGCGCTGATGGACATCGCGCAGACGCTCCTGAAGAAGGCCCACGCCGAGATCGAGGAGACCACGGGTAGGCCCGCGCATCCGCTGACGCGGTGACGCACGCGGACGACCCCTTGAACCCGCCGGACGGGCGTCGGGGTCGTCCGCGTGCGTGCGGGTCGTGTCAGAGGCGCTCGGGCGTCCGGATGCCCAGCAGGGCCATGCCCTGTTGAAGGGTGCGGGCGGTCAGGTCGATGAGGAACAGGCGGTTCTCGAAGACCTCCGCCGTGTTGTCCTCGCTGATCACCCGGCACTGGTCGTAGAACGTCGTCAGGTGGGAGGCCAGCTGGTAGAGGTACGCGGCCAGCTTGTGCGGCTCGTACGCCTCCGCGACCTCGGCAAGGACCTCCGCGAACCGGTCCAGGTGCAGACCGAGCGCCCGCTCGGCCGGGGCGAGCGCCAGCTCCGGGTGGGACCGCGGCTTCACCTCACCGGCCTTGCGGAGGATCGACCGGATACGGGCGTACGCGTACTGGAGGTACACGGACGTGTCACCGTTGAGCGACACCATCTGGTCGAGGTCGAACTTGTAGTCGCGGACCGCCGACGTCGACAGGTCGGCGTACTTCACCGCGCCGATGCCGACGTACCGGCCGTTGACGGCGACCTCCTCGTCGCCGAGGCCGGCCTTGACCTTCTTCTCCGCCACGACGGCGGTCGCCCGCTCGATGGCTTCGTCCAGCAGGTCGACAAGCCGCACCGTCTCGCCCTCACGGGTCTTGAACGGCTTGCCGTCCTTGCCGAGGACCGTGCCGAAGGCCAGCTGCACGGCCTTGGTCTTCTCGTTCAGCCAGCCCGCCCGGCGTGCGGTTTCGAAGACCATCTTGAAGTGCAGTGACTGCCGGGCGTCCACCACGTAGAGGAGGGTGTCGGCGCCCAGGTTCTGCACCCGGTCGCGGATCGCGGACAGGTCGGTGGCCGCGTAGCCGTAGCCGCCGTTGGACTTCCTGACGATCAGCGGGACCGGGTTGCCGTCAGGGCCCTTCACGTCGTCGAAGAACACGCACAGTGCGCCCTCGGAGCGGACGGCGACACCCGACTCCTCCAGCAGGCGGCAGGTCTCGTCGAGCATGTGGTTGTAGCCGGACTCGCCCACGACGTCGGGGTCGTCGATCTCCATGTCGAGCTTGTCGAAGACCGAGTAGAAGTAGATCTTCGACTCGTCGACGAACCTCTGCCAGAGAGCCAGGGTCTCCTCGTCGCCGGACTGGAGCTCGACGACACGGCGCCGGGCCCGGTCCTTGAATTCCTCGTCGGCGTCGAACAGGGCGCGCGAGGCCTTGTACAGCCGGTTGAGGTTGGACATGGCCTCCTCACCGGAGACGGCGGACTCGTCGTCGTGGTCCAGCTCGTGGGGGTGCTCGATCAGGTACTGGATGAGCATGCCGAACTGGGTGCCCCAGTCGCCGATGTGGTGGCGCCGGACCACCTTCTCGCCGGTGAATTCCAGGATCCGCACCATGGCGTCACCGATCACCGCGGAGCGGAGGTGACCGACGTGCATCTCCTTGGCGACGTTCGGCTGGGCGTAGTCGATCACCGTGGTGCCGGTTCCGGACCGCGGCACGCCGAGCCTGTCGTCGGCCGCCCGGGCGGCGAGGGTCCTTACGATCGCCCCGTCGGTGATCGTGACGTTGAGGAAACCGGGGCCCGAGACCTCGACGTCCCTGACCACGTCGCCCGCGTCGATCGCCTCGACGACCTTGGTCGCCAGCTCCCGCGGGTTGCCCTTCAGCTTCTTGGCGAGCGCCAGGATGCCGTTCGCCTGGAAGTCGGCCCGGTCGCTACGTCGCAGCAGCGGGTCGGCGGAACCGGCCTCCGGCAGGGCTGCCGAGAGGGCGTCCGCGAGGCGCTGCTGCACGGTCGAAGCGAGGGAAGGGACCGAGGCCATGAGCTTCCGTTTCCTTGGAGTGGGCGTCTGTGGGTAGCCGGTGATGTCTAATTCGGTAGCCAAGTGTCCCACGGGGCAGGAACCTGTTTCTCCACCGTTTCCCCTCCGACCCATCGCGCCCCTGTGGACAACCCAGGGGCCGGTCGTTCCGTCTGGGAGAATGGCTAACGCCAGTTTCGACAGACTCAAGCATCCAAGGACGTGCCGATCGTGGCTCAGAGCAGCACCGAGACCGACTGGGTCTCCCGTTTCGCGGACGATGTCATCGCCGAGTCGGAACGGCGTGCGCCCGGGAAACCGGTGGTGGTTGCCTCTGGCCTGTCCCCGTCCGGGCCCATCCACCTGGGCAACCTGCGCGAGGTCATGACACCGCACCTGGTGGCGGACGAGGTGCGCCGCCGGGGGCACGAGGTCCGCCACCTGATCTCCTGGGACGACTACGACCGCTACCGCAAGGTGCCGGCCGGGGTCCCGGGCGTGGACGACTCCTGGGCCGAGCACATCGGCAAGCCGCTGACCTCGGTGCCGGCGCCCGCGGGCTCCACGCACCCGAACTGGGCCGAGCACTTCAAGGCCGCGATGGTCGGGTCGCTGGCCGAGCTGGGCGTCGAGTACGACGGGATCAGCCAGACCGAGCAGTACACGTCGGGTGTGTACCGCGAGCAGATCCTGCACGCGATGAAGCACCGGGCCGCCATCGACGGCATCCTCGACCAATACCGGACGAAGGCCAAGGTCCAGGCGAAGAAGCAGCAGAAGCCGGTGGACGAGGCCGAGCTGGAGGCCGTGGAGGGCTCCGGCGCGGCCAACGAGGACGACGGCAGCAGCGGCTCCGCCGGCTACTTCCCGTACAAGCCGTACTGCGGCAACTGCGAGAAGGACCTGACGACCGTCACCGAGTACATCGACGCGACGACCGAGCTGACGTACTCCTGCACCGCCTGCGGCTTCTCCGAGACGGTCCGGTTGACCGAGTTCAACCGCGGCAAGCTGGTCTGGAAGGTCGATTGGCCGATGCGCTGGGCGTACGAGGGCGTGATCTTCGAGCCGAGCGGCGTCGACCACTCGTCGCCCGGATCGTCCTTCGTGGTGGGCGGGCAGATCGTCCGTGAGGTCTTCGACGGGGTGCAGCCGATCGGTCCGATGTACGCCTTCGTGGGCATCTCCGGCATGGCGAAGATGTCGTCGTCGCGTGGTGGTGTGCCGACGCCCGCGGATGCGCTGAAGATCATGGAGGCGCCGCTGCTGCGCTGGCTGTACGCCCGCCGCAAGCCCAACCAGTCCTTCAAGATCGCTTTTGACCAGGAGATCCAGAGGCTCTACGACGAGTGGGACAAGCTGGAGTCCAAGGTCCAGGACGGTTCGGTGCTGCCGGCCGACGCGGCCGCGCACTCCCGCGCCGTGCGCACCGCGTCGGCTGAGCTTCCGCGCACGCCGCGGCCGCTGCCGTACCGGACACTCGCATCCGTCGTCGACATCACCGCCGGCCACGACGAGCAGACCCTCCGGATCCTCAGCGAGCTGGACCCGGCGAACCCGCTGGCGTCGCTGGACGAGGCGCGCCCGCGACTCGACCGGGCGGAGAACTGGATCACCACCCAGGTCCCCGCGGACGCACGGACGGTCGTGCGTTCGGAGCCCGACGCCGAGCTGCTCGGCTCCCTCGACGACGAGGGCCGCGAGTCCCTGCGGCTCTTGCTGGAGGGGCTTGACTCGCACTGGTCCCTGGACGGGCTCACCACGCTCGTCTACGGCGTGCCGAAGGTGATGGCCGGCCTGGCGCCGGACGCCAAGCCGACGCCGGAGCTGAAGGTGGCCCAGCGTTCCTTCTTCGCGCTGCTGTACCGCCTGCTGGTGAGCCGTGAGACGGGCCCGCGGCTGCCGACGCTGCTGCTGGCCGTCGGGGCGGACCGGGTGCGCAAGCTGCTCGCGGCCTGACGCCGGGTGCCCCGCGCGGCACCGTGGAGTACAGCCGGAGGGCCCTCACCCGTCAGGAGTGAGGGCCCTCCGACTGTGCCGGGGTCGTGTCGTGGCGTCGTCGTGCCGCGAGGTCCGCCCGCACGGACGGGGTGCGGGTGGTGCGGCCGAGGCACGCCTAAGCGATGTGTTCGGCCTCCAGATCAGCCTGGTAGCGGCTCTGGAAGTCCTGGTTCAGCCGGCGCAGCAGGCTTGCGCTGCGCGGGTGGTTGATGCCGTGGACGTCGGCGAGGTGTATGTCGAGCTGGTCGTTCGTCGGGAACGCCCCGTGACGGTCGACGTACTCCTTGAAGACCGGGTACGCCAGCTCGGCGAACTCCGCGTCCTCCAGGTCCGACGGCTCACCGGCCGCCGCTGCCGGCTCGGCGGCGTTCCCCGGCCGGGGTGCGGGCACGGCGGCGTTCCCCGGCCTGGGTGCGGGCACGGCGGCTTCGTCCGCGGGTCCCCGCTCCGTGCGGGGAACGGGGACGGGAGCTCCGGCACCGGAGCCCGGCCCGGGAACGAAGGGGGGCGGGGCCGGTTCCCCACCGGCGGAGGAGGGGGCGGCGTACGGCTCCGGGGAGGACGGAGCACCGTAGGGCTCCGGGGCTGGAGCCGGCTCCACGTCGTAGGACGGGTCGTAGCCGCCCTCGTAGTGTTCCTGCGATGCGTGGGGTGCCGAGAACCACGGGCTCTCGTGGGTTTCAGGCACGTCCGGAAGCTGCTGTTCCTGGACGGGCCCGGGCGGGTCCCGGCGCACGGCGGGGGCCCCGGGCAACCCGGCGGCCGGCTCCGCACCACGGAGTACGGGCGGGGCGAGAGGGGCCTTTGCGGGTTGCGGGGGCAGCAGCGCGGGCTCGATGCCGGCGGCGGACAGTCCCGCGGGGGCGGTCTCGGCGAGCGGTACGCCGTAGCGGGCGAGTCGCAGCGGCATCAGCGCCTCGACGGGGGCCTTCCGCCTCCAGGCGCGCCCGAAGCGCGCCTGGAGGCGGGCCTGGTAGATCAGCCGGTCCTGTTCGAGCTTGATGACCTGCTCGTACGAACGCAGCTCCCACAGCTTCATCCGGCGCCAGAGCCGGAACGTGGGGACGGGGGAGAGCAGCCAGCGGGTGAGGCGCACGCCTTCCATGTGCTTGTCCGCGGTGATGTCCGCGATCCGGCCGACCGCGTGCCGAGCGGCCTCGACGGCGACGACGAAGAGCACGGGAATGACGGCGTGCATGCCGACGCCGAGCGGATCGGGCCAGGCGGCCGCGCCGTTGAAGGCGATCGTCGCCGCCGTCAGCAGCCAGGCCGTCTGGCGCAGCAGCGGGAACGGGATACGGATCCAGGTCAGCAGCAGATCGAGGGCGAGGAGGACGCAGATGCCCGCGTCGATGCCGATCGGGAAGACCAGGGAGAAGTTGCCGAACCCTTTCTTCTCGGCAAGCTCGCGAACGGCCGCGTACGACCCGGCGAAACCGATGCCGGCGATGATCACCGCTCCGGCCACGACCACGCCGATGAGTATCCGGTGTGTGCGTGTCAGCTGCATCGCGGCCACCCGCGATCCCCTCCCGATATCGATTTCTGGGCGCCCGTGGCGCGGCCCAAGCCTGGCACACGACACCGGAGCCCGGGCCCTCGGGGAAGCCCGGGCTCCGGTCCGGATGGCGGGCTCCGGCCCGCCGGTCTCCGGCAGGCCAGGTGGCCGGGCAGGAGCCCGCCCACCCGTCGGCGGACAGGCCCCCGACCCGCTAGTTGGCCTTCGTGACCGCTGCCGCAGCCTCCTTGGCGGCGGTCACCGCGTCCTTCATCAGCGCTGACGGGTCCGGCGTCTTCGCCCCGGCGTAGCCGGCACCGTTATAGCTCAGGGTGACCACGACGTTCCCCGTACGGGCCACGATCGTCGCGTACTTGAAATCTTCACCGGTCTTCGTCAGCCCGAAGGCGATCGCCGTCGCCTCGTCGCCGACCCCCGCCGCCGGGGAGTCGTTGACGTTCTTGGCGCCTTCCGTGGCGCGCGTCTTGGCGACTTCCTTCGCGTACGCGTCCTTGGCGCGCTGCTCCCCGCTGCCGAGGCCCGCGTCGGACGCGTAGCGCAGGAAGGACACGTCGAGCCAGCGGTAGTTCGATCCCTTGACGCCCTTGTCCTCCAGGCCGTTCCAGGAGCAGCCGCCGCGGGCGCTCGTGTCGCTGGAGGCGCCGGCCGTGCCGCCCTTGTTCTTCACCTTCGGCACGAGCTCCTCGATCGTCTTGGGAGACAGGGCCTTGCAGGGTTCGGGGAGCTTGGCGAACTTCGCCGGCGCAACGGACGGGGTGGACTGCTGCACGCTCGGGGAGGCCCCGGAGGAGGACGAGCCGGCCGGAGAGCCGGTGGACGAGCTCGAGTCCTTGCTGTCGGATTCCGACGAGCAGCCGGCGACGACGAGCATCACCGGAACGGCGGCGCAGGCGAGTATGCGGGTGAGTCGCGGGGCTGATCGGTGCATGGTTCCTTCACTCGGTTGTCGTACGGTCCGCCGGCGGTACCGGGCGGACTGTCCGGGGCTTCCGGGCGGCCACAGTACGCCGACACGGTACGACGCCGACGTCGTCCGACGGGACCCGCGCGCTCGATCGTCGCGGCCGGTGGACCGGTCCGCCGCACGCGCTACTCGTTGAACCGCTCGGCCAGCTTCCGGGCCAGGGCCTGGGCCTTTTCCTGTAGTTCCCCGCTGTCGGGGACCTCGGTCGTACGGGCCGGCTGCTCGCCGTACTCGACGGTCACGATCGCATTGGATGTGCGGAACACCACGCTCACGGTGCGGTGCTGCGCGGTGGAACCGGCACGGTCGAGGACGTCGTTGAGGAAGGCGGCGTCGCCGAGTCCTTCGAGTGCTCGGGGAGCCAGGCCCGAGGGAGCGGCGGGCCTGCCACTGGGGGTGGGACTGCCACTGGTCACGGGGCTGCCCGCCGGTGCGGGGCCGGAGGCGGTGGCCGGCGCGCCCGGTGACGGGGTGGTGCCGGACGTCGTGTTCGTGGTGCTGGGCGCAGGGGGTGCGGTGAGCCCGGCCGCGCTCTGCTTCCCGGAGAAGACCTCCTGGGCGCGGTCTTCGTCGCTGACGGCCGGGTCGTAGGAGACGACGCGTTCGACGTCGATGCGGAGGTGGTGGGAGGCATCCCGGGAGTCGGCCTTCCAGCTGCAGCCGACGCGGCGGTCGTTGTCGTAGGTGACCGCCGCCGTACCGCGGAGGGCCTTCTCCTGCTGCTCGGCGGGCATCTCGGCGATGCCCGGGAGCATTTCCAGGAGCATGGCGTGCTGGACGGCGCCGCAGGGTTCGTAGAGCGTGCGGTACTTGCCGGGCGGCGCAGCCGGGCCGGTGGTCTCCCCGGCCTTGGCGTCGGTGGAGGGGTCTGCTCCGTCGGTTCCCGTGGTGCAGCCGGCGACGAGCGTCGCGAGGAGCACTGCCAGAACGGGCACGTACCTCTTCCGCACGTTCCCAGGCTCCTTTCTCCGCCTTCTGCCTGCCGGTCTGTTCCGCCCCCGTGGGGAAAACAGCTTGCCGCCCGGTGCGGGCCGCTGGAGACAATGTGTATCGCACACGCCGCCGCGGATGCCGGTCGGCTGTGCCTTTCATTGGCCTTGGCTCTGCTTTTTGCGTTGTAAGGCTTTTCGGGGGAATTGAGGAAGTATGTCGTATGTAGAGGTGCCGGGAGCCAAGGTCCCGATCCGGATGTGGACGGACCCTGCCGCGGTGGAGAGCGGCGCGATGCAGCAGTTGCAGAACGTGGCGACGCTGCCGTGGGTCAAGGGGCTCGCCGTGATGCCGGACGTGCACTACGGCAAGGGCGCCACCGTCGGCTCGGTGATCGCCATGCACGGCGCGGTCTGCCCGGCGGCGGTCGGCGTCGACATCGGCTGCGGGATGTCCGCAGTGAAGACCTCCCTCACCGCCAACGAACTGCCCGGGGACCTGTCGCGGCTGCGGTCCAAGATCGAGCAGGCCATCCCCGTCGGTCGGGGCATGCACGACGACCCCGTGGACCCGGCCCGGCTGCACGGACTCCAGGCCGCGCGCTTCGGCGACCTCTGGGAGCGGTTCGACGGGGTGGCGGACGCGGTCGCATTCCGTCGTGAGCGGGCCACGAAGCAGATGGGGACGCTGGGCAGCGGCAACCACTTCATCGAGTTCTGCCTGGACGAGGTCGGCTCCGTCTGGCTGATGCTGCACTCCGGATCGCGGAACATCGGCAAGGAGTTGGCCGAGCACCACATGGGCGAGGCCCGGAAGCTGCCGCACAACCAGGACCTGGTCGACCGCGACCTGGCCGTCTTCGTCGCGGACACCCCGCAGATGGCGGCGTACCGGAACGATCTGTTCTGGGCCCAGGAGTACGCGAAGTACAACCGTGCCGTCATGATGGCGCTCTTCCAGGACGTGGTGCGCAGGGAGTTCCGCAAGGCGCGCGTGACCTTCGATCCGGTGATCTCCTGCCACCACAACTACGTGGCGGAGGAGCGGTACGAGGGAATGGACCTGTTGGTCACCCGCAAGGGAGCGATCAGCGCGGGTTCGGGGGAGTGGGGGATCATCCCGGGTTCGATGGGTACGGAGTCGTACGTCGTCCGCGGTCTGGGCAACCCGAAGTCGTTCAACTCGGCTTCGCACGGTGCCGGCCGGAGGATGAGCCGGACCGCTGCGAAGCGGAAGTTCTCCACGAAGGACCTGGAGGACCAGACGCGGGGCGTGGAGTGCCGCAAGGACTCCGGTGTCGTGGACGAGATCCCGGCCGCGTACAAGCCGATCAGCCAGGTGATCGACCAGCAGAAGGACCTGGTCCAGGTCGTCGCCAAGCTCAAGCAGGTCATCTGCGTGAAGGGCTGACACGCCCGCAGGCCGCACGATCGCCGTCACGGGCACCGGCCACGATTCGCCCGTCGTCCTGCTGCGTCCGCTCGCACGGCCCGACGACCCGGTCACCCCCGCCCGTCACTGACGTTCGTTCGGGACGGTGTTCCGCTGTGGCGACCGCGCGGCAGCCGAGATGCCCTACGCCGGTAGCCTGTTGAGGGAGTTCACGTGTACGTGGACGAGCGGTCGACTTCCACCGGGGGGCACGTGGTGCGCATGCGCAGGGCCGTCATCGCCGTCCTCGCCCTGGTGGCGGTGGCGGGGTGTTCTTCGGCCGAGGACCAGCAGCGGCTGACCGGGTTGCGGGCGAACTACTGCCTCCAGCTGGGGACGTGGCAGAAGGCGCGGAACGCCGCGGGCACGACCACGCCGGAGTCCCCGGCGGACGAGAACGTCGAGGCGGCCGCTCAGGACGCCTTCCTCGCGATGCGACCGCTCCGGGAGGAGGGCGTCCGCGGAGGCCGCACCCTGGGCGAGGAGACGGTCATGGCGATCACCGGCGCCGACGCGACAGCAGAGTCGAGGGTCGTGCACTACTGCGACGACGCCGGCTTCGAGACGCTGACCCGGTAGTGGGCTCACTCCCGAGAGCCTGACTCGCTCCGTCGCCGGGACGCGGCGCGGGAAGACGGCGGGTGGGAGCCGGGCCCGCCAACGCCCTGCGGGAGGATCAGGCGGCGCGCCGGGCAGGGGCGAGCGATGTCGACTCGACGATCCCGTAGCTGTGTACCCGGCCGCCTGTTCGGGGGCGGTCGTGTGGATGCTTCAGGAGGCGGTGTCGCCGGTCCCGCCGCCGCCGGTGTCGACGCCGCCGCGCGGCCTGGGCGCGGGGAAGGGGGGCGTGTCCGGCCGGCACGTCGCCCCCACCGGCGGGAGGGTGCCGTCGATGAAGTAGCGGCTCTCGTACTCCTTGACGCAACTGCTCGGATTGATCAGTGCCGTGTGCCCGTACCCGTGGTGGGTGAGCAGGCGGGCGCTGGCCAGTTCCCCGGCCATGGCTCGGGCGTCCGCGTAGGGCGTGGAAGGGTCGTAGCTGGTACCGACCACCAGGACGGGGCGGGCCGTCGGCTTGTTCCACGGACCCAGGTAGCGGTTCGCAGCCACGACCGGCCAGGTGGCGCACGGTTCCGCGGCCCAGGTCCAGAAACGGCCGGCGTCGCCCGCCCGCAGGGCGCTGGCTTCCTCCAGAGCGTGGTACGCACTGGGATCACGCGGATTGGGGCTGTCGCCGCAGAGCACCGCAGCCGCCTGTTCCTCGCCCAGGTACGGGTTCGGACGGGGGACCGGCGGCGGGGGCGGCGCTGCGGGCGGCTCGGGAGTCCGCCCCTGCCAAAGTTCCTGCAGCCTGTCGGCGAGGTCCGCCCATCCGGGGTGGACGACGTAGAGGCCGTTCACGACGTCACCGACGGTCCGGCCGTAGGTCCAGGGGCCCACCGGGTGCTCCCGGAGGCGCTGTGTCAGCTGGTCCCACTTGTCCCGAGTCGCCTGCGGGTTCCCGGCGGAGAAGGCGCAGCGGGCGGGGGTGGTGGATCCGCACAGGGCCAGGAACTGGTCCAGGGTCGCTGCGCCGGTGCGGTCGGAGCCCATGCGCAGGAAGGTCGGGAGGGTGGGCTTCCGTGGGGAGCCACGATCCGTCCAGGCCGTGGGGTCGATGTCGCTGTCGAGGACCATGGCGCGGACCCTGCCGGGGAACAGGTTGGCGTAGGTGGCGCCGAGGATCGTGCCGTAGGAGATCCCGAGGTAGTTCAGTCGTGGTTCGCCCACGGCCTGGCGTAGCTGATCGAGGTCGCGGGCGGTGTCGGCGGTCGACACATGGCGCAGGAGGTCGGGGTCACGTTGCCGGCAGCGCCGGGCCAGGTCCTTGTACGCGGCGATCCAGGCCGTCCGCTCCTGCTCGCCCGCCGGGAAGCCGGCCGGTTTGCTCGCCGTCCAGGCTTCGGCCGCCGCGGGGTTCGTGAAGCAGTTCACAGCGGTGCTGCTGCCGACTCCACGGGGATCCCAGCTGACGATGTCGAACCGTTCCCGTACTTCTCGGGGGAAGAGCTCGTACTCCTGCGGGAACTGCACCGTCCCGGGCCCGCCAGGGCCGCCGGGGTTGAAGAAGAGGGTGCCGATGCGCCGTTCGGTGACGGCCGCCTCCCGTTTGATCACTGCCAACTCGATGGTGCGGCCCCCGGGGCCGTCGTAGTCCAGCGGGACCTCCGCGGTCGCGCAGTCGAACGGGCTGCCCTGGACGCAGGGTTGCTAGTCCAGCTGCGGAGCGGGCACCGAGGGCGGTGGTCCGCCGGTCACGGCGAGGTCCGGCCCGGTGTACACCGTCGAGCAGACCGCAGTCACGGCGATGACGGCGATGAACGCGGCCGTTCGACCCCGGCACGCCGGGGGGCTGGGTATCGGCATGTCTCCCCCTTCGGAGCTGGGCGCCGGTGCCGTGGGCGCGCCGGACGGCGGCATGTTCCCGCGTCCACCAGATCCCGCCGCGTGCGTGCGCGCGCGTCGGCTTCAGCCGAATGGCCGAGTCATCGGCACCGAGGCCGGTGCCCCTTCGCAGGCGCGGGGCCCGCGCGCGTCGTGGTCGGACACGTGCCGCTTCGCACGTTGCCCTTCGCACGTTGCTCACGTTGCCCCCTCCGGCCGGGGAGGCCCCATCGGTCGGGGCTGTGGTCGTGACCGCGGGCACGATCGCGTCGAGGTGCGTGTCCGGGGCGGGGCGGGTTCCTTCCGCGACGGCGACCACGACCGGGCGGGGGGTGGCAGGGCAGGGGGAGCCGGGCGCCGGCGTGGGGGCTCACTGTGCGCATGCTCGCCGTGGGGCGACCCTGCCGGCCCCGCTGTCCGGGCGTACGGTTCGGACCCCTCGGCCAGTGGGTGCCACCGGCCGAGGTGACCCGTCCCCCGTGTACGCGCGGTCCTGCTCGGCGCCGGACCAGCGGGCGGGCGCCGGGCCGTGCCCCGTCACCACGCCCGGGTCGGCGGGCGCGTCACGCGACCGGCGGCTCGCCGTACGGGAGGTCAGTGCTCGCGGTGAACCTTGGTGTTGGAGGCCTGGGCACGCGGTCGGACGATCATCAGGTCGACGTTGACGTGGGGTGGGCGGGAGACGGCCCAGGTGATGGTCTCGGCGACATCCTCGGCGGTGAGGGGCTCGGCGACGCCCGCGTAGACCTTGGCGGCCTTCTCGGTGTTGCCGCGGAAACGGGTGGTCGCGAACTCCTCCGTCTTGACCATGCCGGGCGCGATCTCGACGACGCGGACGGGGGCGCCCACGATCTCCAGACGGAGGGTCTCGGCCAGCACGCGGGCGCCGTTCTTCGCCGCGACGTACCCCGCGCCGCCTTCGTAGGTGCCGTGGCCGGCCGTGGAGGAGAGGACGACGACGGTGCCGTCGCCGCTGGCGGTGAGAGCCGGGAGCAGGGCCTGGGTAACGTGGAGCGTTCCGAGGACGTTGACCTCGTACATCCGGCGCCAGTCGGCCGGGTCGCCGGTCGCCACCGGGTCGGCGCCGAGTGCTCCGCCGGCGTTGTTGACCAGCACCTTGACCGGTCCCGAGCCCTCCAAGGAGGCGGCGAACGCGTCCACGGCGCCGCGGTCGGTGACGTCGAGTGCGTGGGCGGTGGCTTGATGGCCGGTGTCGGTCAGCTCGGCGGCGATGTCCTCGATGCGGTCCTTGCGGCGGGCGGTGAGGATCACGTGGTAGCCGACCGCGGCCAGCCCGCGGGCGGTGGCGGCGCCGATTCCGCTGCTCGCTCCGGTGACGACGGCGATGGGGGCGGCGGTCATGGAGGCTCCTCGGTCAGCTGATCGATTCAGGAGTCAGGATATGCCGCGGTCGGTGACTGCACCGTGCACCCGTGGGCGGGGCCGCCCCGCGGTGCGGGGTGGCCCTAAGGGCCTGGGAGGGGGATCAGCGCCGGGTGCCCCGCCGGGCGGGCCGGTAGCCGTCGTCAGCCGTGCCGCCGTGGGCACCGCCCCGGCCTCCTCCGCTGTTCCGCCGACCGGTGGGCCGTCGGTCTGGAAGCCCGGCGACTGCCCCGAGCGGCGTCGCGCGCGGTCGCTCTCGTCGAGCTTCCGGCGTTGGGGTGACGTTGGGGCGCCCTGGGACGCGCCGGATTGACAGGGGGTCAGCTTTGTGGGCGCCAATCGGTATCTTTCGGGCATGCAGGTGATGCGGAGGAGTCTGATCGTGGTGTCCGTCGCTGCGGTGGTGGTCCTGGCCACAGGTGCGGGGGCGGGTGCGGGCACGGCCGTCCGGGCGGAGGCAGCCCCTGCTGCGGAGGCGGTCGAGGTGGCCGAGGTGGCCGAGGCGGACGTGGCGGTCGAGGCGGACGTGGCGCACCACGGCTACGCCTGGCTCTGGGACGGCCGGATCGGGGTCTGGGCGGAGAGCAGTAATGACGGCCCCGGTCAGGTGGCCGACGCGACCGTGCGGTTGGCCTTCTCGGTGCCGTTGAGCAGCAGGCTCCAGCTGCCGCCGTCGTGCCTGAGGGGCGGGGACCGTGTGGTCCTGTGCCGCACGGGCGCCCTGCCGGTGGGTGGCAGGCCGAAGGGGATCAGCCTGGATCTGAGGGCTCTCGGGAAGCCCGACGAGCTGGTCATGGCGGTGTCGACGGCATGGAGCGACGGAGCGGTGGACCGGAATCGCGCGAACGACGAGCACCGCGTGCTGGTCCTTGCGACGGCTGACGGATACGTCTTCTGAACCCGGGGCGGTCCCGGCCGACGCGCCCCGGGGGGTGGTGACGGTCGGTGCCGGGCGCAGCCCCGCCTCATTGCCGTGCCCATGCGACATATCCGTCCGGGCGGATCAGCAGGGACGTCCGCCGCGGCGTACGCCAGTGGGCCGGGGTGACGGGGCCGGCTGCAGCGGGCGCCCCTTGCGCGGCGCCGTCCGTGCCCTTCGGGGTGATCAGGACGAATCCGCCCGTCCGGAGCAGTTCGTAGAGGCGGCCTTCCGCGAGTTCGACGTCGGGGACCCGCCGCCCGGTCAGCCGGTGGGCGCCGCGCGGCCGGCCGTAGGAAATGCCGATCCCGGAGATCATGCCCATCGCCTTGTCCGCTGCGGGCCGGACCGAGCTCAGGAGCAGGGCGGCGGAGGAGCGCGCCAGGCGTTGGAGCGGTGTGTGTGCCATGGCGAGCCGGACGATCGCGCCGCTGCTGCGCAGGACCATCGCGCCGACCGGGTGCCGTTCGGACTGGTAGCTGTCGAGGAGTGCGTCGGGCTCCGGCGCCCCGCCGCGCACGGCAGCCGCAAGCTTCCAGGAGAGGTTCGCCGCGTCCTGCAGGCCGGTGTTCATCCCCTGCCCGCCGGCCGGGGAGTGGACGTGCGCCGCGTCGCCCGCGAGGAAGACACGACCCAGCCGGTACGCGGGCGCCTGCCGCTCGTCGCTGTGGAAGCGGGAGATCCAGCGGGCGTCCTTCATGCCGAAGTCGGTGCCGAGTGCCCGACGTGCGATGTCCCGCACCTCTTCGAGGTCCACGGGCTCGCCGTCCGGTACCTGATGGCTTCGCCGCCACCCCATGACCCGGTACCAGCCGTCGCCGAAAGGCGCTATGAAGGCGAACGCCTCGCCCGTGCCGTTGACCGCGAGGACGTCGTCGGGCTCCTGCGCGAGGCGGACGTCCGCCAACACGATGGATCGGACGACCGATGCACCGGGGAAGGGGAGGCCGAGGGCCTCGCGCACGGAGCTGCGAACGCCGTCCGTCCCGACGAGGTAGCGCGCCCGCAGGGAGGTCTCCGGGGGCGTGGAGCCGGTGGTGTGCAGCTTCGCGGTCACCGAGTCGGCGTCCTGGTGAAGGTCGCGCAGCTCCGTGTCGTAGCGGATGTCCACCCCCGCGGAGACTGCTCGGCGCTCCAGCAGCCGTTCCACCTCGTACTGCGGCGTGATCAGCAGGAACGGGAAGCGGGAGCGCAGTCGGGAGAGGTTCAGTGAGAGGTGGCGGAAGAACTGCAGCCCGGTGATCGTCGTGCCGGTCTTCAGCAACTCGTCGGCCAGGCCCCGGGCGTCCAGCAGCTCCAGCGTGCGGGCGTGCACGCCGAATGCGCGGGTCATGTTGCTGGTCTCGTGCGAGCGGCGCTCGACGACCGTGACCCGGAGCCCCGCGCTTGCGAGGTCGCCCGCGAGCAGCAGGCCGGTGGGGCCCGCACCCACGACGATCACGTCGGCGTCGGGACCGCCTGGGGTGGTCGTGCCCTCACCGCGTGTGCCGGGTGTCCCGCTCATGACTTCCTCCCGTCAACGACTGTTGGCCAACGCTTGTTGGTCAACGCTTGTTGGCAACCTTAGATCGGCTGCCCTCGTGCGTCAACACCCGTTGGCCTACACTTGTTGGCGTGATACCGGAAACAGACGTAGCACCGCGCCGTTCGGACACCACGCGTGCGGCGATCCTCGAAGCCGCGCGCGATCGCTTCGCCGCGGACGGGTACGAGAGGGCCACCATTCGCGCCATCGCCAGGGACGCCGGCATCGACCCGTCGATGGTGATGCGGTACTACGGCAACAAGGAGCGGCTCTTCGCTGCGGCGTCCGACATACGGCTCCGGCTGCCGGAGCTGGGTGCGGTGCCCGGCAAGCACGTCGGCGCCGTCCTGGTCTCCCACTTCCTCGACCGGTGGGAGGACGACGAGGTGCTGACGGCGCTCTTGCGCGTCGGGGTCACCAACGCCGCCGGCGCCGAGCGCATGCAGGACGTCTTCCGGGACCAGCTGCTGCCGATAACGTCCGGAGTCTGCCCGGTCCCCGCCGAGGCTCCCCGGAGGGCGGCGCTGGCCGCCTCGCAGATCATGGGCATGGCGCTGGCCCGCTATGTACTGCGCATTCCTCCCTTGGTCGAGATGCCCAAGGAGGAAGTGATCGCCTGGCTCGCGCCCACCGTCCAGAGGTACCTGACGGCCGAGGCCCCGTAGGCGAGCCCTCGGCGCAGCCCAGCACCGCCGGCGGCCTCCCGCGGGCCGGGCCCACGGCGGTTCCTCGGTGCACGGTCGGTGTCCGCACGGTCGGTGTCCGCACAGTCGGTGTCCGCGCGGCGCGCGTGGCCCGGGACACCTGGCGCCCGCCCGGGGGCAGCCCGGACGCCGGCAGGGGGCGGGGGTGAGTGGAGTCGGCGGACGGGGCGCTGGACGGCCCCGGCGGGACGGGTGGCGCAGCCCCCCGTCTGCCGCGCCCCGTCGGTCGCCCGGTGGAACCGGTGTGTCGGTCCCCGTGGGACGGTGTGTGACGGCTCCCCAAGGCCACCAGGCCACTGAGCCACTGGCTACTGACCCCTAGGCCACCGCGCCGCCGAACTCGCGCAGGGCGCCTTCGACGATCGCCTCCAACCGAGCGTGGTGCGCGCCGCGCCAGTAGACCCGCTCGCAGTCCGTGCACTGGGCGAACACGTCGTACGAGCGCTGCGTGCCCTGCTCCAGGTGGTGCTCGACGGATCCCTTGTCGGCGTCGGCCAGAGGGCCGTTGCAGGCCGTGCAGCGGGTCCACGGCGCCAGGACGGGCGCGAACCGCTGGAGCACGTCGCGGAGCTGCTCGTCGGGGCGGTCGCTGTAGACGTACGCCCCTGCCCACAGTTCCCGGCGGCGCAGCAGCCCGCGGTCCCGCGACAGCATCACCCGCCGCTCGCGGGCGGACAGCGTGGCCAGCGCCGCGTCACCGATGTCCTCGCTCTCGTACGCCGCGTCGACGCCGAGCAGCCTCAGTCGCCGGGCGAGAGTGCCCAGGTGGACGTCGAGCAGGAAACGGAGCGGGGCGCCCGGTACGCGCTGGGGGCGCTCGACGCCCAGCACCTCGACGTGCTCACCGGCGGTCGGGACGTGCGACGCCGGGGCCGGGCGGCCGTCCACCAGCAGCCGCCCCGCTTCGGTGAGGGGGACACCGAGCGACTCGACGACGTGACCGAGGGTCGAAGAGCCGTCGGTGACGAGCGGCGTCCGGCCGTCGCGGCGCTCCGCCGCGACGAAGAGCCGCAGCTCGGGGGCGAAACTGATGTGGATCTCCGGTCCGTTCACGCCGTCAGCATGCCATCGGGTGGACGGGGCGGGCCACGGCTTTCCGCGCCGGCACGGTGGCGTCCGACCAGCTGGCTGGGGGGGGAGTGGTGGTCGGCCGCGGGTCGCCCGGTCCTTCACCCGTGCCGCCGCGACGTCGTGACGTGTGCTGCCGCCGGCCCGGAGGAGGGCCGGCCCGACGGGCGACGGAGAGCGTCGCTTCGCGAGGCGGCCCGTTCGGCGGGATCGCGCCGCCCTTCCCGTCAAGCTGATCGGGACCGGGTGGCGGCCGGGTGTCCGTTCGGGGACCCTGTCGGTCAGGTGCGGCCCGGGTCGTCCCGTCGCGGGCGTCGTGTCGGCGGCGGCGCCCGGAGCGCAGCCGCCACCGCCGCCCGGTCGACGCGGCCACGGCAGGTGATGCCCATCGGGCGGCGGTCCGACCAGCCGCGCCAGGCAGCCCCACGGCAGTTGGCGTCGCCTGCGTGTCGCCTGTGCGTCGCCCGCGCGCCGGCCTCAGCGCTGCTGCGCCCGGTACGCCGTCGGCGGCACCCCTACCGTGGCCGTGAAGTCCCTGACGAGGTGGGCCTGGTCGCTGTAGCCCAGTTCGGCGGCGAGCGTCGCCCAGTCCGGCTCGTTGCCCGGCCTCCCCTCCGCCTCGGCACGCTCCAGGGCCTCGTGGATGCGGTAGCGCAGGACGACCCACTTGGGCCCCACGCCGACGTACGCGGCGAAGAGCCGTTGCAGCGTGCGCGCCGACACGTCCTCCAGTGCAGCGAGTTGGCCCACCCGGCGGATCGTCCGGTCCCGACGGACCCGCTCGACCAGTGCCGTTGCGCGCTCCGCCTGCGGATCGGCGGCGGGGCGGAGCCCGAGCAGGAAGGCGTCGAGCGCCGCGACGCGGGCGTCCTCCTCGTCCGGCGCGACGACGGCGTCCGCGTCCGCGTCCGTGAGGACGTCATCGACGGGTACGCGGCGTCCCGTCCACTGGGAGACCGGCCACTGCGGCGCGAAGGGTCGGAAGCCGCCCGGCCGGAACTGTACGCCGCAGACCCGCCCCCGCCCCTCCAGCTTCTTGGTGAAGAGCTCACGGCCGACCCCGGCCACCTCGCCCCAGGGTGCCTCGTCGCCGTACCGCTGGAAGACCACGTTCACGCACGGATGGGGCACCACGTGGGAGGCGTACGGCTCGGCGAGGTCCCAGTCGATCAGCCAGTAGTGCTCGAGGTAGGGCCGCAGCGGAGGGGCGGCCTCCCGGCGACGGAACCGCACGCGAGCGAAGAGCTCGCGGGCGTCGACGATGCCCCGCGTGTCGCTTCGCGGGCCGTCTCCCGCCTGAGGCTCGGCCATGTCCGGATCCTATGTCGCGTTCGTTCAAGACGCAGGGGGCGCGGCTGCCTAGGGTCCGGGGCCATGAAGGCCATCAGTGAACTGCTCGACGCCACGACCGCGCGTGCCTTGCCGGTGGTGCGCGCGGTGACCCCGGACCAGCTGACCGCTCCGACCCCCTGCGCGGACTACGACGTACGCGCTCTGGTCAACCACCTCCTCCAGGTGATCGTGAACTTCCGAGCGCTCGCGGCGAAGCAGGACGCCGACTTCTCCACCACGCCCGACCTGACCACCGGGGACTGGCAGGGCGCGTTCGAGGAGGAGGCCGCGCGGCTGGCGAAGGCCTGGGCCGAACCGGGTGCGGAGGACGGCACGTCGGGCTCCCTGGGGTTCCCGGCCAGGACCGTCGGCCACATGGTGCTCGGCGACCTGACCGTGCACGCGTGGGACCTGGCCCGGGCGACCGGTCAGGCGTACGACCCGGATCCGGACGTCGTCACGGAACTCGATCGCGCGTTGACGGAGATGGCGCCCACGGCCCGCGCATGGGGGGCGTTCGGCGAGCCCGTCAGCCTGCCGGAGGACGCTCCGGCGTTCCATCGGGTGCTGGCGACGACGGGCCGTGACCCGCACTGGAGCCCGCGGGCGAAGTGACCCGGTCGGCGTCCCGGCAGCCCCTGGAGGCGGCGGTGTTCGGGCTGCCGGCAGCTCCGGCGGCGCGCCGGGCCTGCTGCGGGCCGTCGGCGTCGTACAACCCGGCGAACCGGGCGTACGCCCCCTGAACGATGTCCGCCGCCTCGACCAGCATCTCCCGTTCCGCGGCGCGCGCGGCGGCGTGCGTGCAGCGGGCGGGGTACGGCGAAGTCCGCGCCGGACGTCTGCGCCGCCACCAGCTCTCGCACACCGCGTAGACGCCGCCGGCACAGACCGTCAGCGGGATGCACAGGACCAGCAGGACGTCGGCCACGCGGGCCTCCTCGGGGTCACGGCAACGGGAGCACTCCGGCCGATCACGGGACCGGTGTGTCCACCACGGGGGTCATGGTGGACATCGGCCGTCAGGGCGATGTGCTGGAGTGCGTTCACTGCTCAGACGGGTGTCCGGACCCTCGGTGTGTGCGCGCCACACCTTCGGGGAAGCCTCGCTGGCAGGACCCCGGCACCGCCCCCGGCGGGGGCCGCTCCGAACGAGCCCGCGGCCGCCCCGCGTCGATCTGCAGCCGCTGTGGGCCCCGCTCTTCATGGACAAGAGGGTGTGGGCCGTACAGGGTTGCGGGAGCGAGTGCCGAGGCCGATGAGTCCGGCAGCCCCTGTCCGCCCGGGAGCCCAGGTGTCGATGATCCGCAACCTCCGCCGCGCGGTGCGTCGCGCGTACCGCCGCACGGTCGACCTGAGCCATCCGGCGCGTTCACCGCTCGGCAGCTCCGTCGTCAACTGCGTGGGCTACGCGGACGGTGTGCGGCAGGTCGGCAACTGCCCGGCAGAGGAAGCCCTGCGGCGGGTGCGCAAGGAGAACCTGGCGGCACCCGAGAGCAACAGCTTCGTCTGGATCGGTCTGCACGAGCCCGCCCGCGACGAGTTCGCCTCGCTCGCCGAGCTGTTCGGCCTCCATCCGCTGACCGTGGAGGACGCCGTCAACGCCCACCGTAGGGCCAAGGTCGTGCAGTACGACGACACGCTGCTGGCGGTCTTCAAAACGGTCGGGTACGCGGAGCACGACCACCTGGCTGCCACCAGCCAGGTGGTGGAGACCGGTGAGATCACCGTGATCACCGGCCGGGACTTCGTGATCACCATCCGGTACGGGCGGCACGGCTCGCTCGGGCCGCTGCGCGAGGCCCTGGAGGCGGTGCCCGCGCAGCTCGGCAAGGGCCCGTCGTCCGTGCTGCACGCCATCGCCGACTTCGTGGTCGACGAGTACCTGGTCGTGGCCGACGCCGCGCAGGACGACATCGAGGCCGTGGAGACGGCCGTCTTCTCCGAACAGGCCGGCCGCGGGGATGCCGGGCGGATCTACCAGCTGAAGCGGGAACTGCTGGAGTTCAAGCGGGCCATGTCGCCGCTGAGCCGGCCGTTGGAGGCCCTGGCCACCCAGCCCGCCCCGCTCGTCGACGCCGACATCCGGCCGTATTTCCGGGACGTCTGCGACCATCTCGCCCGTGCCAGTGAGCAGGTCCACGCGTACGACGCGCTCCTGGACTCGATACTCCAGGCACATCTGGCGCAGATGACGTTCGGGCAGAACGAGGACATGCGCAAGATCACCGCGTGGGCGGCGATCGTGGCCGTACCGACCATGGTCTGCGGGGTGTACGGCATGAACTTCGACCACATGCCGGAATTGCGCTGGACGTACGGCTATCCGGCCGCGCTCACCGTCATCGCGGTCGTCTGCTTCGTGATCCACCGGGGCTTCCGGCGCAACGGCTGGCTCTGAACCCGCCCGCTCCGCACGGCCGGGAGCCGGAGCAGAGGGAGGGACCGCCAACCGGTTCCCACGGGGACGGCCGCATCACGGTCGGCATCTGCGCGATGCCGCTCCGGCGGACACGGGTGCCGCACGTGGCAGATGCTCCCGACCGACGGTAACCGTACGTAGCTGATCGAAATTCCATGGGTGGAACGACTGGTGATCAGCGGAAGTTTGCAGCTTCTGTCACATTGTGTCACCGACAGAGGAATCGCCTTCACGGCTGATACATATACCCCCTCGGGGTCATATGTCAGTCACCCGTGCGAATTTCGTGCGTGTCGGGCACGAGCGGGTTCCAGGTCAAGGGGGAGTGGTGTCGGACATTCGCGAATCCCTTCACCGAGCCGGGCACGGCGTGCTCTCTCTCGCACTGACCCAGTGCCGAAGTGACAAGACCACCACGGCTCTTCGGGTGCGGGGCAGGCCCGGCGGTGTGTTCCATCTACGGCAGGGAACCGTGGTCGCGGTCGAGAGCCCGGGAGCCCCTGGGGTCGAAGTGCTTCTCCTGCGCTCCGGTCGGGTGAGCGAGGCGGACTGGTCCGCGCTGTTCCCCGCGCCGGCCGCTGCGGAGACCGCGGATGCCGAACTCGTCACCCGCGGGCACATCGGCGCGGCCGAGCTTCAGGTCGTCTCCGCGATGGCCTTGCAGGACGCAGTATTCGCCGTCGTCGCGGGAGACATGACCGATTGCGTTGCCACACACGACAGTGGCCCGGAGGGCCCCCTCGCGCCCGGCGACGATCCACTGCGGCTGCTGGACACCGCCGCCAGGAAACTCGCCGGGCTCGCCGCGCTGCCCCATGCCGTCCTGCCCGACCGCGAGCGGGTCGTCGCCGGGCAGGGCGTCAGCGGCTCGGTGGAGGAACTGGCGCCGCACAGGCGCGAGATCCTCTTCCTCGCCAACGGCCGGCGCACCCCGCGGGACATCGCCTTCGCGCTAGGCCGCGGCGTCTACGGCGTGACCGTCGAGACGTCCCGCATGCTCGGCGAAGGGCTTCTGGAGCGGGCCACGCGCGGTGCGGGGGCGATCGGCGTGCCCAAGGTATGGGCGGAGCACGCACCGGTGCCACGCCATGAGACCGCCGCCGTGGACACCGTGCGCGGTGGGGAAGCACTGCCCCGCCGCACCCCCGGAGCCAGCGGATTCAGGTCGAAGACCCTCGTCCATGAGGAATCCGCAACGAGTTGGAAAGGGCTCTTCCGACTCAGGAGCCGTACCCGGGCGGCGGAATTCAGGGTCGCCGACTCCTGATGACCCCGGGGAATCACGCACACGTGCGAGGAGGTATGTGAATGGATCACGAGGCGTTGGCCGGTGAGCTGAAGGAACTTCGCGACCAGATATCAGGAATCACCGATACGGTCATCGCCGCCGTGGACGGACTGCTCATCGCGGCCGACACGGAGGACAACATCGAACCGAACGGACTCGCCGCGCTCGCCGCGGCCAAGATGGGCATTGCCCAGCGTACGGCGGCGGCCACGGGCCGCGGGGCCCTGCAGCGCACGGTGGCTTGCGGGAGCAAGGGCTGCGCCGCGGTGTACGCGGTGGGGGACACGGCCCTGATGGTGATCGTCGGCGACGAAGGGCTCGACGTCGAACGGCTGCACCGGGAATCCCAGCCGATGCTGAAGCGCATCGGAGCCATCCTCTCCGAAGGGAAGTGACGAACATGGCCACGAAGCGCATCACGGGGTTCTCAGACCAGATCATGGCTCTGGTGAAGGCTCTGAGAGCCGAGACGCCCGACTGTGTCGCGGCAGGTGTCGTCGACATGGCAACCGGCATGCTCCTGTCCTACGAGACCGTCGACACCCACCCCACGGAGGTCTTGGACCTGCTCGCGGGCGCGACGCTGGACCTGTTCCAGGGACGCACGGTGCTGATGATCGAGGACGTCTTCAAGGAGCGACGAGGAGTCCAGAACGATCACCACTACTTCCAGGAAATCCTGGTGAACAGTGAAAACCTCACCCACCTGTTCATCCGGATGAACAACAGCCAGGACGTCGTCGCTGTCGCGGTATGCCGCAAGTCGGTCAATGTGGGCATGCTCTTCGCCCAGGCCAGACGCGTGGTGAAGGAGTACGGAGGGATCTGAGCCGCAGCGGATCCGGGGGCCAGCCCCCGGATCGTCACTCCGTTCATCACGCTGCCACAATCCCCGGACGCTGTCGTCACGTTGGCGGGTATGGCGGGTATGGCGGGTGAACGGTTCTCCGGATTCAGCTGCCGAGTCGATCGAACGCCCGGAATCCTGCCGTTGGCGCGACGCCCTGGACCGGGCCGCGAAGGCCCACCCTGCCGATCGGCACCGCGCCGTCAGCCACCGCGCCCGCTGTGACAACGTCCGCAGTCGGGCGGCGGCGCGTCATCGCCGTCGACGGCACAGCGCTCCAGGGTCGGCCGTCTCACCTCGGCGTGAAGGCACCTGCTCTCCGCGGGTACCCACGGCCGCGCCGTGCCCCTCACCCAGGCCGAGGTCGGTGCCACGACGAAGGAGACCACGCAGGTCCGGCCACTGCCGGCGTCGCTGGAGTCGGCCGACGCCGCCGTCACCTTCGACGCGCCGCGCTCGGACACGGCGAACGCCTCCTGGCTGGTCGAGGCAGAGAAGGCCCACTCCATCGCCGTGATCAGGACCAGCCGGCCGACACCGCTTGCAGCCGGGCCCGCGGCCCTGCCACGGCGGGACGTTCCCGTCCGGCACACCGCCTCCGCCGCCTCGTCGACGCGAAGAGGCGGGCGCCTGCCGGCCGCTCCCGGTGCGTTGACGAGGGCGGGGCCCCGAAATCCCGCCCGCTACCAGTGAAAACCAGCTCAGGGCCACACCAGGCAGTACGGCTGATGCCCCGCCTCGTGCAGACGATGGCTGAAATCCTGCCACTCGTGCAGCAGCTGGTAGACGTTGAACGCATCTCGCGGGCCGCCCCTGTCCGGGACCGTCGACCAGATGAACGCCGCCGCGCCCACCGACTCGTCGCCGATGCCGCGCAGGGGGTCGACCACGGTCATGGGCAGCTTCACCACCGCGTAGTCGGGGTGGAGCACCACCAGCTCCAGGGGCGGCACCCTGTGCAGGGGCATGCCCTGGATCCCCGTGAGGACCATGGCGGCTATCGTTTCTGGCTTGATCTTGGTGAACATGCCGCCCATGCCGAGCTCGTCACCGCCGAGCTCCTCCGGGCGCATCGAGATCGGCACGCGGGCCGCCGTGGCACCGTCCGGGGCGCCGAAGTACTTGTAGGTCACCCCCATGGGGCTGCCGCCCCCCAACGGGCTGCCGCCCTTGCCTGCCATGGGCTCGTCAGCCTCGTGCCGCCGGTGCCTCCCCCGTCGGGCAGGCTCGGGACCCAGGTCATCGGTTCCCTCGCCCAGTCCGCCACCGCGATGCATATCTCCACCCGACTGCTTTTAGGACGCACAGCCCTGCCGCGCAACCCGATCATCGTGACAGTGACCTCCCCCACGAACGTGCAGTGAAACACCTGTCCGCAGATCCGTCCGGGCCTCTGACACCATGGATTCCGTGAGCTTTCCCTATGACGCCCCAGTTTCGCAGACGCTTTTCGACCGCGCGTCCCTCGTGACGCCCGGCGGCGTGAACTCTCCTGTCCGCGCTTTTCGTGCCGTGGGCGGTACGCCCCGGTTCATGGTGTCCGGTTCGGGTCCGTACCTGACGGACGCCGACGGGCGCAGTTACGTCGACCTCGTGTGCTCCTGGGGTCCGATGATCCTCGGGCACGCCCACCCCGAGGTCGTCGCCGCCGTCCAGGAGGCCGTCGCCCGCGGTACCTCGTTCGGCACGCCGGGTGAGGGCGAAGTCGCGCTCGCCGAGGAGATCGTGGCCCGGGTCGCCCCCGTCGAGCAGGTGAGGCTCGTCTCCTCCGGTACGGAGGCGACGATGTCCGCGATCCGGCTGGCCCGCGGGTTCACCGGGCGCGCCAAGGTGATCAAGTTCGCGGGCTGCTACCACGGACACGTGGACGCGCTGCTCGCCGCGGCGGGTTCCGGCGTGGCGACCTTCGGCCTGCCGGACACCCCTGGTGTCACGGGCGCCCAGGCGGGCGAGACGATCGTCCTGCCGTACAACGACCTGGACGCGGTGCGCGCCGCCTTCCGGGCGCACCCGGGCGAGATCGCCTGTGTGATCACGGAGGCGTCGCCGGGCAACATGGGCGTGGTCCCGCCGCTGCCCGGCTTCAACCAGGGGCTCAAGGACGCGTGTGCCGCGAACGGCGCGTTGTACATCTCCGACGAGGTGATGACCGGTTTCCGCACCAGCAGGTCCGGCTGGTTCGGCGTCGACGGCGTCGTCCCCGACCTGCTGACGTTCGGCAAGGTCATGGGTGGCGGCTTCCCGGCCGCGGCGTTCGGCGGCCGTGCCGACGTCATGGGCCACCTCGCTCCGGCCGGGCCGGTCTACCAGGCCGGCACCCTCTCCGGGAACCCGATCGCGACCGCCGCGGGCCTCGCCCAGCTGCGGCTGCTCGACGACGCCGCCTACGCGAAGGTCGACCGGGCTGCCGAGCAGGTCCGGGACCTCGTGACCGAGGCCCTGTCGAAGGAGGGCGTGGCGCACCGGCTCCAGACCGCCTCGAACATGTTCTCGATCTTCTTCACCGACCGCGAGGTCCGTGACTACGAGCAGGCGAAGCAGCAGGAAGCCTTCCGCTTCAACGCCTTCTTCCACTCGATGCTCTCTCAGGGCGTCTACCTCCCGCCGTCCGCCTTCGAATCCTGGTTCGTGTCGACCGCCCACGACGACGCGGCGATCGCACGGATCGCCGCCGCACTGCCCGCGGCCGCTCGCGCCGCTGCGGAGGCCGTCGCATGACCAGTACGGAAAAGACGGTCGTCCATCTCATGCGGCACGGGGAAGTGCACAATCCCGACGGGGTGCTGTACGGGCGCCGACCGGGGTACCACCTGTCCGATCTCGGCAGGCAGATGGCCGATCGGGTGGCCGAGCACCTGGCGGAACGTGACATCACTCACGTCGTGTCCTCCCCGCTGGAGCGGGCCCAGGAAACGGCGACCCCCATCGCCAAGTCGCACGGGCTCGACCTGGGCACCGACGAGCGGCTGATCGAGGCGGCGAACGTCTTCGAGGGCAAGACCTTCGGAGTGGGTGACGGTGCGCTGCGCAAGCCGAGCAACTGGAAGCACCTGACCAACCCGTTCCGGCCGTCCTGGGGCGAGCCGTATCTCGACCAGGTGGTGCGGATGATGGGCGCGCTGGACGCGGCGCGCGACGCCGCCCGCGGGCACGAGGCCGTCCTGGTCAGCCACCAACTGCCGATCTGGATCGTGCGCAGTTACGTGGAGCGGCGCAGGCTCTGGCACGACCCGAGGCGCCGGCAGTGCACCCTCGCGTCGTTGACGAGCTTCACCTACGTCGGCGACAAGATCGTCTCGGTCGGCTACTCGGAGCCCGCTCGGGACCTCGTCCCCGCTCATCTCCTCGCCGGGGCCAAGCCGGTGAAGGGAAAGTCGAAGGCATTTGGCGCATGACTCCCTGGTAGCGATTCATTTTTTGTGCTAGTCCCTGGAACCTTCGCGTTGCGCGCGCCATCTAACCCTCTGGTTGTACGGCGGCAGTGAACGCGATGGAATCGGGGACGGCGGTATGCGCAACATCAGCCGACGGAGCATGTTGGGAGCAGGACTCGGTGCCGCAGCGGCGATCGGAATCGCCGGCTGCGGCCCCGACTCAAGCAACGACACAGGGGGCAAGGCAAGTGCCGGCAGTGGCGGCGGGGGCGAAGGGTCCGGCTCTGACGAGAAGCCGGTCCGCCTCATAGGTGACGGCTCGACCGCCGACACGGGAAAGCAGCCGAAGCAGCCGGAGAAGCCGGTCCCGCTCGAACCGGGGCAGACCCCGCCGCAATTCGTGGTCTTCTCCTGGGACGGGGCGGGTGAGGTCGGTAACGGCCTCTTCCCACGCTTCCTGGAACTCGCCAAGAGCCACGGTGCGGCGATGACCTTCTTCCTGTCCGGGCTCTATCTGCTGCCCGAGGCGAAGAAGACCCTCTACAAGCCGCCGAACAATCCGGTCGGCGCGTCCGACATCGGCTATCTCACCGACCCGCACATCAAGGAGACGCTGAAGTACGTCCGGCAGGCCTGGCTCGACGGCCACGAGATAGGCACGCACTTCAACGGGCACTTCTGCAGCGGGTCCGGTTCGGTGGGCAATTGGACCCCCGCCCAGTGGCAGAACGAGATCGACCAGGCTGTGTCCTTCGTCACCCAGTGGAAGACGAACACCGGCTGGAGGGACCTCGATCCACTGCCGTTCGACTACCACAAGGAACTCGTCGGCGGCCGTACGCCGTGCCTGCTGGGTCAGGAGAAGCTCCTCCCGACCGCGAAGAAGCTCGGTTGGCGATATGACGCGAGCTCACCCGGCGGTCGGCAGAAGTGGCCGGAGAAGCGGGACGGCGTCTGGGACCTGCCACTGCAGGCCATGCCGTTCCCCGGGCACTCCTTCGAGGTGCTGTCCATGGACTACAACATCCTCGCCAACCAGTCGCAGAATTCGACGAAGGGCATGCCTTCCCGTTATCCGGGTTGGCGCAAGCAGGCGACCGAGTCGTACCTCAAGGGATTCACGCGCGCCTACGAGTCGAATCGCGCACCGTTCTTCATCGGCAACCACTTCGAGCAGTGGAACGGCGGGATATACATGGACGCCGTCGAGGAGGCCCTGAAGGGGATGGCGGGAAAGAAGGACGTGCGGCTCGTGTCCTTCCGTCAGTTCTGCGACTGGATCGACGTCCAGGATCCGAAGATCCTCACGCAGCTGCGCACGCTGGAGGTCGGCCAGTCCCCCGCGGGCGGTTGGAAGACCTTCCTCAAGGCCACTGCTTAATCGTCCTTGACACCGGGCGTTACGGGCACCCGGGGGGGCGCGGAAGATCCCCAGAAGGCTCATGCGAAACTTTTCACATGAGCCTTATCCGCGCCCCCCGAGTCACCTTGCCGGCCATCGGTGTCGCAGTACTGGCGGCCGCACTCACGCTGTCGGCGTGCAGTGGCGGCACGACCGGCAAGTCCGGTGGTGGTGGCGACACCAACTTCGTGGCCAGCAACGGTGGTATCTCGACCGTGGCCAAGGGCAAGCGCGTGGACGCCCCCGTGCTGAGCGGCAAGGACCTCTCGGGCAAGCCGCTCAGCCTCGCCGACTACAAGGGCAAGATCATCGTGCTGAACCTCTGGGGCTCGTGGTGCGCGCCCTGTCGAGCCGAGGCGCCCTACCTCACCAAGGTCGCGAAGGAGACCAAGAGCAAGGGCGTGGAGTTCGTCGGGATCAACACCCGCGACCCGCAGACCGGCCCGGCGCTCGCCTTCGAGAAGGAATTCCAGGTCGGCTACCCGAGCTTCCACGACCCGAGCGGCAAGATGGGCCTGAAGTTCCCCAAGGGCAGCCTCAGCCTGCAGGGCATTCCGTCCACGGTCGTCGTCGACCGCGAGGGGAAGATCGCAGCCCGCGCGCTGACGGCGCTCGACGACAAGCAGCTGCACTCCATGATCGACCCGCTGGTCGCGGAGAAGTGATGCGCGGCCTTGCCAGGGGCGGCGGCCGGTGGAGGGCTGCCCGGTGAACGACACGCTCATCAGCGGAGCGCTGCTGCTCGCGCTGCCCATCGCCGTGCTCGGGGGGCTCGTCTCCTTCTTCTCACCGTGTGTGCTGCCCCTGGTTCCGGGCTACCTCAGTTACGTGACCGGCGTGGCGGGTACCGATCTCGCCGAGGCCAAGCGGGGCAGGATGGCCGCCGGGGCGTCGCTCTTCGTCCTCGGCTTCTCGGCCGTCTTCGTCTCTGGCGGAGCGCTCTTCGGCTTCTTCGGCTGGACCCTGGCCGAGCACCGGGAGGTGCTCACCACGGTCCTCGGCGTACTGATGATCCTCATGGGGATCTTCTTCATGGGGCTGATGCCCTGGTTCACCCAGCGGGAGTTCCGGTTCCACAAACGCCCGGTGACGGGCTTGGTGGGGGCGCCGCTGCTGGGTGCGCTCTTCGGGATCGGCTGGACCCCGTGCATCGGCCCGACGCTCACCGTCGTCAACGGGCTCGCCACCAGCGAAGCCAGCGCCGGCCGCGGCGCCCTGCTCTCGGTCGCCTACTGCTTCGGTCTCGGTCTGCCGTTCATCCTCGCCGCCGTCGCCTTCCGCAAGGCGCTGGGCGCGTTCGGCTGGGTGAAGCTGCACTACGCGTGGGTGATGCGCATCGGCGGCGGCATGATGGTCGTCACCGGTCTGCTGCTGCTCACAGGTGCGTGGGACATCCTCGTCCAGGACATGCAGGGCTGGGCCAGCGGTTTCCAGGTGGGGATCTGATCCATGAGCAGGACTGACACGACGGGGAGCACCACCGACCCGGAGCCCGTCGATCACGGCGAGCTCGCCACGGCCGGTGAACAGCTGTCCACGGCGCCGCAGGAGAAGTCCGTGCCCGGCTCCTTCGGCGGCTCGCGGGCGCCCGGTGCCGCCGGGGCGCTCGCTTGGACGCTCCGGGAGACGGTCGGCTGGGTGCGCTGGTTCTGGCGGCAGCTGACGTCGATGAGGGTCGCGCTGATCCTGCTCTTCATGCTCTCCCTCGGGGCGATCCCGGGCTCCCTCATCCCGCAGAACAGCGTGGACGAGTTGAAGGTCCGCACCTGGAAGGCGAACAACGAGTTCTGGACGCCGGTCTTCGAGAAGCTCCAGCTGTTCGACGTCTACAGCTCGGTCTGGTTCTCGGCGATCTACCTCCTGCTGTTCGTCTCGCTCATCGGCTGCATCGTGCCCCGCACCTGGCAGTTCGTCGGCCAGCTACGAGGCCGACCCCCGGGCGCGCCCAAGCGGCTCACCCGACTGCCCGTGTACGCGACCTGGCGCACCGAGGCCGCTCCGGAGGCGGTGCGCGAGGCCGCGCTGGCGATGCTGCGGAAGCGCCGGTTCCGTGCGCACACCGCCGGTGGGGCGGTCGCTGCTGAGAAGGGCTACTTCCGTGAAGTGGGCAATCTGCTCTTCCACGTCGCGCTCATCGTGATGCTCGTGGCGTTCGCCGCCGGACAGCTGTTCAAGTCGGAGGGCGGCAAGTTGATCGTTGAGGGTGACGGCTTCGCGAACACCCTGCCCCAGTACGACGACTTCAAGTCCGGGTCGATGTTCAGCGTCGACGACCTGGTTCCGTTCAGCTTCTCCCTGGACAAGTTCACCGCGACGTACGAGACGGGCGGGCCGCAGCGGGGAACGCCACGCACCTTCGAGGCCGCGGTGACCTATGCCGAGGGGGCCGAGGGCAAGGACCGGAAGTCCGTCATCCGGGTCAACGAGCCCTTGGAGGTGGACGGTTCCAAGGTCTACCTGATCTCGCACGGCTACGCACCGGTCGTCACGGTGCGCGACGGCAGGGGGCAGGTCGTCTCCCGGCAGGCCGTACCGCTGCTGCCGGTCGACAACAACATCACCTCCACCGGTGTCATCAAGGTGATGGATGGATACCGGGACAAGAACGGCAAGAAGGACCAGCTGGGCTTTCCTGCCTTCTTCGTCCCGACGTACGCGGGCAAGGGCAAGGGGCAGATGTTCTCCCAGTTCCCGGCCCTGGTCTTCCCTGTCCTCAACCTGAGCGCCTACCACGGAGACCTGCGCGTCAACGGTGGTGTCCCGCAGAACGTGTACCAGTTGGACACCCGGAAGATGACGCCGTTCAAGGACGCGTCCGGCCAGGTGTTCAAGAAGTCGCTGATGCCGGGCGAGACGATGACGCTGCCCGGCGGGGCCGGCTCGATCACCTTCGAGAAGGAGATCAAGGAGTGGGCCAGCTTCAAGATCTCCCAGCAGCCGGGCAACGGCCTGGCGCTCTCGGGCGCGATCGCCGCGATCGCCGGACTGGCGGGCTCGCTGTTCATCCAGCGCCGCCGGGTCTGGGTGCGGGCCGTGCGGGGGGAGGACGGTCTGACCGTCGTCGAGATGGCGGGGCTGGGGCGGAGCGAGTCCGCCAGGCTCCCCGAAGAACTGGCCTCCCTGGCCGAAACCCTGCACGCCCAGGCGCCGACGGCGTCCGAACCGAACGAACCCACCTCCCGAGGGGCTGAGAAGTGATCCTCGCCGCCGCCACCAACGAGAGCCTCGCTCAGTTCAGCAACGTGCTGATCTACTCGGCGATGGCCGTGTACACCCTGGCCTTCCTGGCGCACATCGCCGAGTGGGTACTCGGCAGCCGCAGCAAGGTCGGCCGGACCGCCGCCGCGCTCACCGCCGGGGCGGGGGCCGCTGCCGCCCCGCAGGTCCGCGTCGCACAGAAGGGCGGCGGCACGGCCGTCCTGAACCGGCCGGAGATCGTCACGCGGTCCGCGGCCGGCGCCCGGGACGTGCCGGACGGCCCCGGCGCCGCCGCCGGTGACCAGCAGGGTGACGTCTACGGCCGGATCGCGGTCTCGCTGACGGTCCTGGCCTTCCTGGTGGAGGCCGCGGGTGTCGTCGCCCGCGCCCTGTCGGTCCAGCGCGCCCCCTGGGGCAACATGTACGAGTTCTCCACCACGTTCTCCACCATGGTGGTGGCCGCGTACCTCGGCTTCCTGGTCGCGAAGAAGAACGTCCGCTGGATCGGGCTGCCGCTGGTCACCACCGTCCTGCTCGACCTCGGCATCGCCGTCACGTGGCTCTACACCGAGAGCGACCAGCTGGTCCCTGCGCTGCACTCCTACTGGCTGTGGATCCACGTGTCCACGGCGATCTTCTGCGGCGCGGTGTTCTACCTGGGTGCCGTCGGCACCCTGCTGTACCTGTTCCGCGACTCCTACGAGAACAAGCTGGCGAACGGCGGCAACCCGGGAGGCTTCGCCCGGTCGGTTCTGGAGCGTCTCCCGTCCGCCGCCAGCCTGGACAAGTTCTCCTACCGCATCAACGCCGCGGTGTTCCCGCTGTGGACGTTCACGATCATCGCCGGAGCGATCTGGGCCGGCGACGCCTGGGGCCGCTATTGGGGCTGGGACGCCAAGGAAGTGTGGTCCTTCATCACCTGGGTGGCGTACGCCGCGTACCTGCACGCGCGCGCGACGGCGGGCTGGAAGGGCCGCAAGGCGGCGTACATCGCGCTGATCGCCTTCGGCTGCTTCCTCTTCAACTACTACGGCGTCAACATCTTCGTGAACAGCCTCCACTCGTACGCGGGGGTCTGAGGTCGCGTTCCCGGCGCCGCCGGGCAAAGCTGGTGCCATGACGGAAGCGATCCCCCACGGCACCAGCGAGACGCGCGACGGCGACACCCACGTGCTGCACTTCCTGTTCCTGCTGCCGCACCCCGTGGTGCGCGTCTGGTCCGCCGTGGCCACGCCCGAAGGACTGCCCCAGTGGCTCGCCGCTGCCGACCTGTTGGAGACCCATTTGGGCGGCTCCGTACAGCTCCGCTGGCTGAACGCGGCACCCGGGGAGGAGCCGACCGCGGTCTCCGGACGGGTGACGGCGTGGGACATGGAGTCGGTCGCCGAGTACACCGTCGAGGTGTACGGCCGGATCCGCTTCCACATGGAGCCCGCACCGGCGGACTCCCTCGCGACGGTCCTGCGCTTCACCAACGAGTTCACCGGCACCGACGAGCAGAGCCTCGACAACCTGGCGGGCTGGCACCAGCATTTCGAGTACCTCGCCCGGGCGCTCGACGGGCACCCCACGGACGGGGCGGCCTGGGCCGCCTGGACGCCGGACCGCTTCCGGGAGCTGCGCGAGGAGTACGTCAGCCGGCCCTGATCGCGTCCAGCTGGGCCCGCAGGTAGCGGTGCGAGTCCGTGCCGCGCACGTCCGTCCCCGGATCGCACTCGTAGAAGTACACCAGCGAGATCAGCTCCTCCGCCGGAGCGGCCGCGGGCGGCGGCAGCACCCGGTGGCGCCCGGAGCACCAGCGGCCGTCCGTCCAGCGGGCCATGAGGTCCCCGATGTTGACCGTGAGTGCGTCCTGCACGTACGGAGCGTCCTCCCAGCCGCCCTCGTCCGTGAAGACCTGGAGCCCGCCCCTACCGGTCTGCCGGTCGAGCACGGTGACCGTACCGAAGTCGGTGTGCGGACCGATCCGGAACTGGCCCGGCTGCGGCTCGCCGACGACGTTCCGCCCCGGGTACCAGTTGATGTTGAAGCCCCACGTCGGATGGCGGGTGTGCCGGGTGAAGAAGTCCCCGGGTCCTCCCAGGGCGATGCCGAGCAGTTCCAGAAGCCGGTCCGAGAGCGTCCGCATCTGCGCGAGGTACGCCTCCACCGCCGGTCGCAGTGCCGGGACCTCGGTGGGCCAGGTGTTCGGCAGGAACCACTCGGCATCCACCGCGCGGTCACCGGTCGGCTCGTCCGCGGCGAACGACAGCGACTCCTTCAGGTCGGGCGGCGTCTGCGTGCCCTCCGCGTAGCCGTTCGCCTCGGCGCCGGGCCCCAGCCAGCCGCGTTCTCCGACCCGAACCGCGTACGGCTCCTTGGCGGCGGGCGGCAGCCGGAAGAACCCGCGGGCCAGCGTCCGGATCTCCCGACGCAGCCGCGGATCCACGCCGTGGCCGGTGACCAGCAGGAATCCGGCGTTGCGCAGCGCGCCGTCCACGGTGGCCGCGGTACGGGCCCTGGCCTCGGGATCCCCGTCGAGCCAGCCGCCCAGGTCGATCACGGGGATCACGGGAACGCGGTCAGTCGCCATCGCCGATGTCCTCACTCCACAGGTCGGGGTGCTTGCCGATGAAGTCGTGCATCAGGGCCGTGCACTCGGGGTCGTCCAGGACGACGACCTCCACGCCGTGCGCGGCGAGCCAGCCGTGGGCTCCGGGGAAGGTCCGTGCCTCGCCGATGACGACCCTGGGGATGGCGAACTGGCGGACGAGGCCGGAGCAGTACCAGCAGGGGGAGAGCGTCGTCACCATCGTCGTCCGGCGGTACGACCTCCGACGTCCTGCCGCACGGAACGCCGCCGTTTCGGCGTGCACCGACGGATCGTCGTCCTGGACCCGGCGGTTGCGGCCACGGCCGAGGACCGTGCCGTCCGGCCCGTACAGCGCCGCCCCGATGGGGATGCCGCCCTCCGCGAGGCCCGCTCGCGCCTCGGCAACCGCGGTGCCCAGCCACCGCCGGTCCTGTTCCCGGTCGAAGAGGTCCATGACGTCACGCTCCAGTGCCGGGCCCGCTCCCCGGCCTCGTGGGCCCGTCAGGAGGAGCTGTCGGGGTCGCCGCCCTGCTCGCGTCGCTTCAGCTCCTCCTCGCGGCGGCGCAGGTCCGCCTCCCAGTCCTTGAGGAGTTCCTCGTCCTTGTCCTTCCGATCCTTGAGCGAGGCGAGGAATTCGGGGTTGTCGTCGGGTGCGACCCACGCCGTGCGACGGTTGCGCTGCCACGGGGCGGGGGCAGCCCCGCCCGCCGCGCCGCGCCGCGCTTTGCCGGCGGCCAGCCAGACGACCGGGCCGACGATGGAGAACAGCAGGATGATGATCACCCAGACGACCTTGGGCAGGTGCTTGACCTCGTCCTCGGAGGTGTTCAGGCAGTCGATGAAGGCGTAGATCGTCAGCGCCAGGATCAGGATGAACGGCAGGTACCTGAGCATTGCGGAGCGCATCCCCCCGGGAAGCGACGGAGGGCCCGCGGAAGGCCCCGGTGACGGGTCCAGGGTAGTCGGTGACAGATACTGGGGCGTATGGCTTATGACGATCTTCGCTCGCTGCTCCGCGCCCTGGAGCGCGAGGGCGACCTCAAGCGCATCAAGGCCGAAGTCGACCCGCACCTGGAGGTCGGGGAGATCGTCGACCGGGTCCAGAAGTCCGGGGGCCCGGCGCTGCTCTTCGAGAACGTGCGCGGTTCCTCGATGCCGCTCGCGATGAACGTGTACGGCACCGACCGCCGGCTGCTCAAGTCGCTGGGCCTGAAGTCGTACGACGAGATCAGCGCGAAGATCGGCGGGCTGCTGAAGCCCGAGCTTCCGCACGGCTTCGTCGGTGTGCGCGAGGCCTTCGGGAAGCTGGGTTCGATGGCACACGTGCCGCCGAAGAAGGTGAAGGACGCCCCGGTGCAGGAGGTGGTCCTGCGCGGCGACGACGTCGATCTCGACCTGCTGCCCGCGCTGTTCACCTGGCCCAAGGACGGCGGCTCCTTCTTCAACCTGGGCCTCACCCACACCAAGGACCCCGAGACCGGCGTCCGCAACCTCGGCCTCTACCGCCTGCAGCGTCACGACAAGCGCACCATCGGCATGCACTGGCAGATCCACAAGGACAGCCGCAACCACTACCAGGTGGCCGCACGCCGCGGAGAGCGACTGCCGGTCGCGATCGCCTTCGGCTGCCCGCCGGCGGTGACCTACGCCTCGACGGCCCCGTTGCCCGGTGACATCGACGAGTACCTCTTCGCGGGCTTCGTGCAGGGCAAGCGGATCGAGATGGTCGACTGCAAGACGGTGCCGCTGCAGGTCCCGGCGCAGGCGGAGGTCGTGGTGGAGGGCTGGCTGGAGCCCGGGAAGACGCTCCCCGAGGGGCCGTTCGGCGACCACACCGGTTTCTACACGCCGCAGGAGGACTTCCCCGCCCTCACCGTCGACTGCGTCACGATGCGCAAGCGGCCACTGCTCCAGTCGATCGTGGTGGGCAGGCCGCCCACGGAGGACGGCCCGCTCGGCCGCGCGACGGAGCGCTTCTTCCTGCCCCTCCTCAAGATCATCGTGCCGGACATCGTGGACTACCACCTCCCGGAGTCCGGCGGTTTCCACAATTGCGTGATCGTCTCGATCGACAAGAAGTACCCGAAGCACGCGCAGAAGGTCATGCACGCCATCTGGGGCGCCCACATGTTGTCGCTGAGCAAGCTGGTCGTGGTCGTCGACTCCGACTGCGACGTCCACGATCTGCACGAGGTGTCCTGGCGTGCACTTGGCAACACGGACTACGCCCGCGACCTGACGGTGGTCGAAGGACCGGTGGACCATCTGGACCACGCTTCCTACCAGCAGTTCTGGGGCGGCAAGGCAGGCATCGACGCGACGAGGAAGTGGCCCGAGGAGGGCTACACGCGTGACGGCGGATGGCCGGACATGGTCGAGTCGGACCCGGCCACGGCGGCCCTGGTCGACCGTCGCTGGAAGGAGTACGGCCTGTGAGCGCGTCCGCAGCGGCGGTTGCGGGGCCCGGCCGGACCAGGGCGTTCCTGCGGCTGGTGATGATCGAGCACTCGGTCTTCGCGCTGCCGTTCGCCTACATCGCCTCGCTCACCGCGATGTTCCAGCTGGACGGCACGGTCCACTGGGGCACGTTGCTGCTCGTGACCCTCGCGATGGTGGGCCTGCGGACCTTCGCGATGGCCTGCAACCGGATCATCGATCGTGAGATCGACGCCCGCAACCCCCGCACGGCGGGGCGGGAGATCGTCACGGGGGCCGTGTCGGTGCGTTCCGCCTGGACCGGGTCGGGCGTCGCCCTGGTGGTCTTCCTCGGTGCGGCTGCGCTGCTGAACCCGCTGTGCCTCGCGCTCGCGCCGGTCGCGGTCGTGCCGATGGTGGTCTATCCGTACGGGAAGCGGTTCACGAACTTCCCGCACGCGATCCTGGGCATCGCCCAGGCCATGGGCCCGGTCGGGGCGTGGATCGCGGTCACCGGAACCTGGTCCTGGGACGCGGTGGTCCTGGGCCTCGCGGTCGGTGTCTGGATCGGTGGCTTCGATCTGATCTTCGCGTGTCAGGACGTCCAGGCGGACCGGGCGCAGGGCGTGTTGTCGGTCCCGGCCCGCTTCGGAGTTCCCGCGGCCCTGTGGGGGGCGCGGGCCTGCCACGCGGTGACCATGGGCCTCCTCGTCTGGTACGCGCTGGCCACCGGTGCCGGGACGTTCTTCTGGCTGGGGCTGGCGACCGTCGCCGTGGCGTTCGTCTACGAGCACACGATCGTGCGGCCGCACGACCTGTCCCGACTGAACCGGGCGTTCTTCACCGTCAACGGCTTCATCGGGATTGCCCTGTTCGTGTGTGCGCTGCTCGATCTGATCGTTCGAGGTCTGACCGTCTAGCTAGCGTGCGGCCTACCATCGAGTGCATGGACAGGGAGGCCGATGTGACCATCTCGGAGACCGACCGCCTGCACTCACAGCTCAGCCGGCTCGAGGACATGTTCCCGGGTTACCGGACGGAGATCGTCGAGGGCGCCATCGTGATGAGTCCGGTCAAGCCGCACCACAACCAGACGATCTGGAAACTGTGGAGCGCGTTGGAGGGCCAGCTCTCCGACGAGTGGGGTTTCATCAGCGACGTCAGCGTCCCGTTCGACGAAGAGAACGAGTTCTGCCCCGACCTCGCCGTGATCCCGAAAGCCGAGTCGGCGAAGAACCTCAGCGCGTACCCCCCTGACCTCATCGAGCTGGCCATCGAGGTGGTTTCCCCGGGGAGTGTGCGCAACGACTACGAGATCAAGGACCGGGCGTACGCACGGCGCGGCATTCCGAACTACCTGATCTTCGACCCTTATAAAGCGCACTGTGTGACGCTCTGGAATCCGGGCCCGGACGGGTACCTCGGCCGGGACACACTTTCCTACGGAAAGACCGTCGTCGTGGAGACCGGCATCGGCAAGCTCTCACTGGACACCGCCGAGCTGCCGGTGGACCCTGGCGCCTCCTGACGGTCCGTCCGCTAGGCCATGACCGGGGTCGCGGCCCGGGAGCGGCGGCGGAAGGCGAAGGCGGCGGCCACGCCCGCGACCAGCCCGACGAGGTGGCCCTGCCAGCTCACCGCCGTGTTGCCGGGGGAGATGCCGAGCAGGATCGAGCCGCCCCATATCGCGCCCACGACCAGACCTATGCCGATGTCCAGGGGCTTGCGGTCCACGAAGCCGCGCGCCAGCAGGTAGCCGAAGAGGCCGAAGACCACCCCCGATGCGCCCGCCGTGTTCGAGTTCGCCGGGGAGATCAGCCAGACGCCGAGACCGTCGGCCACGACGATCAGCGCGACGACGCCGAGGAAACGGCGGATGCCGCCGAGCGCGGCCAGGAACCCGAAGACCAGCAGGGGGACCGTGTTCGACGCGACGTGCGCGAAGCCGAAATGGAGGAACGCCGCGGGCACGATGTCACCCAGTTCGGCGGGGTCGCGCGGTGTGATGCCGTGTCCATCGAGCGAGTGGCCCGTCGCCACGTCGACGGCTTCGAGTACCCACAGCAGCGTCACCCAGCCGAGCATGAGCTTTGCGGCGGTCTTCGCCCGTTCGACACGGCCCACGCCGGGCTCCGTGCCCCATGTCCCTGTCATCGCGACCCCCTGCGCTCCTGCGTCTCCCCCGGAAACGTCCGGGGTACCTTACTCAGTTCCGCCCGCCCTCGGCCGGATAGGCTCCATGCCATGACTGACGCCAACCGCACCCCGTGGGTCGTCGGGGTCTCCGGGGCGTCCGGGACCCCGTACGCCGCGGCGGTGCTCCGCGGGCTGCTCGACGCGGGCGAGAGCGTCGATCTCGTGGTGTCGCGAGCCTCGCGGCTCACCCTGCTCGACGAGACCGGGATCGCGTTCCGGGATGCGCACTGGCGGGACGACCTGCGGGACTGGCTCGGCCGCGGCGCCGACGGCAAACCGGACGCCTTCCGGGCCGACGTGACGGACGTACGGCACTGGGCGGCGGGGGACCTGGCCGCCGGGCCGTCCTCCGGCTCGTACCCCGTCAAGGGGATGCTGATCGTGCCGGCCTCCACGGCGTGCGTCGCGGGCGTGGCGCTCGGTCTGTCGAAGGACCTGCTCCAGCGCACGGCGAGCGTGACGCTGAAGGAGCGGCGGAAACTGGTGGTCGCCGTGCGGGAGACCCCGCTGAACGGGCAGACCCTCCGGCACCTCGTGGCGCTCGACGAAGCGGGCGCCGTGGTGCTGCCCGCGTCGCCCGCCTTCTACTCCGGAGCTACGCACATCCAGGACCTGGTGGACTTCGTCGCGGGACGGGTGCTGGACGCGGCGGGCGTGCCGCACCGGCTGTACCGGCGTTGGGAGGGGGAGCTGGGTGGCTCCAGGGCCGACTAGGCCCTCCGGAAGGTGACCGGTGTCGCCGGTCTGCAGTTCGCTCGTTCGACGAAGGGTGCCGGGTGTCTACCCTGCGCGCCTTAGATTTAACACGTAAAATTGCGGTAGCGATGAATAATGGAAGGCTCAGGCATATGGACGCCGTGGATAGGCAGCTCATCCAGGCTCTGCGCGAGAACGGCAGGGCTTCGTACGCCGAACTCGGCCGGCTCGTGGGACTCTCCGGTCCCTCCGTCACGGACCGCATCAACCGCCTGGAGGCCGCCGGCGTCATCACCGGCTACCGGGCGACCGTGGACGCCCCTTCGCTCGGCCTCGGCGTCACCGCGCTGATCGGCATCTCGCTCTCCGACGCGGCCGACCACGAGGACGTGGCGCGCCGGCTGCGCGACCTCGCGGAGATCGAGGACTGCTGGTTCATCGCGGGCGACGACTCGTACATGCTCAAGGTGCGGGGGACCGACGTCGACGGCTTGGAGAAGACGATCCGCCGGCTCTCCGGGACGAAGGGCGTGTCGCGCACGCGGACCACCATCGTTCTCTCCACCAAGTGGGAGAACCGTGTGGGGGAGCTACCCGAGGAGGAGTAGGCGCACGGCGCCATGGGGGCTCGGTCCCGCCGGAGGGCGGGGGAGTACGGTGGGGGAGCTTGTTCACATGGAGATATGGAGGCGGCCGGATGGACGCGGGGCTCAAGCGCGAGCTGGAGGAGAAGGTCCGGGCCGGCGAGCGGCTGACCCGCGAGGACGGCATCGCGCTCTACGAGTCGGACGATCTGGCATGGCTCGGCGGGCTCGCCCACGAGGTGCGGACCCGCAAGAACGGTGACGTCGTCCACTTCAACGTCAACCGCCACCTCAACATGACGAACGTCTGCACGGCTTCGTGCGCGTACTGCTCGTTCCAGCGCAAGCCGGGCGAGAAGGACGCGTACACGATGCGCATCGAGGAAGCCGTCCGCCTCGCCAAGACGATGGAGAGCGAGAACCTCACCGAGCTGCACATCGTCAACGGGCTACACCCCAACCTTCCTTGGCGCTACTACCCGCGCTCGCTCAGCGAACTCAAGAAGGCCCTGCCGAACGTCTCGCTGAAGGCCTTCACGGCCACGGAGATCCACCACTTCGAGACGATCTCGGGGCTCAGTGCGAGCGAGATCCTCGACGAACTGATCGAGGCCGGCCTGGAGTCCCTCACCGGTGGCGGTGCGGAGATCTTCGACTGGGAGGTCCGGCAGCACATCGTCGACCACCGCACGCACTGGGAGGACTGGTCGCGCATCCACCGGCTCGCGCACGAGAAGGGCCTCAAGACCCCGTCCACGATGCTGTACGGGCACATCGAGGAGCCTCGTCACCGGGTGGACCACGTGCTCAGGCTGCGCGAACTCCAGGACGAGACCGGCGGATTCCAGGTCTTCATCCCGCTGCGCTACCAGCACGACTTCGTAGACATGCAGGACGGCAAGATCCGCAACCGCCTGCAGGCGCGCACGACGATGGCCACGGGCGCGGAGGCGCTGAAGACCTTCGCGGTGTCGCGGCTGCTGTTCGACAACGTCCCGCACGTCAAGGTCTTCTGGGTGATGCACGGGGTGCAGACCGCGCAGTTGGCGCTCCAGCACGGCGCGGACGACATGGACGGTTCGGTCGTCGAGTACAAGATCACCCACGACGCGGACAACTACGGAACCCCGAACAAGCTGACGCGCGATGATCTGCTGGAGCTGATCCGCGACGCCGGGTTCCGCCCCGTCGAGCGGAACACGCGGTACGAGGTGATCAGGGAGTACCCGGGGCCGGACGCCGACCGCCGCGAGTCTCCCCAGCCGATGCGCGTCTGACCCGTTCCGGACCGGTCGCGGTGCCCCGGAGGTGTGCCGGCGCGCGTGCGCCGGCACCGGAAGGCGCCTTTTCGGCGTCGCGCCGGCACGTTGTTAGTGTCGATCCATGGCGCTCGTCTTCACCCTGGACCCCGCTGTCGACCGCGATCTGCGCGACGGCGTGCTCGGGCTGTGGACGGACGTGTCCAACGCCGACGGAGCCGTCGGCTTCGTCCCACCCGTGAGCGCCGAGGAGATACGGCCCGAGCTGGTCCGGCATCTCGTGGCGATGGCCGAGGGGCGGACCCGGCTGCTCGTCGGCAGGGACACGGGCGGTGAGGTCGCCGCGGCCGCGTTCCTCACGCACAACACCCACCGGCTGATGCGGCACTGGATCTGGCTGTACACGGTGATGGTGCACCCGCGTCACCAGGGCGGAGGCCACGGCCGCGCCCTGCTCGCCGCAGCGGCCGAGGCCGCACGGGGCCTGGACGGCATCGACGCGATCCGCCTCACCTGCCGCGGTGGCACCGGACTCGAGCGGTTCTACGCGTCGTGCGGCTACCAGGAGGTCGGCCGGGTGCCCGGCGCGATACGGGTCGCCGACGGGGACGACCGCGACGACATCACGATGCTGCTCCCCCTGAACTGATCGTCTGGCCGCGTGCTTCACTGGACGGGCAACCCATTGAAGCGGAAAGGGGCCGTCGTGTCCGAGAGCAAGACGAGCGCCACGCTCCGGTACACCCTCATGCGTTTCGGCATTTTCGCCGGATGCTTCCTGGTCCTGTGGGGACTGGTGTACCTGCGTGTGCTGCCGAGGGGCCTCGGCGAATCCAACCTCCTGTGGGTCCTGGTCCTCTCGGTCCTCCTCTCGGCGCCGCTCAGCCTCGTGCTGCTGCGCAAGCAGCGCGACGCGATGTCGGAGCAGATCGTCGCCAAGGTCGACCGGGCGAAGTCCCGCCTGGACGCGAACCGCGCCAGCGAGGACGCCCGGTAGCACGACGGCGCCGACGGGGGCGCGGCTCCGCCCGGCGACCGGGCGGGGGCGCCGTTCCGAGGACGCGGGCGTCCGGTGCGCAACGCGTAACGTTCCTCACACGTCCGACGGCACCCCGGCACGGGAACACACTTTCCCGTGCCGGGGTGCCGCCGTTCCAGGCCCCGTTGGGGTCGCCACCCGGACCAAAGGTCTACTTTGAGGACCTCAAAGTCCAAGTGTTAACGTGTCCGGCATGACGACAGCAGCGTTCCACCGAACAGTCATGAGCGCCCCGCTCGTGGCGCGTCTGCACGTCGACCTGTGCCGCTGTATGTCCGCGGTCTGTTGCCGCTCCGTCTGACCCGGCATCATGCAGTGGCGCCCCCCGAGCGCACGGGCGCCGCACCCCCCTTCCCGTACCTCTCCCGACGCCTTACCGGAGCGTGCCCGTGTCCGCGAACTCCGCGACGCCCACCCCAGCCCGCCGCATACCCTCGATACCGTTCTGGGCGCAGATCGTCACCGGCCTCGCGCTCGGTGTCCTGCTCGGCTGGCTCGCCCGCAGCCAGGACATCGGCTGGCTCCACACGACCCTCGAACAGGTCGGCGACATCTTCGTCCAGCTGCTCAAGCTCGCCGTCGCCCCGCTCGTCTTCTTCGCGATCCTGGTGTCGATCACCAACCTCCGCAAGGTCAACAACGCAGCCCGGCTCGCCACCCGCACCTTGCTGTGGTTCATGATCACCTCGCTGATCGCGGTCGCCATCGGCCTGCTGATCGGCCTCCTGACCGACCCGGGCGCCGGTACCGGCCTCACGCCCAGGGACGGCCAGAAGCCGGACCACGCCGGTTCGTGGATCGACTTCCTCACCGGCATCGTGCCGACGGACGTCGTCACACCGTTCACCGAGTTGAACGTCCTCCAGATCGTCTTCATGGCCGCCGTCGCCGGTATCGCGGCCCTGCAACTGGGAGACCGCGCCAAGCCGGTCCTCGCTCTCAGCGAGTCCGTCCTCGAACTGCTCCAGAAGGCCCTGTGGTGGGTCATCCGACTCGCCCCGCTCGGCACGGTCGGCCTCATCGGCTACGCGATCGCCGACTACGGCTGGGACCTGATCGGCAAGTACGCGACGTTCACCGCCGACGTCTACATCGGCTGCGCGCTCGTGCTGTTCGGCGTGTACCCGCTGCTGCTGGCGACCGTCGCCAAGGTCAACCCGCTGCAGTTCTTCAAGGGCGCTTGGCCGGCCATCCAACTGGCCTTCGTCTCCCGCTCGTCGGTCGGCACGATGCCCGTCACGACCAAGGTCACCGAGCGCCTCGGCGTCCCCAAGGAGTACACGTCCTTCGCCGTGCCGTTCGGCGCCACGACGAAGATGGACGGCTGCGCCGCCATCTACCCGGCACTCGCGGCGATCTTCATCGCCCAGATCTTCGACGTGCAGCTGGGCGTCAAGGACTACCTGCTGATCGCCTTCGTGTCGGTCGTCGGCTCCGCGGCGACGGCGGGTCTCACGGGCGCGACGGTGATGCTGACCCTGACCCTTTCCACGCTGGGCCTGCCGCTGGAGGGCGTGGGCCTGCTGATGGCGATCGACCCGGTCCTGGACATGATGCGGACGGCGACGAACGTCGCCGGTCAGGCGTTGGTCCCCGTCGTGGTCGCTGCACGCGAGGGGATCCTCGACCACGACGCGTACAACGCGGCGAAGCTGTCGCCGATCGAGGATGGGGAGGCGGACGGCCGCGAGGCGGAGCAGCAGGCGGCAGTTCCCATAACTGCCTAGAAGGCTCATAAGGATCTTGGCGAGGGGCTGTCCGGCCGTAGGCCGGGCAGCCCCGTTTCGCTACGTGGTGGCTGGGGCGAGTTGCCGGGCGCCACCGATCCGGGTGAGTCCGAGGCTGACCAGTCGGCGGAGGTTGAGGGCGGCTGCTCGGGTGTGGAGCCAGATGTTGTTGGCGATGGTTCCGCGATGGCGCAGGCGGCGGTTGCCGTGCTGGACGAGCCAGGCGACGGCGCGTTCGACCGGTGGTCGCAAGCGCCGGTGGTCGGCTTGCCAGTCGGGATCGTTCGCGGTTTGGTGGCGGGCGGCGGCCTGGAGGGTGTGGTGAAGACCGATCCCGCAGGCGGCCTTCCACCGCAGGTCGCACCGCAGTTCCTGGACCGTCTCCAAGTCCGACAGCCCGTGCAGGGCCTGCAGCGTGATCGCCTCGGCCAGGGTCTGCGGCGGCATGCTGGGCCGTCCGTTCGCCCAGGGATACATGTCCGCGAACATCTCCGCCGGAAACAGCGCACCGCGATGCCCGGCCAGGAACGCGAACACACTCCCCGCCGGGATCAACTCCCGGCAGATCTCCCACACATCCGGACCGACCGTCTCCCCGGCCCATTCCCCATCACCACGAAACAAGTCCGGCCCCACCGCTCACGCGGCGGGGCCAGAACCCCAAGATCTCCATGAGCCTTCTAGAGCCAAAAGAGACTCAACAGCTGAGTGAGCCCTACCAGGCGGGGCACCAATCCTGGCGCTCTGTCGAGAAACCGATCGGGACACGCGTCTCCGTCCGCCACAGCAGGCCCGGGTCGGGCGGGAACTCATCGGATGTCGGAGCCGGAGGATGCAGGCGCCTGTGGCCCGGGAGCGGAATCTCAACGAGCGCGCCGTCCCGCATCATCCACAGTCCGAAGCAGTCGTCCTCCTCGTCATGCATCAGCACCTGCACGCTCGCCGGGTACGGCCACGCCAGGGACTCCAGGTGCCGAAGCAGCCCCGACCGCGGGGGCACCCGGTTGAACTCGATCACCCACCCACCAGCGAACAGCCTGAGCGGCTCGAACTGGCCCTGCCAGCCACGCGAGTCATCCGGCCGGGTCAGCGGTTCCATCACCTCGTCCGCGTACGGCGCCAATACGATGACCTGTGCGATTCTGCTCATGTCGAAGTTCAGCGCAGACCGTGGGCCAACGGCAATCGAATTCAGAGGCCGAGGGTAAGGCGAACACCCACCTGAATCAGGATGCGCAGGATTCCGTACAGCCGACATCACGAGTTCTGGTTGGTGAGAATCCCATGTCAGCGCACGCGTTCCCTTTCGCCGCAACTGCGCGCGGCCGAAAGCCGCGGACGACACCGACGAACTGTTCAGGAGGCCCTGCTCGCATGCGCCGAGCACCTCGCGAGCACCCGATCGGGTGACGGTTCGCCCATCACGGTCATCGCGGCGCAGATGGCGGCAGGCGTCTCGTTGCGCAGGGAGCCGCGGGCGGTCCTGCCGTCCACGTCGATCGAGTCCGAGCCGACGGGATTGGCGCCGGTCAGATCGGCCGGGCTGCCGGGCAGACCAGGCCGACGCCCTTCCCGAGGGTGGTGTTCCTGGCGTCCCACGACGCTGCACCGGATCACCGGGGGACCCGTCCCCGTCTACGGTGGCATGAGCTGACGCCACGCGGTCTCCGCCGCTGACCCGAAACCGGTCGGAGCCGTTGCTCGCGGTCAGAGCGGGGGGAGGAGACAGAACTCGTTGCCCTCCGGGTCGGCCAGAACCGTCCAGGAGATTGCGGACTGATCGATACCGGGGTCGGTGGCTCCCAGAGCGCGCAGTCGGGCTTCCTCTGCTGCCAGGTCGTCGCCGGGGAAGGGCCGGACGTCGAGGTGGACGCGGTTCCACCCGCTCTTGGTGTCGGGGGTGCGGAGGAACTCCAGGTAGGGGCCGACGCCTTTGGCGGAGCGCATGGTCGCGTGGTCGTCGGTGACCTCGTGCAACATCCAGTCCATCGCCTCGCCCCAGAACCGGGCCATCGCTCGTGGGTCGGTGCAGTCGACCACCACCGCGGCGACCGGCCCGGTGCCCTGGTAGATCTGACGGGGCTCCAGGACGCAGAACTCGTTGCCCTCCGGGTCGGCCATGACCGTCCAGGGGACGTCGCCCTGCCCCACGTCGGCGAACGTCGCGCCGAGATCCTTCAGGCGCGCGACCAACTCCGCCTGATGGGCGGTCGAGGTGGTGGCCATATCAAGGTGCACCCGGTTCTTCACCGTTTTGGGTTCCGGCCGGGCGACGATGTCGATGCAGACGGCCACGGGGTCGGGGTAGGCGAAGCCCACCGGTTCGAGGTTGGTCACACCGGGTCCCTCGCTGTCGACATCCCAGCCGAGTGCCTCCGCCCAAAACCGGCCGAGCACGGAGTCGTCCCGTGCCTTCATATTGATCTGCACCAGTCGTGTTGCCATGCCGCAGATCCTAGAAGCCGCCGGCCCTGCCCGCCGCGACCAGGCACGCACTCGACCAGGCACTGACCATGGGACCGTGATTGATCACGTAATCGGCAGGGTGGCCGTGCTCACTGGGTAGCAGTTGCGCACGTCGCCGAAATGATCTCCGGCTACGAAAATCACGCCAGTGCCGCGTTCGCGAGTACGCCGACACTCAACACACAAGTGGGCAGCCGGAAGACCGCACCGAGAACTCCCAAGAGCCGTATAATCGATAATGAGGGTCACGCGCTATCTGCAACTCAGGAAATTCCTATGCCAAGGGATGCCCGTAATCTTCGGCGTTTCAAGCCCGTGACCCGATGCGCGGTCGACCGCATGCATCGTGAAGGACGATTACATCCTGCCTGCAATGAGAGTGCGCGAACAAGGAGGGATTCTTTTCATGAGTGGGTCGCATTCGCAAGCTTCGGAGATATCCGTCATTTGGGTGGAGCAGAGCCTTCCCGGTTTCCATAACTGGCCCGATGCGCCGCCCGAGCGCGACTTTCTGGCACATCGTCACCGTCATGTCTTTCGGGTGCGAGCGGAGATACTCGTCAGGCATGATGAGCGAGACCTCGAGTTCTTCGATGTCGCGGACCGCATCCGGGCCTGGTGGGGGCCGGGCGAGCATGAATTTGGTTCTGCGTCATGCGAGGCGATGGCTCGCGAACTGGGACTGCACCTGATCCGAAGTGGTCTACCGGTGACGGAGACGTCTGTCGCGATAAGCGAGGAAGGGGGCTCGAGGGTGATCTGGCGTGGCATCAGCCCCTCGCCCTGATGGGACGGTACTCGGCCCAGGTCTTCGGGGTCTCCGAGACGCGGATGGCGACGAGCTCGGGAATTTGGGGAGACCACATTTCATAAACCCACATAGCAATATTCTCCGCACTTGGGTTGCGTTCAGGGATGCAGTCGTTCAGATGGCGATGGTCCAATGTGGTATCGATCCAGTTCTTGAACTCTGCCAGGTCCCTGTAATCGCGAACGAAGCCAGCTTCCGTGAGTTCGTCGGGAGTCGCCGTGAGCTCGATGACGAATATGTAGTTGTGTCCGTGCATTCGTCCGCATGGATGGTCCGGAGGGAGATGGTCGAGCACGTGACTCGCCGAGAAATGGAATTCCTTGGAAATGGACAGCATGGCTCGATATCTCCTTGTGGTGATCAGTGAGAATGTATTTGGAATATTTCTCGCCCGGTCGGGTTGACTGCTTTGTGTCCACCACACGCCATCTGACCAACGGACGGCAGGCAAAGGCGGCCATGAGAACGTGGGACACGACCCTGTCCAGCCAAAGCACGGTGAAGACCCCCTGGTTCCCGCGGCGGGGGCGGACCGGGTCTCGGCGCGGATGGGCCGTCGCGACGATGCGGGCCTAACCGTTCACCACGGCGATGGCGTCGTGGCTGTGGATGCTCTCAAGATTCTTCACCCGGACGCGGTGGGCGAGATCGCGCAGCTGGCAAGCCGCGGAGATTTCCCGGGCCATGTCCTCGACGAACACCGGGTTGTCGTAGGCCTGCATGGTCAGTACACGTTCGTCCGGGCGCTTGACCAGTGGAATGACCGGCGCCGAGGCGAAGGACGTGACCAGAGCGACCATCTCATTCACCCGGAGCGGATACGGCAGGTCGTCTTCGCCCGTCACCGTCAGCGTCACCTCACTGCGCTGATTGTGCGCGCCGTAGTCAGATATGTGCTTCGAGCAGGGGCACAGGCTGGTGACTTCGGAGGTGACCGAGGTGTCGAGCTTCACCCGCTCATCCTCCCCGTGCATCGCAAACCCGACGTGGTGCACCGTCCATGACGGGAGTCCGCTTGCGGGTGCAGTGACCTCGGTCGCCACGCTCATGGACAGGTGAACCGACAACCCCGGGGTATCGAGCGCTTCGATGCCGGACTTGAGGACGGAGCCGATGGCTCGGGGGTCGAAGTCCCGCAGCTCGTCGTGGACGAGTGCAACCATGCGGCTCATGTGTGTACCTCGCCGGTCATGCTGGAGCCGTGCGGTGACCGTGAAGTCAGCGATGCCCTCCTGACGGATGTCACCGTCATCGAGCCTCACGGGATAGCGCAGACCGCTGATGCCGACCTGATCGATTTCGATGCCTCGTGCATCGCGCTCGTTCTGGACATCGTGCAGTGTGGAAACCTCACGAGAGGTGAGAGCTCGGCGATTCGCCCCACCCGTAAGCGTCTGAAGCATTTCCTGTCCCTTTCTGATACTCAGGAGTCTTTCCCGATCGCGTTGCCGCTCGCCCTCCTGGGCCGGGGCTTCCCGACAGGCACTACTTCAGACTGGTCCTCGTCGCTGCCACCGGGTACCACTGATGGGCTGGTCCAACGGTGGAGGACCTTGCCCCCCAAAGAGGGGACGCCTCAGCCGGGCGCGGACGGCATCTTCGTTCCCGGCGTCACCGACACCGCCACCAGCGCGGCGTTGGCCAAGGGCATCTCCGTACCGCTGAACGTCATGGCCGTTCCCGGCGCCCCGACCGTTGCCGAACTCGGTGCCCTCTGGGTGGCCCGCGTCAGTCTCGGATCGGGCGTGGCGCAATCCGCCTACGCCGACGACCGGCATCGTGCCGTTCATGAACCTGGTCACCGGGGTCGCACGCACGGTCCCCGCACGACGGAGCAGTTGCGGAGCACGCTCAAGGGGGCGTCCGTGGTGTTGGACGACGCCGTTCTCGACCGGATCGACGAGATCGTGCCGCCGGGCACCGACGTCTACCCTCCGGACGGCGTCTGGTCTCCGCCGTCGCTCACCACGCCGGCCCTCCGGCGGCGGGCGGTCGGGTCCAGGTCCGCGGCTTGAGGTCGGTGCGTCGTTGCGTTCCGGAGCGTGCGCCCCGGCAGCCGCGTCGCCAGCAGTACGCCGAGCAGGGAGACCCCGGCGAGCACCGACAGCGCGGGCCCCATGGCCGAGGTGAAGGCGGCGGCTGCCGAGTGTGGTCCGGCGCCGGTGGCCGGTGCCGTCAGCGTCGCCGCCGCGGCGACCCCCAGGGCGGGGCCGACGTTCATCGACGTCTGCTGGAGTCCTCCGGCGACCCCCGCCGTGTCCGCGGACGCCTGCTGCACGATGACCGCCGTGGCGGTGACCATGACCGTGCCGAAACCCGCTCCCAGGAGGAGGCTGCACCAGCCGGTCGCCGCGGCCGTCGACGCCTCGTCCTGCCGGGACAGCAGCAGCAGGCCGAGGCAGAGGAGAACCATCCCCGTGACGGCCGTCCAGCGGGATCCGTGCCTGCGCATCAGGACGGCCGCGGCCGGCGCGCCGAGCACCATCGTCACGGCCAGGGGCAGCATGGTCAGGCCGGTCGCGAGTGGGTCGAGGGCGAGGACGTCCTGGAGGTGGTAGGTGGCCAGGAACAGCGCCCCGAAGAGTGCCGCCGACGCGGCCACCAAGACCCCGAGCGCCGGGCCGACGGCTCCTGCATGGAGGACGTCCGGCGGAACCAGTGGGTGGGGTGTGCGCCGTTCGTGCCGGACGAAGGCGGCTCCCGATGCCGCCGCGGCGACGAGCCCCAGTGCGGTGGACGTCGTCCAGCCGCCGGTGGGAACGCCGACGAGGGTGTGCACCAGGCAGACGAGTGCCGTCCCGAGCAGGCAGGCCCCGGGCAGGTCGAGCCCGGTGACCGGGGTGCTCGGGGGCGCCGGCACACGGACGGCGAGGGCCAGCAGTCCGGCGCCGAGCGCCGGTGCAACGCCCAGGAAGAAGACCGAGCGCCAGCCCAGGTGGGTGGTGAGGGCGCCGCCGACGATCGGACCGGACGCGGCGGCGATCCCGATGGCGCTGGTGCGCAGTGCGATGGGCATGCCGATCCGTTGCGGCGGATACGCCGCGTGCAGCATTCCTAGGGTGGCCGGCTGGAGCAGCGCTCCGAAGAACCCTTGGGTGACGCGCAGCCCGATCACCCAGCTGATCCCGTCCGCGAGGCCGATGGCCGCGGACGCGGCGGCGAACCCCAGGATGCCGACGGCGAAGACGCGCTGGTGGCCGTAGCGGTCGCCGAGCCGCCCGGCGAAGACGAGCAGGCTCGCCACAGCGATCAGGTAACCGGTGCTCGTCCACTGGATCTGGGCGAACGACGCGTGGAGTTCCCGCTGCATGGTGGGCTGGGCGAGGGTCAGTACGGTGCCGTCGAGGGCGACGATCACCGCGCCGGTGGTGCTGCCCGCGAGGGCGAGGAACTGCTGCTGCCGGGTGGTCACCGGGCTTCCGGCCCGAGGTGCGCTTCGAGCGTGGCGCGCAGCAGGGGTTCGACGTCGTCGGTTCCGGTGGCGAGCTGGAGGCTGCCCGCTCCCCAGAGCTGCGCGACGCCGTGCAGGTTTGCCCAGAGCGCGCCGGCGACGATCCGAGGCGGTGTGCCGGTCGCCGGCTGTGCGCGCGAGACCAGCTCGGTGAGGGTGGCGAACAGCGGCAGGCTGGTCTCCCTCAGGCCGAGGTGGTCGCTCTTCAGCAGGTCGTGGCGGAACATCAGCTCGAACATTCCGCGGTTGCCCAGCGCGAAGTCGAGGTAGCTGCGTCCCAGTGCCACGAGTTGGTCCCGGGGGTTGCCACCGAAGCTGTCGCCGATGTTTCCGGCGACCCGGTCGGCCAGGTCGTCGAAGCCCCGCCGAGCGATCGCGGACAGCAGTGCCACGTGGGTGGGGAAGTAGCGGCGGGGGGCTCCGTGCGAGACCCCCGCCCTCCGGGCGATCTCGCGGAGGGTGAGTGCATGGACCCCTCCTTCGGCGACCAGTGCCACTCCTGATTCCACGAGCCGGGACCGCAGGCCCGTCCCGTGTTCGGACGCTGTTCCGTTTTCGCGCATAGACAGTGTCTACCACTCTGTAGTAGACACTGTCTACTGCAGGGTGTGGCAGGTGGCACCTAGACTGCGAGGGCACGGATGGAGCCCTCGTCGAGGAGGTGCGGACCATGTCAAAGCGAGGAAACAAGCGGCGGGCGCGCAAGGGGAAGAAGGCCAACCACGGCAAGCGCCCCAACGCCTGAGCAGCGAGGTTGCGCCCAGGAGGTCGCTCTTCCCCGCGAGGGAAGGCGGCCTTCGGCCGTGTCTCGGGGGGCCGTACCCTTACCGAACAGTAGATCGAGTGGGTCGGGAGGGCGCGCAGACGTGGGTGGTGCGGGTGGGGGCAAGCGGATGCCGCGTGCCGTGCGCGAGAAGCAGATGCTGGACGCCGCGGTGCGGACGTTCGGGCAGCGGGGCTACCGCGCGGCGTCAATGGACGAGATCGCCGAGCTGGCAGGCGTGTCCAAGCCGCTGGTCTACCTCTATCTGAACTCGAAGGAGGACCTGTTCACGGCGTGCATCCGGCGCGAGTCGGCGTCGCTGGTATCCGCGGTCCGGGCAGCCGTGGACCCGGGGCTTCCCGCGGATCGGCAGCTGTGGGAGGGGCTGGAGGCGTTCTTCCGGCACACTGCGGACCATCCGGACGCCTGGGCGGTGCTGCACCGCCACGCCCGGACGCGCGGCGAGCCGTTCGCCGCGGAGGTGGCGGCGATGCGGAACGAGATCACGGCGTTCGTGACCGTGCTGATCGCCGCGGCGGCGCGGGACGCCCGGGGGGCGGGTGAGATACGCGACCAGGACGCAGCGGGTCTCGCGCAGGCGCTCGTGGGCGCGGCGGAGTCGCTGGCCGGCTGGGCGAACGAGACGCCCGGTGTCTCGGCCGGAGAAGCGGCGGCGACCCTGATGAACTTCGCGTGGCTGGGGCTGGACAAGGCCATGCAGGGAGAGCGCTGGTCCCCGCCCCCTGTCGTGGAGTGACGCCGGCACCCCTCAGTCGCGCCTGCTCCGCCAGTCCCGCACCAGCGCCTCGACGTCATACGGCGCCAAGCCCAGCAGCGGGCCGGGGGGCGGCCGGCGGACAGCGGCAGCGATCTTCTCGTTGATCTCCGTGATGATCTTTCGTACGGCCCGTTCGGATGGTGCCCGGGAGGCGGCCTCCAGGGCGTCCTCGGCCTCCTTGCGCAGTCGGAGTGCGGGCGGCAGGCAGGTCAGGTCCTCGCGGTGCATCTTGCCCTTGATCCACCACAGTTCGTCGTACGGCGCATCGCCGCCGGGCAGGGGGCGCCCCAGACCCGGCAGGTCCTTGAAGTCGCCGCGCTCGGTCGCTTCGCGGATCTGCTTGTCGACCCACGTCTCGAAGCTGACACCTGGAGGCTTGCGCTCGGTCATGCGTCCAGCTCGCTCATGCGTCCAAGGGTACGGAGGCGTGGGCCGCTGCGACGGTGCTGAGCGGTGGGACCGTCGAGGCCACAGCAAAGGCAGGAGCCCTGTTTCCGTACCGAACGTACGGAAACAGAGCTCCTTGGGTACTGCTAAGTCGTGCGCGATCGCCGACCCGGGCAACTTAGGCCGGGGTGACGTTCTCCGCCTGCGGGCCCTTCGGGCCCTGGGTGACGTCGAAGTTCACGACCTGGTTCTCCTCGAGGGAGCGGAAGCCGGTCGCGTTGATCGCGGAGTAGTGAACGAAGACATCCGGGCCGCCGCCGTCCTGGGCGATGAAGCCGAAGCCCTTTTCAGCGTTGAACCACTTGACGGTTCCGGTAGCCATAAAGCCCTCCTTGGGCCAAAGGGTTGCCCTGCTCCAGAACCTGCAAACAAGTCTGAAAACTACAAAAGCCTGCGGGTCACATGCTCCGCAGGCTCTGTACTGCAAGGGAAACCAAACTGCAACTTGCGTTGAGCCTAGCACGCACGGTGTTCGCAGCGGTAGAGGGAAAGATCACGTCACCCGTTAGCCTGATGTCTGCTTGACGGGCTGACGCGCCCGACGGGTGGCCCCGGGCATTCGGCCGGGTCGGTACGGGTCTAGCCTCGCGCTGTGGACAGTCATGCAGAACCCGCGCGACACGCGGAGAACGCCGGTGCCGACGACCGTCGCAGTCGGCCGCGCGTCGGTCACATCCAGTTCCTGAACTGCCTCCCCCTCTACTGGGGCCTGGCGCGCACCGGGACGCTCCTGGACCTGGAGCTCACGAAGGACACCCCGGAGAAGCTCTCGGAGCGGCTGGTACGCGGCGATCTCGATATCGGCCCGGTCACCCTCGTGGAATATCTGCGCAACGCCGGTGATCTCGTCGCGTTCCCCGATATCGCGGTCGGTTGCGACGGACCCGTCATGTCCTGTGTGATCGTGTCGCAGGTCCGTTTGGAGCGATTGGACGGTGCGCGTGTCGCGCTCGGTTCCACCTCCCGCACCTCGGTGCGGCTCGCGCAGCTGCTGCTGGCCGACCAGTACGGCGTGTCACCCGACTACTACGCCTGCCCCCCGGACCTCGGGCTGATGATGCAGGAGGCCGAGGCGGCCGTGCTGATCGGGGACGCCGCGCTGCGCGCCGCGCTGCACGACGCGCCGAGACTCGGCCTGCAGGTCCACGACCTGGGCACCATGTGGAAGGACTGGACCGGCCTGCCCTTCGTCTTCGCGGTGTGGGCGGCGCGCAAGGAGTACGTCGCACGCGAGCCCCGGCTCGTACGGAAGGTCCACGAGGCGTTCCTGGCCTCGCGGGACCTGTCCCTGCAGGAGGTCACGAAGGTCGCCGAGCAGGCGGCGCGCTGGGAGGTCTTCGACGCGGCGCTGCTGGAGCGGTACTTCACGACGCTGGACTTCCGTTTCGGGCCCGAGCAGCTCGCCGGGGTGCGCGAGTTCGCGCGCAGGACCGGCGCGAGCACCGGTTACCCGTCGGACGTGCGGATCGAGCTGCTCGGCCCGTGACCGGCGGCGGAGCGGGTCAGGACGTGGGGATCGGGGCCTGCATGTGCTCGCTGATCCACTCGATGGACCCGTCCCCCATGCCCTTCACGTAGGTCTTGGCGTTGTGCTCCCCGTCCTGGATGACCTGCAGCCGGGTGCGCACCGGGCCCTTGCCGTAGGCCCTGATGAAGGCCTTCACCCGCTTGAGCGCGGACTCCTTGGTGCCGGCCTGGAACGCGAGGTACACCTCGTTGTCCTTGGTGGGCGGCTGGGCGTCGAGCACCTTGGCGAGCTCCCGCGGGTCGTTCGCCCGCTGCTCGGCGGCGTGTCCCGCCCACAAGGGGGAGTCCGGTACGACGTCGGGTCCCGAGGCGATGACCGCCTTGAACTTCTCGGGGTGCTTCAGCACCGACTTGAGACCGACGAAGCCACCGGACGACGACCCCATGAATGCCCAGCCGTCCCGTGATCTGAAGGTGCGGAAATTGGCCTTCACGAAATCCGGAACGTCTTCCGTCATCCACGTCCCCATTTTCGGCTGCCCGGGGATATCACTGCCGTCGTAGTAGTACTTGTCGTCCGGGTTGAGAACGGGCATCACGACGATGAACGGAAGGCTCTTCCCTTCCCGGGACCACTCGCTGATGCTGCTCTGCAGCTTCAAGTCCGTGCCCATCCAGTAATTCTTCGGGTAGCCGTTGCCGCCGGGGAGTGCGATGAGCACCGGGAAACCGGTATTCGCGTACTTCGGGTCGAAGTACTGCTTGGGTGCCCAGACCCAGACCTTGCCCGTGAATCCGGACTTCTTGCCCGCCAGGGTGGTCACGCCGATCTTCGTACCGTCGTCGAGGGTGCTCTGGACCGTGAACTCCGCCTTCGGCCCGATCGGCATCAGGGACTTGGCCGTGGCCTCCTCCGCTGCCCTGTCCCCGGTGGCGACCGTCTTACGGGGCGCGGCGGAAGCCGACGGTCCGTCGAAGGTGACCGGGGCACCCTGGTCCGAGCAGCCCGTGACGAGCGCGACGGAGCCGAGAGCGACGGCGGCCATGAGGGCTTTGAGCGGGCGGTTCATGACGGGCTCCGTGGGATTGCGCCGGTTCCTGACGCACTGTTCGATTTACGCCCAGGGAGATGGCCGCCGGAGCGGATCGGTTGGTCCGGAGGCGGACCCAATCCCGCTGTGCCCCCCGTGGAGCGCTCTACGCTGTCCGGAAACGGGCGCATCGCGGACACGGGAGGCGGGGGAGCGCATGCAGCCGCTGGAAGAGGGGGATCCGCAGGCCGTCGGTGCGTACCGGCTCATCGGCCGGCTCGGCGCGGGCGGCATGGGGCGGGTGTACGTCGGGCGTTCCGCGGGCGGCAGGACCGTCGCGGTCAAGGTCGTCCACCCGCACTTCGCGCTCGACGAGCAGTTCAGGGCACGGTTCCGGCGCGAGGTGGACGCGGCGCGGCGGGTCGGCGGTGCCTGGACCGCTCCGGTGCTGGACGCGGATCCGGACGCGACCGTTCCGTGGGTGGCGACCGGATACGTCGCCGGGCCTCCGCTGGCCGGTGCCGTCGCCGACCACGGGCCGCTGCCGGAGCTCGCGGTACGGGTGCTGGGGGCGGGGCTGGCCGAGGCGCTCACGGCCGTGCACGCGCTCGGCCTGGTCCACCGGGACGTCAAACCCTCGAACGTGTTGCTCGCCCTCGACGGCCCGCGCCTCATCGACTTCGGCATCGCCCGCGCCACCGACGGCACGGCCTCGCTCACCGCGACCGGGGTGTCCGTCGGTTCGCCCGGCTACATGGCGCCCGAGCAGATCCTCGGCCGCGACGTCACGGGAGCCGCGGACGTCTTCTCCCTCGGCGCGGTGCTCGGGTACGCCGCGACCGGCGCCGCACCGTTCCCGGGCGACTCCTCGGCGGCCCTGCTCTACAAGGTCGTCCACGAGGAGCCCGAGCTGGGGGCGCTGACCGGCGAACTGCGCGACGTCGTCGCCGAGTGCCTGGCCAAGGACCCGGCGGCACGGCCCACCCCCGGCGCGCTCGCCCGCAGGCTTGCGCCGGGCGGCGCGGGGGCCCTCGTGACCGGGGGGTGGCTGCCCGGTCCCCTCGTGGAGGAGGTCAGCCACGCGGCCGTGCGCCTGCTCGACCTGGAACCGGCGCGACAGGACCCCGGGGGATCGGGCCCCGTGCCGTTCAGTAGCCATGCGGTCGGGGCGTTCGGCCCGCCCGTCGAGCCGTACGCGTCGCAGCGGGCGACTGGCCCGACTGGCCCGACCGGCCCGACCGGCCCCGCGCACGCCGGGGACGCGGTGCCGCCCCCCGCCCCCCGGGACGGTCGGCTCTCGGTCTCGATGCCCACCAACGGGGAACCGGCGGGCCCGAGCGACGGCCGCAGGGTGAGCCGTACGGTCGCCTACGCCGTGGCGGGTGCGTTGGTCGTGGCGGCGGTGGGCGCGGGCCTCCTCTTCGACCTCTTTCCGGGCAGCGGGGGCGAGCGGGACGGCACGGTGGCCCGGCCGCCGGCCGCGACGGCTCCCTCGTCCGGCACGGCGCCGGACGCGGAACGACCCGCCCGCGACGTCCCCGAGGCGTTCCTCGGGACGTGGGAGGGCCCGGTCACGGCCGCCGGACTGCCGGCAGGGACGATGAAGGTCACCATCGGGGCGGGCCGCACCGGGGCCCGGATCGGCACGGCTGAACAGACCGACATACTCGGCAACTTCATCTGCGAGGACCTGCTCACCGCGACGGCGGTCGACCGCAAGACCCTGGTCGTCGACGCCAGGCGCGGCCCGCGGAGCAAGGACATGTGCACGGACGGCACCACCGGGCTGAAGCTCGTGCTGGCCGGCGACACCTTGGAGTACGTCTCGGGCGACAGCCGCGCGGGGAGCCCGACCGGACGCCTGGCCAAGCAACGCTGACACGGCGCCGGCGCACACGACAGCCGGTCCGACCGGACACCGCACGGGGGGACCGCCAGGCGGCCGGCACGGCTGTCGTAGGCTGGACCGGCCGTGCACAGCCCTGCAAACACCGCCGAAAGGTGACTCCCGGTGACCCAGAAGGCCGACCTTCAGTCCGTCCTGGACCGTGCCGCCGAGGGCGGGCGGATCACCGCGGAGGAGGCGCTGGACCTCTACCGCCACGCTCCGCTGCACGCGCTGGGCACGGCGGCCGACGCGATCCGCCGCCGTCGCTACGCGGGCACCGAGCACATCGCCACGTACATCATCGAGCGCAACATCAATTACACCAACGTGTGCGTGACGGCGTGCAAGTTCTGTGCCTTCTACGCGCCGCCGAAGGACACCGCCAAGGGGTGGACCCGCGACCTCGACGACATCCTGCGGCGCTGCGCCGAGACCGTCGAGCTGGGCGGCACGCAGATCATGTTCCAGGGCGGGCACCACCCCGACTACGGCGTGGAGTACTACGAAGAGCACTTCGCCGCCATCAAGAAGGACTTCCCCCAACTGGTCATCCACTCCCTGGGCGCCTCCGAGGTGGAGCACATGGCCCGGATCTCCGGGGTTTGTGTCGAGGAGGCGATCCAGCGGATCCACTCCGCCGGACTCGACTCCTTCGCGGGTGCAGGCGCCGAACTGCTGCCGGCGCGGGCCCGCAAGGCCATCGCACCGCTGAAGGAGTCCGGCGAGCGCTGGCTGGAGATCATGGAAGTGGCGCACCGGCTGGGCGTCGAGTCCACCTCCACGATGCTCATGGGCACCGGCGAGACCAACGCGGAGCGCATCGAGCACATCCGGATGATCCGCGACGTCCAGGACCGCACGGGCGGCTTCCGGGCCTTCATCCCGTACACCTACCAGCCGGAGAACAACCACCTGAAGGGGCAGACCCAGGCGACGATCTTCGAGTACCTGCGGATGATCGCGATCGCCCGGATCTTCCTGGACAACGTGGCGCACATCCAGGGGTCGTGGCTCACCACCGGCAAGGAGATCGGCCAGCTGTCGCTGCACTACGGCGCCGACGACCTGGGCTCGATCATGCTGGAGGAGAACGTCGTCTCCTCGGCGGGCGCCAAGCACCGCTCCAACCGGCAGGAGATCATCGACCTGATCCGCAAGGCGGACCGGGTGCCGGCGCAGCGGACGACGACCTACGAGCACATCGTGGTGCACGAGGACCCGGCGAACGACCCGCTCGACGAGCGCGTCGCCTCGCACATCTCGTCGACGGCGATCGCGGGCGGCACGGCACACCCCGAGCTGAAGCTGCTGAACGCCAACTGACGTCGCTGTGCTGACGATCCACGTCGCGGACCGGTTGCTCGGCGCAGCCGTGCCGGGCGACCGCGGCGCCGATGCGGTCGCGGTGGACGGCGGTCTGCTCGTCGCGCTCGGCCGGTACGACGAGATCGCCGCCGCCCGTCCGCGGGCACGCGTGCGCCGCTGGCCGGGACTGATGGTTCCGGGGCTGGTGAACGGCGATGGCGCCGTCCTCCTGGAGGCGGCCTACCACCCGGACCCGCGCGAGGCGGACTTCCTCGGTACCGAGCCGCTGACCGGCGAGGCCCTCAAGACCGTGGCCCTGGACGACGTGCGCCGGGGCGCGAGTGCCCGGCGGGGGCTGCAGCGCATGCTGGCCCACGGCACGACGGCGGTCGTCGGTCCCTTCACCCGGCCCGAGGTGGTGACGGCGGTCGCCCGGTCCGGCCTGCGCGTACAGGATCGACCGCTCGGTCGCGCGGAAGGTGCCCCGTCGCTCGACCCGCTCGCCGCGCGCCCGCTGGGCGCGGTGCTCGGCGGCGAGCTGGAGCCCGGTGCCCCGGCCGACTTCGCCGTCTTCGACGTGCCCACGGACGACGTGCCCGCACGGGCGCTGCGCCGGCACGGCGCGTCAGCGTGCGTGGCGACCGTGCTCGGTGGCCGTCTGGTGTTCCGGCGGCAGTAGGGCGCCGGGCCCCCCGTCCGGCGGGAGGCGGGTTGCCCACTTCGGGTGACGGCGACGCCGTGTCCGGGGCGGGCCCCCGCACGCGCGCCGCTCCCGCCCCGATCGACCCGTGGGCCCTGCCCCGCCTCCCCTTCCGCCCGACCGGCACAATGGAGCCGTGACCCGCGCATCCATGGACAAGCAGCCGCACGAAGTCGCTTCGATGTTCGACGACGTCGCGGCGAACTACGACCTCACCAACGACGTGCTCTCCCTGGGCCAGGACCGGCGTTGGCGAAAGGAGGTCGCCCGTGCGGTCGACGCCAGGCCGGGCGAGAGGGTCCTCGACCTGGCCGCCGGCACCGGCACGTCCTCGCTGCCCTTCACCCGCACCGGTGCGTACGTGGTGCCGTGCGACTTCTCCCTGGGCATGCTGCGCGAGGGCAAGAAGCGCCATCCGTGGCTCCCGCTGACCGCCGGCGACGCCACGAGACTGCCCTTCAAGGACGACGCCTTCGACGCCGTGACGATCAGCTTCGGACTGCGCAACGTCCAGGAGACCGAAGCCGCACTGCGCGAGCTGCACCGGGTGACGAAGCCCGGCGGGCGGATCGTCATCTGCGAGTTCTCCCACCCCACCTGGGCACCGTTCCGGACGGTCTACGAGGAGTACCTGATGCGGGCGCTGCCGCCGGTGGCGCGTGCGGTCTCGTCGAACCCCGCCGCGTACGTCTACCTCGCCGAGTCGATCCAGTCGTGGCCCGAGCAGGCCGAACTCGCCGGGCTCCTGCAGAGGGCCGGCTGGTCGAGGGTCGCGTGGCGGAACCTGAGCGGCGGGATCGTGGCGCTGCACCGCGGCACCAAGTCCCCCACCCGATAGGCCCCGCAGCACCATGGACTACCAGGGGATCCTGGAGCAGATCGCACACGACGTGGCACCCCTCGTCGGCGCCGGCACGCCGGCCGAGTACATCCCTGCCCTGGCCAGCGTCGACCCGCACCAGTTCGGCATGGCCATCGCCGACGTCGACGGCACGGTCCACGGAGTGGGGGACTGGCAGCGGACCTTCTCCGCCCAGTCTGTCACCAAGGTCTTCGCCCTGGCCCTCGCGCTCTCGCTGGGCGGCGACAGCCTCTGGGAGCGCGTGGGCCGGGAGCCCTCCGGCAACCCCTTCAACTCGCTGGTGCAGCTGGAGTACGAGAACGGGATCCCGCGGAACCCGTTCATCAACGCCGGCGCCCTGGTGGTCACCGACCGGCTGCAGACCCTGACCGGCGACGCGAGCAGCGAGCTCCTCGAGTTCCTGCGGCAGGAGAGCGGCAATCCCGATCTCGCCTTCGACGCGGAGGTCGCAGGTTCGGAGTCCGCGACCGGCGACCGGAACGCTGCACTCGCCCACTTCATGGCGTCGTACGGCAACATCGCCAACCCCGTTCCGATACTGCTCGACCACTACTTCTGGCAGTGCTCGATCGAGACGAGCTGCGCCGACCTGGCCCGTGCGGCACGGTTCCTGGCCCGTCACGGGCTGCGCGCGGACGGCACCCGGCTGCTCACCCGCAGCGAGGCGAAGCAGATCAACGCGGTGATGCTCACGTGCGGCACGTACGACGCAGCGGGCGAGTTCGCCTACCGCGTCGGGTTGCCCGGCAAGAGCGGGGTGGGCGGTGGGATCGTCGCGGTCGTCCCGGGGCGCTGCACGCTGTGCGTCTGGAGCCCCGGGCTGGATGCGCGAGGGAACTCCGTGGCAGGAGTGGCGGCCCTGGACAGGTTCACCACGTTGACCGGCCTCTCGGTGTTCTGATCACTTCCGGTTGCTGCGAAACGCCTTCCTGGAAAGCGAGTCGACGGGCGGCGGCCAGCGGGGAAGATGGGTCGGTTGACGCCGTCACCGCCCACTTCCGCTGGAGTTCCCCTTGGCGCCGAACTGCCCGTACTGCGGGAATCCGTCCCCGGACGAGGCTCGCTTCTGCATGCAGTGCGGGCGTGAGCGGCAACCGGCCGACCCGGCGGACGGCTCTCCCGCCCCGGCGTGGGCGCAGCGTGCGGCGTCCCCGTCGGCGCCGACCCCGCCTCCGGTGCCGTACAGCCCCACCTGGGTGCCCGTGGCTACGGCGGAGCCGTTCGCGGCAGCCGCCGGTGCACGGCGGAAACGAGTCCGGCTCTGGGCCGGGACGCTCGCCGCCGCACTGCTCGTCGGCGGCGGCGCGACGGCGGGCGTGATGCTCCTGAAGGACGGAGCGCCAGCCTCCGAGTCGGGCGACCGGAAACCGACCCCGGCCGCCTCCGGGGCGAGCCCCGGCACGCCGTCGCAGGTGACGCCCGCCGTGCCCACGGCGCAGGCGGAGCACCCCGCGACCCGGCCGCCCTCCGGGGAGCAGCCCCCCGCCACCTTGCCCGCGGGGACTCCCACCCCGGACGCTCCTCCCGGCTTCAGGCGCGTCGACGATCCGGCCGGGTTCTCCTTCGCCATCCCCTCGGTGTGGGGAAGGGAGAAGGAGGTGAACGGCCAGATCACCTATGCAGGCTCCACCGGGATGTCGCACATCCTCGTCGGCGTCGTCCGCAACGCCCCGTACACCTCACTCGGCAACCTCACCACCATCGAAGCCAAGTCCCGCGCGAAGAACGCCGACTACCGCCGGCTGCAACTGGCGGAGAACACCTTCCACGGCCGTCCCGGCGCCATCTGGGAGTACACCTACACGGACGCCCAGTCCGGCGAGACGATCCACGGCATCGACCAGTCGTACGTCGCCGAGGACGGCACCGAGTACGCGATCTACTTCACCGAGCGGGACCTGTACTGGCCCGACGCGAAGGAGGTCTTCGAGACCGCCTTGTCCACCTGGACTACAAGGTGAGCCGGAAGCAACAGGCCGTGCGGTCCGAGTCCGGCACCGGGAAATTCCCGGCCGGTGCCATGCCCAGCCGCCGGGCGACGGCGATCGAGCGCGCGTTGCGGGCGTCCACCATCGCCACCACGGACGGCACGCCCGCCGCCCGCACCCGTTCGAGGGTGATTCCGGCGGCGGCCGTCGCATAGCCGCGGCCCCAGTGGGCGCGCCCGAGCCGCCAGCCGATCTCGATCTCGCCAACCGGTCCGAACGACTCGTGCGGCCACGGTTGGGCACCGGTGAAACCGAGCACCCGGCCCGCCTCGTCGAGCATCGTCCACAGGCAGAAGCCGAGTTCCGCGTCGTGTCGGCGCTGTCGCGCGGTGAGCTCCTCGTACTCGGACACCTCGGCGGACCGGCCTCCGTGGAACTCCATGACGTCCGGGTGGTCGAAAGCGCGGTGCCAGGCGAAGGTGTCCTCTTCGGTGGGCACGCGGAGCTGAACGACGGGGAGAGACGCTGTGGTCATCGTGAGGGAGCCCTTCGGTCGCCGATCGGTGCGCACCCATAGACTGCACATGACCTGTGCCGCCTGGCACGCGAATTCGAGTCTTCGGGAGAACCGGCCGTGACCGAGACGACGCCCTCCGAGCACACCGCAGATGTGATCGTCGTCGGGGCAGGACCGGCGGGTTCGACCACCGCCTACCACCTCGCCAAGTCCGGTCTCGACGTGCTTCTGCTGGAGAAGACGGCCTTCCCGCGGGAGAAGGTCTGCGGTGACGGCCTCACCCCCCGTGCCACCAAGCAGCTCGTGGCGATGGGGATCGACATCTCCGAAGAGGCCGGATGGCTGCGGAACAAGGGGTTGCGGATCATCGGCGGAGGGGTGCGCCTCCAGCTCGACTGGCCGGAGCTCGCCAGCTACCCCGACTACGGACTCGTCCGCAGGCGGGACGACTTCGACGAGCAGCTGGCCCGGCAGGCACAGAAGGCGGGCGCACGGCTGTACGAGCGCTGCAACGTGGGCACGCCCGTCATCGACGACAGGACCGGCCGGATCACCGGCGTCCACGCCAAGCTGGGCGAGGACAAGCGCGAGGTGACCTTCCACGCCCCGCTGGTCGTCGCCGCCGACGGAAACTCCTCCCGGATCTCGCTCGCCATGGGCCTGCACCGTCGCGAGGACCGACCGATGGGCGTCGCGGTACGGACGTACTTCACGTCTCCCCGGCACGACGACGACTATCTCGAGTCCTGGCTGGAGTTGTGGGACCGGCGCGGCCCGGGTGAGGACCGGCTGCTGCCCGGCTACGGCTGGATCTTCGGCATGGGCGACGGGACGTCGAACGTGGGTCTCGGCGTCCTCAACACCTCCGCATCGTTCAAGGAGCTCGACTGGCGCGAGGTCCTGAAGGCGTGGTGCGCCTCGATGCCGGAGGACTGGGGGTACGTACCCGAGAACATGACGGGACCGATCCGAGGTGCCGCGCTCCCGATGGCCTTCAACCGGCAGCCGCACTACACGAAGGGGCTGTTGCTGGTCGGTGACGCGGGCGGTCTGGTCAACCCGTTCAACGGCGAGGGCATCGCCTACGCCATGGAGTCGGGCAGGATCGCCGCCGACGTGATCGTCCAGGCGCACGCCCGGGCCACCCCAGCCCAGCGCGAACTGGCCCTGCGCAACTACCCGAAGGTCCTCAAGGACACCTACGGCGGCTACTACTCGCTCGGCCGCGCCTTCGTGAAGCTCATCGGCAACCCGAAGGTCATGAAGATCGCGACGCAGCGGGGTCTGACCCACCCGGTGCTGATGAAGTTCACGCTGAAGATGCTCGCCAACCTCACCGATCCGACCGGTGGCGACGCGATGGACAGGATCATCAACGGACTCTCGAAGGTCGCCCCGAAGGCCTGAGTGGGGGGGGGAGGCGTCCGGGCCTCCTCGGCCGCCCGCTCCCTGGTGCCGTTCCGCTCGCCGCACCCGAGGCGGTCCCACCGGCGCGTTCTCACCAGCCGATGGGGGCGCGGACTTGTTGGATCGTGCGCACGTCAATAGTGCGCGGCGAGGCGGCGGCGTTCGCATCGCGGTCGAGGGTGACCACGCCGACCTCTGCACCGCCGCCGCGGTCGATGTGGCCCCGACATCCTGCGGAGCCCCCGTGCCGCCCGAAGGCGGGCGCAGGAGCCGTCGTCCGAGGTCCCCGGCCCGTACGAGGCCCCGGCCGTCAGCAGTCCGGGCGGTCGGGCGACGACCGAGGGCCGTCGTTCCCGAAGGGGAGCGACGGCCCTCGTCGTGGGTACCGGGTGGGCGTCAGAGCACGCGCACCGCGCCCGAGGCCGGATAGCCGGACAGGTCCTGGATGACGACGCCCTTGCTGGGGTTGGCGGCGTCGAGGTACTTGCCGTCGCCGATGTAGACGCCGACGTGGTAGGCCGAGCCGGCGCCTCCCCAGTAGAGGATGTCGCCGACCTGGACGTTGTCCAGGGAGACCTGGGTACCCGCCACGGACTGGTCCTGGGAGACGCGGGGCAGGTCGACGCCGACCTGGCGGAAGGCGGCCTGCACGAGGCTGGAGCAGTCCCACGAGTTGGGGCCGGTGGCGCCCATGACGTACGCATCACCGAGCTGCGCCTTCAGGAAGGCGACGACGGTCGCGGCGGAGCCCGACGCGTGGGCGCTGCTGGGTGCGGAGAGGGTGGTCCGCTCGGAGGAGCGGGAGGCGCGCGTCTCGGCGCGGGCGGCCTCCTCGGCCTTCTTCTCTGCCTCGGCCTTGCGGTCGGCCTCTGCCTTGGCTTTCTTGGCCGCCTTGGCGGCCTTCGCCGCGGCGGCATTCTCCTGGGTCTGCAGATCGAGATCCAGGGCGGCCTGCTGCGTCGACTCCACGGAACGCTCGACCGCGCTCGCGAGGGCCGGGCTGTCGAACGTGAGCGCGGGCATCTCGATGGTCTCGGTCACCGGCTCGGCGTATGCCGCCCCGGTGCTGCCGGCCACCGCGATGGTGCTGAGGACGCCACCGGCAACTCCGGCGCGGAGCGCGAGCTTGGAGGCGCCGGCGCTTCTCCGGGGCTTCCGGTGGCTTCGTATGTGAGCGGTGTGGGACATGGGTACAACCGCTATCAGGGCTCGGCGGTTCCCTTCAAGAAACGTGTGTTGCGCCACAGTTGCGCCCGGAGGCGCCCAATCCGCTTGCTTGCAGCCTTTATTGACGCCGTAACGGGCAAAATGGACACGTGTGATCAAGGCCGTGATCATGGGCTTTCGTAAAAAGGTCCGGATTGCCCGCCGCTTACCACCGCTTCATACGGATGGCCAAGCCCTGATTTTTCGGCCCAGGGTGGGAGTGGTGCAGGTCACAGAATGGTCACTACTGGTGGCGGTGTCGGGCGCTTGTGAACGCGTGAACGCGTCCACTCCCGTCCGCATCTTCCCTCTCGCGTGTGACGGCGGTCTTTATCACCCGGTCCGGTCCATCGCGAATTTGCTTCGGCGAGTGTCGGCCTGCTAGTGCGAGAACTCCCTGACCAGCGGTAACACTCAAAATCATCACTTCTTGTAGTTGATCGTGTGCTTCACGTATGAAGATCACCGCTCATCCGACTTCATGATCCTTCGTCAGGTGGTGGAGATCACAAAGTCGTTGCGTACCCCGTGTCGCAGATCACAGACCAGCGGGCATAGGATGCGGAGCAGTCGGGCTTGTGAACTGCCTCACATGTACGTGATCTTCGCGAGGCGGCGAGGTGGAAGCCCGGTGCGGTCCAACGGTCAAGGACGACTGGAAGGAGCGAGGAGCGTGAATGCCTACGCGCCCATCCTCGTGCTCGGCGCCCTAGCGGCAGGCTTTGCGATCTTCTCCGTGGTCATGGCCACGCTCATCGGCCCGAAGCGCTACAACCGCGCGAAGCTCGAAGCGTACGAGTGCGGGATCGAGCCGACGCCGACGCCGGCCGGAGGGGGCCGCTTCCCCATCAAGTACTACCTGACGGCGATGCTCTTCATCATCTTCGATATCGAGATCGTCTTCCTCTATCCCTGGGCCGTCAGCTTCGACGCTCTGGGGATCTTCGGGCTCGTGGAGATGCTGCTCTTCGTGCTCACCGTCTTCGTCGCGTACGCGTACGTCTGGCGGCGCGGCGGCCTGGAATGGGACTGAGGGGCTGAGGGGCACACCAATGGGACTCGAAGAGAAGCTGCCGAGTGGTTTCCTGCTGACCACCGTCGAACAGGCCGCGGGCTGGGTGCGCAAGGCGTCGGTCTTCCCCGCCACCTTCGGCCTGGCCTGCTGTGCCATCGAAATGATGACGACCGGCGCCGGCCGGTACGACCTGGCCCGCTTCGGTATGGAGGTCTTCCGCGGCTCGCCGCGGCAGGCGGACCTGATGATCGTCGCCGGGCGGGTGAGCCAGAAGATGGCGCCCGTCCTTCGGCAGGTCTACGACCAGATGCCCAACCCCAAGTGGGTGATCTCCATGGGGGTTTGCGCATCCTCGGGCGGAATGTTCAACAATTACGCGATTGTGCAAGGTGTTGACCACATTGTTCCCGTTGACATCTATCTGCCGGGCTGTCCCCCGCGCCCGGAGATGCTGATGGACGCGATCCTCAAGCTCCACCAGAAGATCCAGACCTCCAAGCTCGGCGTGAACGCGGAGGAAGCGGCGCGCGAGGCGGAGGAGGCGGCCCTCAAGGCGCTCCCGACGATCGAGATGAAGGGGCTGCTGCGGTGAGCGACGACCGTGACATCAGCCGCTGCCGCGGAGCGGCCACCACGCTGCGGACTTCGGAGTCCGCCCGTGCACGGCACGGCGGCGGGACCGGGAGCACTCTCCCCACTCCGTACGGGTGCGGCGGAACCACCGCCCCGGTGACCCGGGAGGTGCTGCGGTGACGGACCAGCCGAACCCGGAAAAGGAACTCAGCGAGCAGAACCTGCCCGGTCAGCGCGGTGAACACGGCGAGGAGATCCGCGTCCAGCGCGGCATGTTCGGCGCCGACGGCGGCGGCGACACCTCGGGTTACGGGGGCCTCGTCCGCTCCGTGCGGCTGCCCGGCCCGTCGACCCGTCCGTACGGCGGCTGGTTCGACGACGTCGCCGACGAACTGGAGGGCGCCCTGGAAGAACAGGACCTGCTGCCCGCCAACGCGATCGAGAAGACCGTCGTCGACCGCGGCGAACTCACCTTCCACATCGCCCGTGAGCACCTCGTCCGCGTCGCCAGGACCCTTCGCGACGACCCGGCCCTCCGCTTCGAGCTCTGTACCGGGGTGAGCGGTGTCCACTACCCCGGCGACAAGGGCCGCGAGCTGCGCGCCGTCTACCACCTGCGGTCGATCACCCACGGCCGGTTGATCCGCCTGGAGGTCAGTGCCCCCGAGACGGACCCGCGGGTCCCGTCCCTGGTCGGGGTCTACCCGACGAACGACTGGCACGAGCGCGAGACCTACGACTTCTTCGGCCTGGTCTTCGACGGCCACCCGGCCCTGACCCGGATCATGATGCCGGACGACTGGCAGGGCCATCCCCAGCGCAAGGACTACCCGCTCGGCGGCATCGCCGTCGAGTACAAGGGTGCCCAGATCCCGGCTCCGGACCAGCGGAGGTCGTACTCGTGAGCTCATCAGCCCACCCGTCTCCCGGCCACCACCCCTCATCGGGTCCCTCCGGGACGCAGGCCAGTTCTCAGTCGTCTCCCGGCCACCACCCCTCATCGGGTCCCTCCGGGACGCAGGCCAGTTCCCGCGAGACCACCGAAGGAACCGTCTACACGGTGACCGGTGGAGACTGGGACGAGGTCGTGCAGACCGCGGCCAAGGCCGACGACGAGCGCATCGTCGTCAACATGGGTCCGCAGCACCCCTCCACCCATGGAGTGCTCCGCCTGATCCTGGAGATCGAGGGGGAGACCGTCACCGAAGCCCGTTGCGGCATCGGCTACCTGCACACCGGGATCGAGAAGAACCTCGAGTACCGCACGTGGACGCAGGGCACGACCTTCGTCACGCGCATGGACTACCTGACGCCGTTCTTCAACGAGACGGCGTACTGCCTCGCGGTCGAGAAGCTGCTCGGCATCGAGGACCAGGTCCCGGACCGAGCGAGCGTCATCCGCGTCCTGCTGATGGAGCTCAACCGGCTCTCCTCGCACCTGGTGTGCATCGCCACCGGCGGCATGGAGCTCGGCGCCACCACCGTCATGATCTACGGCTTCCGTGACCGCGAGCTGATCCTCGACATCTACGAACTGATCACCGGTCTGCGGATGAACCACGCGTACATCCGTCCCGGCGGTCTCGCCCAGGACCTCCCGCCGGGCGCCGTGGACCAGATCCGCGAGTTCGTGAAGAAGATGACGAAGAACCTCCCGGAGTACGACAAGCTCGCCACCGGTAATCCGATCTTCAAAGCCCGGATGCAGGACATCGGCTACCTCGACCTCGCCGGGTGCATGGCGCTCGGCGCGACCGGCCCGATCCTGCGCGCCACCGGCCTGCCCCACGACCTGCGCAAGACGGATCCCTACTGCGGCTACGAGGACTACGAGTTCGACGTCCCCACCGCCGACACCTGTGACGCGTACGGCCGATTCCTGATCCGCCTGGAAGAGATGCGCCAGTCGCTGCGGATCATCGAACAGTGCCTGGACCGGCTGGAGCCCGGTCCGGTGATGGTCGCCGACAAGAAGATCGCCTGGCCCGCGCAGCTCGCGCTCGGGCCGGACGGCCTCGGCAACTCGCTCGACCACATCAAGAAGATCATGGGCACGTCCATGGAAGCCCTGATCCACCACTTCAAGCTGGTGACCGAGGGATTCCGGGTCCCCGCAGGACAGGCGTACACCGCCGTCGAATCGCCCAAGGGCGAGCTCGGCGTCCACGTCGTCTCCGACGGTGGCACCCGCCCCTACCGGGTCCACTTCCGCGACCCGTCGTTCACCAACCTGCAGGCCATGGCGGCGATGTGCGAGGGCGGCCAGGTCGCCGACGTCATCGTCGCCGTCGCGTCCATCGACCCCGTGATGGGAGGCGTCGACCGGTGACAGACGTCAGCTTGGGGATGCCCCAGCTCCCCGCCCCCGATTTTCCGGCCGATGTACGCGCCCGGCTCGAAGCCGACGCCCAGGAGGTCATCGGCCGCTACCCCGACAGCCGGTCCGCGCTGCTCCCGCTGCTGCACCTGGTGCAGGCGGAGGAAGGCTTCGTCTCCCGTACCGGCATGCGGTTCTGCGCCGAGGTGCTGGGCCTGACGACGGCCGAGGTCACGGCGGTCGCCACCTTCTACACCATGTACCGGCGGAAGCCCTCGGGCGACTACCAGGTCGGTGTCTGCACCAACACGCTCTGCGCAGTGATGGGCGGCGACGCGATCTTCGCGGAACTCCAGGAGCACCTCGGGGTCGGCAACGACGGGACCACCGACGACGGCGCGATCACCCTCGAGCACATCGAGTGCAACGCGGCCTGCGACTTCGCGCCGGTCGTGATGGTCAACTGGGAGTTCTTCGACAACCAGACGCCAGAGTCGGCCCGCCGGCTCGTCGACGACCTGCGGGCCGGCCGGACCGTCAAGCCCACCCGCGGCGCCCCCCTGTGCACCTTCAAGGAGACCGCACGCGTCCTCGCGGGCTTCCCCGACGAGCGCCCGGGTGCCGTCGAAGCAACCGGCGGAGCGGGTCCGGCCTCCCTGATCGGCCTGCGCCTGGCCAAGGGCGAGGCGGCCCATCCGCGCGTGGTCCACCCGCGGGGCAAGGTCCCCAAGGGCGAGCCACCGGCCGGGCACCCGAGTTCCCACGACGCACCGCAAGCGACGTCCGCATCGGACCCCTCGCACCCCGCGGGGCCGGTATCGGAGGAGGGGGAGTGATGGCCGTGTCGACCGAGTACGGCGGCACCACCCGGCCGGAGGCCGGGGGAGAGACGAGCGCCGAGAAGCTCCTCGTTCCCGTGCTGTCCTCCTTCTGGGACCAGCCCGAGTCCTGGACGCTGGAGACCTACCGCAGCCACGACGGCTACGAAGGACTCCGCAAGGCCCTTGCGATGGCCCCGGACGACCTGATCGCCTACGTCAAGGACTCCGGTCTGCGCGGCCGCGGCGGCGCGGGCTTCCCCACCGGCATGAAGTGGCAGTTCATCCCGCAGGGCGACGGCAAGCCCCACTACCTGGTGGTCAACGCCGACGAGTCGGAACCCGGTACCTGCAAGGACATCCCCCTCCTCTTCGCCAACCCGCACTCCCTCATCGAGGGCATCGTGATCGCCTGCTACGCGATCCGGTCGTCACACGCCTTCATCTACCTGCGCGGCGAGGTCGTCCCGGTCCTGCGCAGGCTGCACCAGGCGGTGCGCGAGGCCTACGAGGCCGGCTACCTGGGCAAGGACATCCTGGGCAGCGGACTCGATCTGGAGCTCACCGTTCACGCGGGCGCGGGCGCGTACATCTGCGGTGAGGAGACGGCACTGCTCGACTCCCTGGAAGGCAGGCGCGGCCAGCCCCGGCTGCGCCCCCCCTTCCCCGCGGTCGCCGGTCTGTACGCGTGCCCCACCGTGGTGAACAACGTCGAGTCCATCGCGTCGGTTCCCGCGATCCTCAACCGTGGCAAGGACTGGTTCCGTTCGATGGGGAGCGAGAAGTCACCGGGCTTCACGCTCTACTCGCTGAGCGGCCACGTCGCGAACCCCGGCCAGTACGAAGCCCCCCTCGGTGTGACGCTGCGCCAACTGCTGGACATCAGTGGCGGCATGCGGCCGGGCCATCGGCTGAAGTTCTGGACGCCGGGCGGCTCCTCCACTCCGATGTTCACCGACGAGCACCTCGACGTCCCGCTCGACTACGAAGCCGTCGGAGCCGCCGGGTCGATGCTCGGCACCAAGGCCCTCCAGTGCTTCGACGAGACGACCTGCGTCGTACGGGCCGTCACCCGCTGGACCGAGTTCTACGCCCACGAGTCGTGCGGCAAGTGCACCCCCTGCCGCGAAGGCACGTACTGGCTCGTCCAGTTGCTGCGCGACATCGAAGCCGGCAAGGGAGTCATGGACGACCTCGACAAGCTCAACGACATCGCCGACAACATCAACGGCAAGTCGTTCTGCGCCCTCGGGGACGGCGCCGCCTCGCCGATCTTCTCGTCGCTGAAGTACTTCCGCGACGAGTACGAGCAGCACATCAGGGGCAAGGGCTGCCCCTTCGACCCCGCGATGTCCACGGCCTGGGCCGACAAGGACCTGGAGGTGTCCGCATGACTGTGGCGCACGCGCCGAGCTCCGGCCGCGGCCTCGCCGCCGCAGGCCGCCCCGCACCGCGGACGGAGGTGGAGGCATGACCGTCACCGAGTCCACCGCCGCGGGCGGCGGCACCGCTGTACCGCCGGAGGACCTCGTCAGCCTCACCATCGACGGCATCGAGATCTCCGTGCCCAAGGGCACGCTGGTCATCCGCGCCGCCGAACAGCTGGGCATCGAGATCCCCAGGTTCTGCGACCACCCCCTCCTCGACCCGGCCGGTGCCTGTAGGCAGTGCATCGTCGAGGTGGAGGGCCAGCGCAAGCCGATGGCCTCCTGCACCATCACCTGCACCGACGGCATGGTCGTCAGGTCGCAGCTCACCTCGCCCGTCGCCGAGAAGGCGCAGAAGGGCGTGATGGAACTGCTGCTCATCAACCACCCGCTGGACTGCCCGGTCTGTGACAAGGGCGGTGAGTGCCCCCTGCAGAACCAGGCGCTCTCCCACGGTCAGGCCGAGTCCCGCTTCGACGGCAGGAAGCGCACCTACCAGAAGCCGGTCAACATCTCGACGCAGGTGCTGCTCGACCGGGAGCGCTGCGTGCTGTGCGCCCGCTGCACCCGCTTCTCCCAGCAGATCGCCGGGGACCCGATGATCGAACTGCTGGAACGCGGGGCCCTCCAGCAGGTCGGCACCGGCGAGGGCGACCCCTTCGAGTCGTACTTCTCCGGGAACACCATCCAGATCTGCCCCGTGGGCGCGCTGACCTCGGCGGCGTACCGCTTCCGCTCCCGGCCCTTCGACCTCGTGTCCTCCCCCTCGGTGTGCGAGCACTGCGCGGGCGGCTGCGCGACCCGCACCGACCACCGGCGCGGCAAGGTCATGCGGCGGCTCGCTGCCGAGGACCCCGAGGTCAACGAGGAGTGGATCTGCGACAAGGGGCGGTTCGCCTTCCGCTACGCCCAGCAGCGCGACCGTCTCACCACCCCGCTGGTGCGGAACGGGGAGACGGGCGAGTTGGAACCGGCGAGCTGGCCGGAGGCCCTCCAGGCCGCGGCCTCCGGGCTGGCCGCGGCACACGGCCGGGCGGCGGTGCTGACCGGCGGACGACTCACCGTCGAGGACGCCTACGCGTACGCCAAGTTCGCCCGTATCGCCCTCGGTACCAACGACATCGACTTCCGGGCGCGCGCGCATTCCGCCGAGGAGACCGACTTCCTGGCGTCCGTGGTGGCGGGCCGCGGCCGGGACCTCGGGAGCTCCCCGGACGAGGCCGTCCCAGGGAGCAGGGGCGTCACCTATGCCTCCTTGGAGAAGGCTCCCACGGTGCTGCTCGTGGGCTTCGAGTCGGAGGAAGAGGCACCCGGCGTCTTCCTGCGGTTGCGCAAGGCAGCCCGGAAGCACGGCCAGCAGACGTTCGCGCTCGCCACGCACGCCACGCGGGGACTCGCCAAGGTCCGGGGGGTGCTGCTGCCCGCAGCTCCCGGCACGGAGACCGAGTGGTTGAACGCGCTCGCCGCGGACACCGGACTCGACGGCGAGGGCGCCGCCGCCGCCCGCGCGTTGCGTGCGCAGGGAGCCGTGATCGTCGTCGGGGAGCGGACGGCCGGAGTGCCCGGCGCCCTGACGGCGGCGGTGCGGGCCGCCGCGGCGACGGGAGCCGCACTGGTGTGGATCCCGCGCCGGGCCGGCGAGCGGGGAGCGGTCGAGGCGGGCGCTCTGCCGTCCCTGCTGCCCGGGGGGCGCCCCGCCACCGACCCGCGGGCCCGCGAGGAGACCGCCGCGGCCTGGGGCGTGCGCGAACTGCCGCACCGCTACGGCCGCGACACAGGACAGATCGTCGAGGCCGCGGCGGGCGGTGAGCTCGCAGCCCTGGTCGTCGCGGGCGTCGAAGTGGCCGACCTGCCCCATCCCGCCCGGGCGCGCGAGGCGCTCGACTCCGTCGGATTCCTCGTCTCGCTGGAGCTGCGGCCCACCGAGGTCACCGCTCGGGCCGACGTCGTCTTCCCCGTGGCGGCCGTACCGGAGAAGCCGGGCACCTTCCTCAACTGGGAAGGACGGGCACGGTTCTTCGAGGCGGCGCTGAAGCCGGACCAGATGACCCGCACCCTGCCGCCCTCGGACGCCCGGGTGCTGCACATGCTCGCCGACGCCCTCGACGTGCACCTGGCGCTCCCGGACCTGCGGTCCGTGCGGCGCGAGATGGACCGGCTCGGTGGATGGAACGGTACCCGGGCGTCCGCGCCCGAGGAGTCCGCCCGTCCGCTGCCCCGCCCGGGCAACGGCGAGGCGGTGCTCGCGGGACACCGGCTCCTGCTCGACCAGGGGCTGCTGCAGGAGGGCGACGAAGCACTGGCCGGCACCCGGCACGCGGCGGTCGCCCGGGTCTCCTCCGCCACCGCGGTCGAGGCGGGAGTCAAGGACGGCGGCCTGCTCGCCGTCACCGGGCCGGCCGGCCGGGTGGAACTCCCGCTACAGGTGACGGAGATGCCCGACCGCGTGGTCTGGCTGCCGCTCAATTCGACGGGCGGCGGGGTGTTGAGCGACACCGGCGCGGTGCCCGGCCACCTGGTCCGCATCGGCCCGGCCGCCGTCGGCGGTCCGACCACCGACGCAGGCGACGACGTACCGGAGGTGCGCGCGTGAACCCGACCCTCCTCGCAGCCGAGGACCTCTCGCTGTTCGGCCGGGACCCCTGGTGGCTGGTCGTCGTCAAGGCGGTCTTCTGCTTCGCGTTCCTGATGCTGACCGTGCTCTTCTCCATCGTCTGGGAGCGCAAGGTCGTCGCGTGGATGCAGCTGCGGATCGGCCCCAACCGGCACGGCCCCTGGGGCCTCCTCCAGTCCCTCGCGGACGGCGTCAAGCTGATGCTCAAGGAGGACGTGATCGTCAAGCGCGCGGACAAGGTCGTCTATGTCCTCGCGCCGATCGTCGCCGCGATCCCCGCGTTCATGGCCATCGCCGTCATCCCGTTCGGCCCGGCCGGCAACGAGGTCTCGATCTTCGGCCAGCGCACCACGATGCAGCTGACCGACCTGCCGATCGCGATGCTCTACATCCTGGCCGTGGCCTCGGTCGGCATCTACGGCATCGTGCTCGCCGGATGGTCCTCCGGCTCGACGTACCCGCTGCTCGGGGGACTGCGCTCGTGCGCGCAGATGATCTCGTACGAGATCGCCATGGGCGCGGCGTTCGCCTCCGTCTTCCTCTACTCCGGGTCGATGTCGACCTCGGCGATCGTCGAGGCGCAGGCGGACCGCTGGTACGTACTGCTGCTGCCGGTCTCATTCCTGATCTACATCGTGACGATGGTGGGCGAGACCAACCGCGCGCCGTTCGACATGCCGGAGTCCGAGGGCGACCTGGTCGGCGGCTTCAACACCGAGTACTCGTCGATCAAGTTCGCCCTCTTCATGCTCGCCGAGTACGTCAACATGGTCACCGTCTCCGCCGTGACCGTCACCCTCTTCCTCGGCGGGTGGCGCGCCCCGTACCCGATCAGCACCTTCTGGGAGGGCGCGAACCACGGCTGGTGGCCCATGCTCTGGTTCGTCATCAAGGTCCAGTTGTTGCTGTTCTTCTTCATCTGGCTGCGAGGCACGCTCCCGCGCGTCCGCTACGACCAGCTGATGAAGCTCGGGTGGAAGGTCCTCATCCCGGTCTCGGTCGTGTGGCTGATGCTCGTCGCGACCGTACGGGCGCTGCGCAACGAGGGCCGGGACTTCAGCCAGATCGTGCTGTACGTCGGCGGGGCCGTCCTGGTGGTCCTGCTGCTCTCCATCCTGGTCGACGTCTTCCGAGGCAAGAAGGAACCCGCGGCGGCCCCGCAGCAACCGCCTGCCGCGGCGTTCGACCCGATGGCGGGTGGGTACCCCGTGCCGCCGCTGCCCGGCCAGGAGTTGCCGCCGGTGCCGCGCAGGCGTCCGCGGCGTGACCACGAACTGATGGTGAGCGGCGGGCCCAGTACTGACAGTGACGGTCCTCGGGACGGAAAGGAGGCTGACGGTGTCTGAGGAATCCGGGAGCTCGTTCCAGAATCCGGTGGCCGGCTTCGGCGTGACCTTCAAGGCCATGTTCAAGAAGCGGCTGACGGAGCAGTATCCGGAGCAGCAGAAGACGACGGCGCCGCGCTTCCACGGCAGGCACCAGCTCAACCGGCACCCGGACGGGCTGGAGAAGTGCGTCGGCTGCGAGCTGTGCGCATGGGCCTGCCCTGCCGACGCCATCTACGTGGAGGGTGCCGACAACACGGACGAGGAGCGTTACTCGCCCGGAGAGCGCTACGGCCGCGTCTACCAGATCAACTACGCCCGCTGCATCTTGTGCGGATTGTGCATCGAGGCCTGCCCGACCCGGGCGCTCACGATGACCAACGAGTTCGAACTGGCCGACAGCTCGCGCGAGAACCTGATCTACACCAAGGAACAGCTCCTCGCGGGCCTCGAACCGGGCATGGTCGACACCCCGCACGCGATCTACCCCGGCACGGACGAACAGGACTACTACCGGGGCCGGATCACCGGGGCGGCGCCCGGCACGGAGCGCCAGGTCGCGGTCTCCCAAGGCGAGCAGCAGCCGTCCGAGGACTCCTCCGGCGCGGTCGTGGGCGGGGAGGTCGACGCATGAGCACCTCACTCGCCGCCGCGGCCTCGACTGGCGAGGCCGTCCAGTTCTGGGTGCTCGGCACCGTCGCCGTCATCGGCGCGCTGAGCACGATCCTGATGAAGAAGGCGGTGCACAGCGCACTGTCGCTTGCCGGGACGATGATCATCCTGGCGGTGTTCTACCTGGCCAACGGCGCGTACTTCCTGGGCGTCGTCCAGATCGTCGTCTACACCGGCGCGATCATGATGCTGTTCCTCTTCGTCGTCATGCTCGTCGGCGTGACGGCGGCGGACTCCCTCAAGGAGACGTTGAAGGGCCAGCGTTGGTGGGCGGCCCTCTGCGGGCTCGGCTTCGGTGTCCTGCTGATCGCCGGCATCGGCCACGCGGCGTTGACCCCCGACTCGTTCGTCGGCCTGGGTCGGGCCAATGCGAGCGGAAACGTCGAAGGCCTCGCCGCGCTGATCTTCACCAAGTACGTCTTCGCCTTCGAGCTCACCGGCGCGCTGCTGATCTCGGCCGCCGTGGGCGCGATGGTCCTCACCCACCGTGAGCGCACCGAGCGTGCCAGGACCCAGCGCGAGCTGGCCGAGCAGCGGGTGCGCGAGGGCAAGCACCTCCCGCCGCTGCCCGCGCCCGGGGTCTACGCCCGGCACAACGCGGTGGACATCGCCGGCCTCCTCCCGGACGGCACCCCGTCCCAGCTCACCGTGAGCAAGACGCTGCAGGAACGCGGTCAGCTCCGCGACGTGTCCGGGGAGGCGCTGAACGACCTGAAGGTGCTGGAGCGGCGTTCCGAGGAGCGCCTCGGCCGAGACGAGCGGAACGGACTGCTCGGCGGTCAGCGCGACGGACAGGAGGTCACACGGTGAATCCGGTCAACTACCTCTATCTCGCAGCTCTGTTGTTCACCATCGGCGCCGCCGGTGTGCTGATCCGGCGCAACGCGATCGTGGTCTTCATGTGCATCGAGCTGATGCTCAACGCGTGCAACCTGGCGTTCGTCACGTTCTCCCGGATGCACGGCAACCTCGACGGGCAGATCTTCGCCTTCTTCACGATGGTCGTCGCCGCGGCGGAGGTCGTGGTCGGGCTCGCGATCATCGTGTTGCTGTTCCGCTCCCGCCACTCGGCCTCGGTCGACGACGCCAGTCTGATGAAGCTGTAAGGGGTCGCAGACTCGTGGACAACGCAGAGAACCTGATTGCGCTGCTGATCGCGGCGCCCCTGGTCGGAGCGGCCCTGCTGCTGTGCGGCGGGCGCCGCCTCGACCGCACCGGCCACTGGGTCGGCACGGTGCTGGCGGCCGTCTCCTTCGTCATCGGCGTCGTACTGTTCGTCGACATGCTGGGCAGGCCGGGAGAAGACCGGACCCTGACGCAGCACCTGTACACCTGGATCCCGGTCGAGGGCTTCCAGGCCGACGTCGCCTTCCAGCTCGACCAACTGTCGATGACCTTCGTCCTGCTGATCACCGGAGTCGGCTCGCTCATCCATCTGTACTCGGTCGGGTACATGGAGCACGACGAGCGCCGCAGGCGCTTCTTCGGTTACCTCAACCTGTTCCTCGCGGCGATGCTGCTGCTGGTCCTCGCCGACAACTACCTGTTGCTGTACGTCGGCTGGGAGGGCGTGGGCCTCGCCTCGTACCTGCTCATCGGCTTCTGGCAGCACAAGCCCAGCGCGGCGACGGCGGCGAAGAAGGCCTTCCTGGTCAACCGGGTCGGCGACATGGGCCTGTCGATCGCCATCATGCTGATGTTCACCACCTTCGGGACCTTCGCCTTCACCCCGGTCCTCACCTCGACGGGCAGGACGTCCGAGGGTGTGCTGACGGCCCTCGGGTTGCTGCTCCTGCTCGCCGCCTGCGGCAAGTCCGCCCAGGTGCCGCTGCAGTCCTGGCTCGGCGACGCGATGGAGGGCCCGACCCCGGTCTCCGCCCTGATCCACGCGGCGACGATGGTGACCGCCGGCGTGTACCTGATCACCCGTTCCGGGGCGATCTACAACGACGCACCGGACGCCCAGCTCGTGGTCGTTGCGGTCGGCGCGGTCACGCTCCTCTTCGGTGCGATCGTCGGTTGCGCGAAGGACGACATCAAGAAGGCCCTGGCCGGTTCGACGATGTCGCAGATCGGCTACATGATCCTGGCGGCGGGCCTGGGCCCGATCGGCTACGCCTTCGCGATCATGCACCTGGTGACGCACGGCTTCTTCAAGGCAGGGCTCTTCCTGGGTGCCGGTTCGGTCATGCACGGCATGAACGACGAGGTCGACATGCGGAAGTACGGGGCTTTGAGGACCTACATGCCGATCACCTTCGTCACCTTCGGGCTCGGCTACCTCGCGATCATCGGCTTCCCCGGCCTGTCCGGCTTCTTCTCCAAGGACAAGATCATCGAGGCTGCATTCGCCAAGGGCGGTACGGAAGGCTGGATCCTCGGCGGAGCGGCACTGCTGGGCGCGGCCATCACCGCGTACTACATGACCCGCGTGATGATCATGACGTTCTTCGGGGAGAAGCGCTGGCAGCCCGCCCCGGACCCGGCCGTGACGCCCGGGGTGGAGCTCGCCCCCGGCGTGCGGCCCGGCGAACTGCCCCACCCGCACGAGTCGCCGAGGACCATGACGGCGCCGATGATCGTCCTCGCCTTCGGATCGGTCTTCGCCGGCGGTCTGTTCTCCTTCCACGAGTCGTTCGTGAAGTGGCTGGAGCCGATCACCGGCTTCTCGCACGGACATTCGCCGGTCAGCGCGGCAACGGTGACGACCGCGACCGTCGTGGTGATGGTCCTCGGCGTCGGGCTCGCCTACCTCCAGTACGGACGGCGCCCGGTGCCGGTCGTCGCGCCGCGCGGCTCGCTCCTCACCCGCGCCGCGCGCCGCGACCTCCTCCAGGACGACTTCAACCACGTCGTCCTGGTCCGCGGAGGCGAACACCTCACCCGCTCCTTGGTGTACGTGGACCACACCCTGGTCGACGGGGTGGTCAACGGTACGGCGGCCTCCGTGGGCGGCCTTTCGGGCCGGCTCCGCAAGCTGCAGAACGGCTACGCCCGCTCCTACGCGGTCTCGATGTTCGGAGGTGCGGCGGTGCTGATTGCCGTGACCCTGCTGATGAGGGCGGTGTGACCCGATGTCCTTCCCCCTGCTGACGGCGACGGCGGCGCTCCCGGCGATCGGTGCGATCGCCACCGCCGCGGTCCCGGCCGCCCGCCGGACCGCCGCCAAGTGGCTCGCGCTGCTGGTGTCGCTGGGCACCCTCGCACTGGCGGCGGTCATCGCCGTACGGTTCGTGCCCGGCGACGCCCGCTACCAACTCACGGAGTCCCACGCGTGGATCGCGGACTTCGGGGTGCGCTACGAGCTCGGCGTGGACGGGATCGGGGTGGCGCTGATCGCGCTCACCGCCGTGCTCATCCCGTTCGTGATCCTGGCCGGCTGGCACGACGCCGACCCTTCCCCCGGCTCCGACGGGGAGGTCCCCGCGGAGACCAAGACCTACCGGTGGCGGCCGACCCAGGGTTTCTTCGCCCTGATCCTCTCCGTCGAGGCGATGGTGATCCTCTCGTTCGAGGCCACCGACGTCTTCCTCTTCTACATCCTCTTCGAAGCCATGCTGATCCCGATGTACTTCCTCATCGGCGGTTTCGGGGACCGTGCCCACGCGGGTTCCGAGGAGAACGCGGCAGCCCAACGCAGCTACGCCGCGGTGAAGTTCCTCCTCTACAACCTGGTCGGCGGGCTGATCATGCTGGCCGCGGTCATCGGCCTGTACGTCGTGGCCGGGAACTTCTCCCTGACGGAGATCATCCAGGCCCGGGCCGCGGGGACGCTGGAGATGTCGTCCACCACCGAGCGGCTGCTCTTCCTCGGTTTCTTCTTCGCCTTCGCGGTGAAGGCGCCGCTGTGGCCCCTGCACACCTGGCTGCCCAACGCCATGGGTGAGGCGACCGCTCCGGTCGCCGTGCTGATCACCGCTGTGGTCGACAAGGTCGGTACGTTCGCGATGCTGCGCTTCTGCCTCGGACTGTTCCCCGAGGCGTCGGAGTGGGCGACGCCGGTCATCCTCGTCCTCGCGCTGGTCAGTATCGTGTACGGCGCGCTGCTCGCAGTCGGCCAGCGCGACATCAAACGCCTGGTCGCCTACGCGTCGATCTCCCACTTCGGCTTCATCATCATGGGCATCTTCGCGATGACCAGTCAGGGCCAGTCGGGTGCGACGCTCTACATGGTCAACCACGGGATCTCGACGGCCGCGCTGATGCTGGTTGCCGGATTCCTGATCTCGCGGCGCGGATCCCGACTGATCGCCGACTACGGTGGCGTGCAGAAGGTCGCCCCCGTCCTCGCCGGTACCTTTCTCATCGGCGCTCTGGCGACCCTGTCGCTACCGGGGCTCGCACCGTTCGTGAGTGAATTCCTGGTCCTGGTCGGCACCTTCGCCCGTTACCCGGTCGTCGGGATCATTGCGACCTTCGGCATCGTGCTCGCCGCGCTCTACACCCTCGTCCTCTACCAGCGGACGATGACCGGCCCGGTGAAGGAGCCGGTGCGGACCCTGCCGGACCTGCGACTGCGTGAGCTGGTGGTGGTCACCCCGCTGATCGCGCTGCTGATCTTCCTCGGGGTCTACCCCAAGCCGCTGACGGACGTCGTCAACCCGGCCGTGGAGCACACCATGTCCGACGTACAGCAGAAGGACCCCCAGCCCGAGGTGGAGGCGGCCAAGTGAGCACACCAGCTGTCCACAGCCTGTGGACGACGGCGGCCGAACCGCTCGCCAGGATCCCGGCCCCGCACATCGAGTACGCACAACTCGCTCCCTCGCTGATCGTGCTCGGCGCGGCACTCGTGGGTGTCCTCGTCGAGGCCTTCGTCCCGCGCAGCAGTCGCTACTACGCGCAGGTCTTCACTTCGGTGGTCGCGCTGGCCGCCTCGTTCGCCGCGGTGGTCGCCCTCGCCGCCGGCGGCTACGGCACGACCAAGGCCCACATCGCGGCGATGGGAGCCGTCGCCGTCGACGGTCCGGCGCTCTTCCTCCAGGGCACCGTCCTGTTGGCCTCGCTGGTCGCCGTCTTCACCTTCGCGGAGCGGCGGCTCGACCCGGTGGCGCACGGGAACCGCGTCGACTCGTTCGCCGCACAGGCGGCGTCCGTGCCGGGGAGCGACGGCGAAAAGGCAGCAGTCAAGGCGGGGTTCACCACCACCGAGGTGTTCCCCCTGGCCCTCTTCGCCATCTCCGGGATGCTCCTCTTCCCCGCCGCCAACGACCTGTTGACCCTGTTCATCGCCCTCGAAGTCCTCTCCCTGCCCCTCTACCTCCTGTGCGCCCTGGCCCGCCGCAAGCGGCTCATGTCCCAGGAAGCCGCGGTGAAGTACTTCCTGCTCGGCGCGTTCTCGTCCGCGTTCCTGCTCTTCGGGATCGCCCTGCTGTACGGGTACGCGGGTTCCCTGTCCTACGCGAGGATCGCCGGCGTCGTCGACGGGTCCGTCCAGACCATCGACCCGGCGCTGGCGGGCACGATGGGCAACGACGCGCTGCTGCTGGTCGGCGCGGCCTTGATCCTGGTCGGTCTGTTGTTCAAGGTCGGCGCCGTGCCGTTCCACATGTGGACGCCGGATGTCTACCAGGGCGCACCGACCCCGGTCACCGGTTTCATGGCGGCGGCCACGAAGGTCGCGGCCTTCGGCGCGTTGCTCCGGCTGCTGTACGTGGTGCTTCCGGGGCTCCGCTGGGACTGGCGACCGGTGATGTGGGCCGTCGCGATCATCACCATGCTGGGCGGCGCGATCGTCGCGATCACCCAGACCGACATCAAGCGCCTGCTGGCGTACTCGTCGATCGCGCACGCGGGGTTCATCCTCGCCGGTGTCATCGCGGTCACCCCCGACGGCGTCTCCTCCGTGCTCTTCTACCTGGGCGCGTACTCCTTCGTCACGATCGGTGCGTTCGCGGTGGTGACCCTGGTCCGGGACGCGGGCGGAGAGGCCACGCACCTGTCCAAGTGGGCCGGGCTGGGCCGGCGTTCGCCCTTGGTCGCCGCGGTCTTCGCCGTCTTCCTGCTGGCCTTCGCCGGAATCCCGCTGACGTCCGGCTTCTCCGGGAAGTTCGCCGTCTTCAAGGCGGCGGCGGAGAGCGGCGCCGGCGCGTTGGTCGTGATCGGTGTGATCTCCTCGGCGATCGCCGCGTTCTTCTACATCCGGGTCATCGTGCTGATGTTCTTCAGCGAGCCGAAGCCCGAGGGGCCGACGGTCGCCGTGCCGTCCGCGTTCACGATGACGACGATCGCCGTCGGCGTCGCGGTCACCGTGGTGCTCGGTGTCGCCCCCCAGTACTTCCTGGATCTGGCGGGACAGGCGAGCACGTTCGTCCGGTGATCGGCAGACCTCGTCGACCGGAAGGGCCCGGTACCCCGCAGGGGGTACCGGGCCCTTCCGGCTGCATGCCCGCAGCGTGACCCGCGGACGGGAAGGGGACCGCCGTGATCGACCCGTACCGGTGACCCGTGCGCACGATCTCCACGGGCCCCGGCGATGGCGCGGATACGGCCGAGGAACAGCCCGGCCGTACGGCGCACGACTCCGTTCCCTGGCGAGGACGAGCGGGCGGCGGACGAGGCGTTCAGAGCCCGGCGGGCGCCCGGGGCAACCCATGATCAAGGTCCAACGTCTACCAGGACGCCGGGCCCCACGTCGACGGACCGTGACGTCGACCGGGCCTCGGCGCCGACCCGACCTGGACGTTGATACGGGGGACAGCGTGAACGCACCGGTGGCACCGCACGAGCCACGCACGTCGAGCACCGCCGACACCTGGCCGGCGGTCCTGATCCTGCCGGCCCTGCTGCTCCTGCGCTTCCTGGGAGAACAGTCGTGGGCCTACTGGGCGGCGGCGGCCATCGGCACCCTGGGGCTGATCGGTGCCGCAGTTGAGATCACCGGAGCGGTCCGGCACCTGGTGAACAGGCGACGCCGCCCGTGGGTGGCGGTATGGGTCCTGTTCGTCACCGTGTGCGCAGCGCTCGCCCTGGTGCTCAGGCTGATCGAGCTGGGGTGACACTCCGGGCCGCACGGGTCCGCACGCCGACGTTCGACACGTCCGCGGCGGGCGTGGCCCGGCCCACCGGATCGGAGTCGGTCGCGTACGGCCGGAGCCCTTTCGCGACCGAGCCGGCATTCGGCGGGCACGCACCGGACCAGCCGACGCGTGCCCGCCCCTGCGGTGCCGCAGCGGTGTCGCGCAGCTTCCCGTCCCGGACCGTGCGCCTTCGACCTGCGCTCCTGCCGGGGGAACGGGAAGGTCCGCCACTACGGGGCGGCCGGGACCACCCGCCCCGTGACCTCGCCCAGACCGACCCGCACGCCGTCCGGTCCGGGGGCCCAGGCCGTCATCGTGACCTCGTCGCCGTCCTCCAGGAACGTCCTCTTGCCGTAGGACAGCTCCAACGGGTCCCGGCCGTTCCAGGTCAGCTCCAGGAGCGAGCCGCGCTGGGGGACCTCCGGGCCGCTGACGGTGCCCGAGCCGAAGAGATCGCCGGTGCGCAGGGACGCACCGTTGACGGTCATGTGCGCGAGCTGCTGCGCGGCCGTCCAGTACATCGTCGCGAACGGGGGTTCGCTGACGACGTGTCCGTTGATCGCGACCGAGATGCGTACGTCGAGGCCGCCGGGCTCGTCCTCGTCCGCGTCGTCCAGGTAGGGGAGCAGCGGCAGGTCCCGGGCGGGTGGGGCGACGCGGGCCGCGTCGAGGGCCTCCAACGGGGTGACCCAGGCCGAGACGGACGTGGCGAACGACTTGCCGAGGAACGGGCCGAGCGGCACGTACTCCCAGGCCTGGATGTCGCGCGCGGACCAGTCGTTGAGGAGCTGCAGTCCGAAGACGTGGTCGCGGAACGCGGTCAGCGGCACGGACTGGCCCAGCCGGGAGGGGGTGCCGACGACGAAGCCGACCTCGGCTTCGATGTCGAGCTTGACGGAGGGCCCGAAGACCGGCGCTGGGTCGGAGGGCGTCTTGCGCTGGCCCGAGGGCCGCACGACGTCGGTGCCGGAGACGACGACCGTGCCGGAGCGCCCGTGGTAACCGATCGGCAGGTGCTTCCAGTTGGGGGTCAGCGGGTCGCCGTCGGGCCGGAAGATGTGCCCGACGTTGGTGGCGTGGTGCTCGCTCGCGTAGAAGTCGACGTAGTCGGCGACGTCGTACGGCAGGTGCAGGGTGACGGAGCCGAGCCCGTGGAGCAGCGGCTCGATGTCCCGGCGGTGGGCGGGGACGGTCACCCAGGCGGTGAGGGCGCGGCGCACGTCCCGCCAGGCGGTGCGGCCGGCTGCCAGCAGCGGGTTGAGGCTCGGCTGTGCGAGCAGCGCGGCGTACGGGGACCCGAGGGTGTGGGCTGCTGCTCCGGCGTCGAGCACGTACTCACCGATCCGGACGCCGAGCCGCCGCCGGTCGGGGTCGTCCGCGGTGCTGAAGACGCCGTACGGGAGGTTGTGCGGGCCGAAGGGGTCCCCCTCGGCGAGATCGAGCGGGCTCTGCTCGGGCATCGGTGCTTGCCTCGCTTTCCACGTGTGTGGGGGACACGTTACGTGGGGCGGGGGCGGGTAGGGCAGTGCCTCCCTGGCGAGGACTCTCCTCGCCCCGGCGACGGACGGCGCCGGGGCGGTGGGGTGCGGGACGCGCCGGGTTCGGCGCGGGTGCCCTCGACCCCTTGGGCAGCTGTTCCGCTGCCCCGCGGTGGACGGCGTGCCGCTGGGCGGTGCAGGCCTTGCTCCGAGCGGACGGGCCCTTCGTTCTCGACCCGGTGCGCTCGGTGTGCTCGGCGTGCGCGCTCCGTCGACGGACTCGGGGACGCGAACGGACGTTCATCCCGCTGGACGTTCGATCCGCTGCTCCCAGGTGCGGTGGAACACCACCTCGGCACCGTCGCGGCACACCAGTTCGTCCGAGGTGAGGAAGTGGCCCGCGTCGCAGGTGACGTCGGATCGGGCGTCGATCGTCACGTCCCAGGCCACTTCAGGACGGTGGAGACGGATCGACCGGTCCGAGCGGGCGCACGCGGACAGCGGGTGCCCGTCCCGGATCGTGTACGTCTCCAGAGCCGCCTCGGTGACTTCGAGGCCGTCGGGGTGGACGTGGACGGTGCCCTCGCGGTGGCCGGTCTCCAGCCGTCGTTCGCCCTTGGCGACGTCCCGGACGACCAGCCGTCCGGGGCTCGGCGGGTCCAGGGGCACGGGGGTGACCACGTCGAGGGGCTCCGCGTGCTCCGCCTCCTCGAAGGCGACCGCGTCGGTGGTCGGGGCGCGGGCGGGGAGTTCGAGGGAGGAGCCCTCGGGATCGAGCGTGAAGTCCGCGGGAGTCGCGTCCGGCCAGGTCCACGGCCAGTAGGCCGAGGAGACGGCCAGCCGGACCCGGTGGCCCGGCGGGAAGGCGTGGCCGATGGCGCTCATGTCGAAGGCGACGTCCTGGAAGGCACCGCGGGGCCGTTCGTCCGTGCGGCCGTTTTCCCGTCCTGTGCCGAGGTGCAGTGCGCCCCGGGTGACGAGGGTCGACGAGCCGTCGGGGGCCACGTCGCACAGGCGCGCGAACGCCTGGCCGCCGGCCGTGTCCCGGCGCACCCGCAGCCTCACGCGGGGGCGGCCGAGGATTTCCAGCCGCTGAGTGAGGACGAAGTCGAAGCTCGCCGAACCCGCGTCCTCATCGCGCTGGTCGGGAGGCAGGTCGCCGTCCTCCCCGCGCGGCACGAAACGGCCCGCGTCGAGCCCGGTGTGCGCGGGGGAGGCGACGACCAGCGGTGCGCCCTGCAGGGCGTACACCACGGGGGTGACGTGCGAGGAGGGCCAGGAGTCGTCGGCGACCCAGCGCCCGGGCAGTGTGTCGTAGCTCGTCGCCGGCGGGTGGGACTCGCTGATCCAGGAACGGAGCAGGGGCTCGGCCGGCACGCCCGTTCCGCCGCGGCCGGGGGCGGTGCCGCGCGCCCCGTCCGGGCTGGGGTCGTCCTCCTTCAGCCAGTGGTCCCACCAGCGCAGCGTCTCCTGCAAGAAGCCGATCGCCGGGCCGGGCGGCAGGCCGGAGTCCGGGTACTGGTGCGACCAGGGACCGATGATCCCCCGCACCCGCGCGGGGTCGAGGTGCTCGACCAGACGCAGGACCGTGTCCCGGTACGGGTCGTGCCAGCCGCCGACGGCGAGGACGGCCGCGCGGATCGCGCCGTACCCTTCCTCGGGCGGGCCGCCGCGTCCCCCGCCGGTTCCGGTCGGGTGCCCCAGCCGGGCGTGCTGGAGGGGCCGGAGGGCCTCCAGTCGCTCCAGCCACATGGCTCGCCAGTCGCTGCCGGCGAAGCGCGGGTCGGGCGGCTGTGCGGTGCGGGCGAGCAGGGCTGCCGCCAGGGAGTGGGCGGGGCCGCTCGGGAAGGCGTTGCCACGGGTCCCCTCGTCGGCGCAGACGGCCACGACGGCCTTCAGTGGCTCCGGGGCGCGCGCGGCGACCCTCAGGGCGTTGCAGCCGCCCCAGCCGATCCCGAACATCCCGACGGAACCACTGCACCACGGCTGCGCGGCGAGCCAGGCGACCACCTCACTCCCGTCGGTGATCTCGCTGATCCCGACCGTCCCGGTGGTTCCGGAGTCCGCGAACGGGTCACCCGGCAGCCCCTCGCTGTTGCCGTGGCCCCGGGCGTCCACCCGTACGGAGGCGTAGCCGTGCCCCGCGTACCACGGGTGGCGCTGCCGGTCACGGGCGGCGGTGCCGTCGGTGAGCCGGTGCGGGAGGTATTCGAGCAGGGCCGGCACGGGGGCGTCGGTGATGGGCCGCCAGAGGCGGGCGTGCAGCCGCGTCCCGTCGGCCAGGGGGATCCTGAGGTCCTCGTGGCGGATCTCGTACGGGTACGCGGTGCGAATCCTCACGGCGGGTCCCCTGGCACACGGCGGGGGGAGGACGCCTCCTGGCGCGCTCGCCCGGACGGCTCCGCGCCGCTCCCGTGGGTCGTGCCGTACGCGGAGGGGCCGCACGCCCCGCTGGGCGAGCCGCGGTCCTCGCCGACCGGGGGCAGGGCTCCCCGTTCTCCGAGCTCGATCGTAGGTACCGGCAAATGCCTCACTCCCGGTGCTTTTATCTGATCACGAACATACCGGTGGTGGCGGGAAGGCGCCCATGGTGATCGAAAGGCGACCGGATACGCTGACTTGAGTGAAGGCAGCGACACATCGACAATCCGTGTGATCGTCAGCAGACAGGAGTACCCCTCGTGACCGTCGTCGGGCCGTTCGGGCTGAGCGTGCGGGACCAGGCTCTTGAGGCCGATGTCCAGACCGGATTGGCGGCTGTCGAGGCGGGACTGCTCGATGCCACCAAGAGCGAGGTGCCCTTCATCACGGAGGCCGCGCAGCATCTCGTGCGGGCCGGGGGAAAGCGCTTCCGGCCGCTGCTGGTGATGCTGGCGGCGCAGTTCGGTGACCCCTATGCGCCCGGTATCGTGCCGTCGGCCGTCGTCGTCGAGCTGACGCACCTGGCCACGCTGTACCACGACGACGTGATGGACGAGGCGGACGTGCGCCGCGGGGTGGCCAGCGCCAATGCCCGCTGGGGCAACTCCCTAGCGGTACTGACCGGCGACTTCCTCTTCGCCCGCGCCTCCCACATCCTCGCCGACCTGGGCCCCGAAGCGGTGCGGATCCAGGCCCAGGCGTTCGAGCGCCTGGTGACCGGCCAGATCCTGGAGACGGCGGGCCCCCGTGACGGGCGCGACCCGGTCGAGCACTACCTCGACGTCCTCGGCGGGAAGACGGGCTCCCTGGTCGCCGTCTCCTGCCGCTTCGGCGCGATGATGTCCGGAGCCGACGAGAACGTCACCGACATCCTCACCCAGTACGGGGAGCGGCTCGGCGTGGCGTTCCAGCTCGCCGACGACGTCCTCGACATCGCCTCCGACTCGCACGAGTCGGGCAAGACCCCGGGCACGGACCTGCGCGAGGGCATTCCCACCATGCCGGTGCTCCGCCTGCGTGAGCAGGCCGCGGCGCACGGCGAGCCGGAGGACCTGGAGCTCGTGGAGTTGCTGTCCGGCGACCTGACGGACGACGCCCGGCACGCCGAGGCGCTGTCAAGACTGCGGGTCCACCCCGCCCTCGAGCGTGCCAGGCGGGACACGGTGCGGTACGCGGAGGAGGCGCGGACGCTGCTGTCCCCGCTGCCCGGGTGCTTCGCGAAGTCCGCGCTGGAGGAGCTGTGCGACGCGGTGGTGCACCGGGCGGGCTGACCGTCCCAGCTCCCTGACGGTCGCCCCGACGACGGGCGTCCCGCGGGCACCGTGCCGGTGCACCGCGTCACCCCGCACGGCGACGCGACGCGGCGCGACGTACACGGCCGTCCGCCGGGGCGGCGGCCGGGACGACCACCTGGAAGCCGCGGATGGTGCCCGGGGGAACGGGGGAACGGGGGTGCGGACGTGCCCCGGTCAGCCGGCTGATGCCCCGCCAGGTGAAGCCGGATCACCTCCGCGGTGGCCGACCCCTACTGGTCGGCCGAGAAGCGCGGGCCTCACGTCATACCGCAGCAGTAGGCGGAGTTGATCCCGCGGGCTGACGTTTCCACCGCGCCGATTTGGTCAGATGGAGGCAACCACTCCTCACCGGCGTTACCGATGCGGGTGAGAATGGCGGCGCGGGGTGGACTCGTGACTGGACGGACGACGCCGCCGACCACGGAGGTAGGGCACACCATGGCACCGAACGACGACGCACGCACCACCGACGAGGCCGGCGCCCCCGGCCGCCGCAAGGCGGCGCGCTATGCCGTCCCGGTAGCAGTGGCGGGAGTTGCGGCGGCGACGATCGGGCTCGTCCCGGCGCTCGCCGCGTCCGGCGACCCCGATCTGCCGCAGATCACGGCACAGGAACTCGTCGAGAAGATCGCCAAGTCGGACGCGCAGCAGCTGTCCGGCTCGGTGAAGATCAGCACGGACCTGGGGATCCCGTCGGTCGGCGGCCTGGCGGGCGGCCTGGCGGGCGGCCTCGCCCCGGAGGGCGGGAAGGACGGCGGCCCGTCCGCGTCTCCCGACGCCAGGCTGCTGGAGCTGGCGTCCGGCACGCACACCCTGCGGGTTGCCGCCGACGGCCCGGACAAGCAGCGACTGTCGATCCTGGAGGACGCGGCGGAATACAGCCTCATCCACAACGGGGACGACGTCTGGGCGTACGACAGCGCGGCGAACGAGGTCGTGCACAGCAAGGACGAGAGCCGCGGCGGCGAGCACCGGAAATCGCCGGAGGACCTGCCCAGCACGCCCAAGGACCTCGCCGACGAGGCGTTGAAGGCCGTGGACGACACCACGTCGGTGACCGTCGACGGCACGGCCCGCATCGCCGGCCGTGACGCGTACCAACTGCTCATCAAGCCCAAGCAGAGCGGTTCGACCATCGGTTCCATCAGGATCGCGGTGGACGCGGAGAACGGTGTGCCACTGAAGTTCACGCTCCTCCCGAGCAGCGGGGGCAAGGCGGCCGTCGACGCGGGCTTCACGAAGGTCGACTTCACCAAGCCGGCCGCGTCGACGTTCGACTTCAGCCCGCCGAAGGGCGCGAAGGTCACCGAGTCCGACGAGTTGAACAGCCGGGAGAAGGGCGTCCCGAAGCCGCTGAAGGGCCTGGAGCGCCCCAACGGTCCTCAGGGGCAGAAGGGTTCCGGTGGCCCGCTGGGCGCGGAGGCCTTCAAGGGGCTGGACGTCATCGGCAAGGGCTGGACCACCATCGCCCGACTCGACGTCCCGGGCGGCAAGGCCCCGGCCGCCGGATCCTCCGGTGACGTGCCGCCCGACGCCCAGAAGTTCCTGGACGCGCTCGGCGACCGGGTCAAGGGGGACTTCGGCGGCGGAACAGTCTTCAAGACCCGGTTGGTCAACGCCCTGATGACGGACGACGGCAGGGTGTATGTCGGTGCGGTCACCCCGGACGCCCTGGTCAAGGCGGCGAACGCGGCGAAGTGACCCCTGCGGGGCGGTCGTCGGGTGCGGGACGCTCCGCAGGGGCGCCCCGCACCCCGCGGTGCGTGGCCGTCCGGCAGGATGGAGCGGACGACAGGGGGAACCATGACCGGATCCGTCATCGAGACGCGCGGGCTCACCAAGCGGTACCGCGGCGGACACCTGGCCGTCGACCGACTCGATCTGGAAGTACCCGCCGGGAGCGTCTTCGGCTTCCTCGGGCCCAACGGGTCGGGGAAGACCACCACGATCCGGATGCTGATGGGGCTCATCGAGCCCACCTCGGGCACCGCGACCGTCCTCGGTGGTGCCATGCCGCGTGCGGCCCGCGCCGTCCTGCCGCGGGTGGGTGCGCTCATCGAGGGGCCGGCCCCCTACGGCCACTTGAGCGGCCGGGACAATCTCCTGCGGTACGACTCCGCCGATCCCGCCGCGGACCCGCGTACCCGCCGCGCGCGGGTCACCGCCGCGCTCGACCGCGTCGGGCTGGCCGCTGCCGCCTCCCGCAAGACGAAGGCGTACTCCCTGGGCATGAAGCAGCGGCTCGGGCTGGCGGTGGCACTGCTCCAGCCGCGCAGCCTGCTCGTGCTGGACGAGCCGACGAACGGCCTCGACCCGCAAGGCATGCGCGAGATCCGCGCGTTGATCAGGGAGCTCGCGGCGGACGGCACCACCGTCTTCCTCTCGTCGCACCTCCTCGACGAGATCGAGCAGGTCTGCACCCATGCCGCCGTGATGAACCGCGGCGCCCTCATCGCCCAGGGGCCGGTGGCCGAACTGGCCGCCCGCTCCCGTGGGCGTCTCGCCGTCACCACCCCCGATACGGCCGAAGCCGTCCGCGTGCTCGAGGAGCGCGGGGCCGTCGACGTCTGTGCCACGGGCGACCTGGTGACCGCGGAACCACTCGCCACCGACCCGGCGGACGTCAACGCCGCCCTCGTGCGTGCCGGAGTCCGGGTGCGAGCCTTCGGGTTGGAACGTGCGTCCCTGGAGGACGCGTTCGTCGCGCTGACCGGGGAGGGCTTCGATGTCGCAGGCTGACACGGGGGAGTCGGCCCCGCCACGCGGGCAGGTCGTTCAGCCCGCGTCCGACGGGCAGTCACCGGCCCGCACGCGGGCGCCCCGCCTCGTGTGGTCCCTCGGGCTCTTCCGTTCCGAGCTGCTGACGACCTTCCGCCGCTGGCGCACCCTCGCCCTGCTCGCCGTGCTCGCGGCCGTGCCCGTCCTCATCGGTGTCGCCGTCAGGATCGAGACGGGGGACGGCGATCCGGCCGGCGACGGCAGGGGTCCCGCCTTCTTCACCCAGATCACCAACAACGGACTCTTCCTGGTCTTCGCCGCCCTGGCCGCAACCCTCCCGGTATTCCTCCCGATGGCGGTCGGGGTCGTTGCGGGCGACGCAGTCGCCGGGGAGGCGAGCAGCGGCACCCTGCGCTACCTGCTCGTCGCACCGGCCGGCAGGACCCGTCTGCTGCTTGCCAAGTACGTTGCGACGCTGGCCTTCTGCCTGGCCGCGACTCTCGCCGTGGCCGTTTCGGCGCTGGTCGCCGGTGCCCTGTTGTTCCCGCTCGGTGACGTCACCACGATCTCCGGGACCCGGATCACCTTCACGGAGGGGCTGCTGCGCGCGCTACTGGTCGCGCTGCTCGTCGCCCTGTCGCTCGCCGGGGTCGCGGCGCTCGGCCTGTTCGTCTCGGTACTCACCAACAGCGGGATCGCGGCGATGGCGACGACCATGGGACTGGTGGTCACCGCCCAGATCCTGGGCGCGATCCCACAGCTCGCCGGCCTCCACCCGTATCTCTTCCCGCACTACTGGCTGTCGTTCGCGGACGTCCTGCGGGAGCCCGCGTACCTCGACGACGTGCTGCGGAACCTCGGCCTGCAAGGCGTGTACGTGGCGGTCTTCGGCTCGGCCGCCTGGGCGCGGTTCACGTCGAAGGACATCACGGCCTGAGTGCTGCCCGGGCCCACCGGACGCGTCGCCACACCCTCACCAGCCGCCTGCGGAGAGGGTGGACCGCGACGTCGCCCCGGCAGGACGGCACCCCACCGAGCCGCGAACAAGGTCTCCGCCGCGACGGAGTCCTGGCGGGTGTCGCCCGGGTGCCGCCAGCGTTGGAGTGCCCGCGGGAAGCCGCTCGGCGGCGAGCCCGGCCGGCGCCGTCGTGTTGCGTCCGGGTGGCTGCTGCCCCACAGGAAGAGGAACCACCCGGACGTGTCGGCGTACCCTCCGGAACGAACTACATGCGCATGCATACATTGCATGCGCATGTAGTCTGTGTGGGAGGTGGGGTGGTGCGGGGATCAGAAGGTGAGGCGCCAGCTGTCGATGTAACCGGTGTCCCAGGCAGCCACGTCCTGGACCTTCAGCTTCCAGGCGCCGTTCGCGACCTCGCTCGACGCGTTCACGGTGTACGTCTCGATCACGTTGTCCGCCGAGTCGCTGCCGCTGGCGTTCTTCAGGCGGTACGCCGTGCCGTCCGGTGCGATCAGATCGATGACCAGGTCGCCCCGCCACGTGTGCTTGATGTCCACGCCCACCTTGAGGGTCGCCGGCGCGTTGCCCGTGCGGCCGGAGACCGTCACCGAGGACGTCACCGCTGCGCCGTTGTCCGGGATGGAGACGTCCGCGGTGTTCTCGTAGACGTCGCCGGGAGGCACGGTCGTCCCGGCGGACAGGGTCCAGATCGCGTGGGCGACCGCGTCGCTGTTGCGATCGAGGGCGGTGTCGTTGATGTTCGCCGTCGTGTCGCAGGACGAGTGGTAGCAGTGGTCGAAGGCCTGCCCGGCCGTGCCGCCCCACTTCTGTGCCTGCGCGGACGTCTTGGTGTAGTCGGCGCCCGTGAACAGGCCGCCCACCGGGACACCGGCGTTCTTGAACGGGGCGTGGTCCGAGCGGCCGTCCCCCTCGGTCTCGATCTCCGTCGGGATGCCCAGCCCGGCGAAGTAGTCCTTGAAGGTCTTCTCGATCGTGGGGTCGTCGTCGTAGACGAAGTAGCCCGGGTTCGGAGATCCGATCATGTCGAAGTTCAGATAGCCGGAGATCTTCGAACGCTCGGCCGACGGGAGGTTGTTGACGTAGTAGCGTGAGCCGACGAGCCCCAGCTCCTCGGCGCCCCACCAGGCGAACCGCAGGTGCTTGTCGGGCTTGAACTGGGCGCGGGACACCGCGAGGGCGGTCTCCAGCACGGCTGCCGAGCCCGACCCGTTGTCGTTGATCCCCGGCCCCCGGGAGACCGAGTCGAGGTGCGAACCGGCCATCAGCACCTGGCCGGCGTCACCACCCGGCCAGTCGGCTATCAGGTTGTAGCCGGTGGCGCCCGACGAGGTGAACTGCTGGACGCTGGTGGTGAACCCCGCCGCGTCGAGCTTGGCCTTGACGTAGTCGAGCGATGCCTTGTAACCGGTGCGTCCGTGAGCCCGGTTGCCGCCGTTGGCGGTGGCGATGGACTGGAGCTCGGAGAGGTGCGCCTTGACGTTCGCCAGGGGGATGTCCGGCGCGGCCAACGCCGTGGCGCGGGCCACGGTGTGCGCAGCGGTGCTGGGTGCGGCGGCGGCAGGGACGGCCGCAGCGAGTAAGCCGGCGACGGCGAGGGCGGCAGCCGCGGCGGTGCGTCTGTGAACGGAGTCGTTCATGTGGGGGCTCCGGATTCCGTACGGGGATGGGACGGAACGTGCGGGACCCTCCGCGACGGCGGAGTCACGGAGGCTGGAGCTGTGCGGGTGCGGTGCGTGTGCTGAATGGTCAGCGAGAGGCTGACTGACCGTCAAGGGCGGGAACCGGTCAGTCGGGTTCGCTCAGCGGACGGCGTGCCGCGACGGGCGTCGCGCGACGTCCACGCCGCGTGTCGTGCCCCCCTGCAGGTCGCGTGCGTACCGGTGGAGGTGGCTCCGCCGGGCCGTCGACCGGTAGGGGGAGAAGAAGGTGGCCAACTCCGGCAGTGTTTGCCGCAGACCGATGCCCTGGTGTGCTGCTGCACCCAGAACGCGCTGCTTCCGGGACCTGTGTCACGCACCACCGGCCTGAGGGCTCGTCCACCCGGCGGACCACGGTCGCGCCCTACGTTCCAGCCGTGCGACCTCCGCGTCGCGCCTGCCCCTGCGGTGTGCAGGTCCATGTGGATACGGGTCTTGGCCGGCTTCGCCTCGGTCACCTGCTGGAACGGCACACGCCTCCCGAGCCCCTTGCCCGTCTCCTCCTCGTGCGGGTCGTCCGGATGGCGGACGGCGGCCAGATCCCGCCACACCCGGCGGGCCGTGCCGCTCGGTGGGCGCTTCGCGCGGTGTCGCGCCGCGTCCAGCGGGCGCTCGATGAAGCACCGTTGTCCCCGGGCGGACAGCCGAGTGCCTCCGCCAAGAAGTCGGCCCGGGTCAGCGGGCCGGTCCCCGGGCGTCGCCGCCGGTGCGCCGTGGAGCGCTGCGGCAACCGGCACAAGGTCCTGACGCACCGCCCGCGGCAGGAAGAGGGGTGCGGATGGCGCCCACGGGACCGTCGGGGACCCGATGCCGGATCAGCATGACCAGGCACGACGCCCGCGCTGTCCCTCGGCCGATCGGGACGTCCGTTCGAGTGACGGGAGCCTCGCCCCGAGTCCCGGTGCCAGCAGCGGTGCAAGCTGCGCAGGACCGATCCCGAGGGGTGGCGTCCCCCGGCGCGGGAGGGACCCGCACGCGTCGGTCCGGCGACCCGCCCCGGACCCCCGCGGCCGTACGAGCGGGGGCGGCGGTGCCCGGCTCCGGGAGAAGGTACTCGAACGGTGCGCCGCCTCCGCCGGGAGCACCCCGCCAGAGGCGGTGAGCACGAACGGCGGCGCGCTCACCGTCGTCGGTGCCAGCCGTCGCCACAACCGTCGGCACGGGACCGGGCGTCCTACGAACGTCGCGGGGGTGGAGCGCGGACGCCGTCGTCAGACGTGTTCCGCAGTCTCCTTGCGCGGCGCGACCTCCTGGAGGCCGGCTGCCCGGGCTTCGCGGACCAGGCGCCGGGCCTCCGCCTTGTTGCGCCGGGCCGTGCGCAGGGCATCCCAGGTCAGGATGATCAGGGCGAGCCAGACCAGAGCGAAACCGGCCCATCGTTCCGCGGGCATGGCCTCGTGGAAGTAGACGACGCCCAGCAGGAACTGGAACACGGGAGCCAGGTACTGCAGGAGGCCCAGCGTCGACAGTGGCACCCGGATCGCCGCCGCGCCGAAGCAGACCAGGGGCACGGCGGTGACGACGCCGGTGGCGGCCAGCAGGGTGGCGTGCCCCGCCCCGTGGGCACCGAAGTCGGCCGCCCCCCGCGACCCCAGCCACAACAGGTAGGCGAGCGCGGGCAGGAACTGCACCGCGGTCTCCGCCGCCAGTGATTCGAGTCCGCCGATGTTGCTCTTCTTCTTGATCAGCCCGTAGGACGCGAACGAGAACGCGAGTACCAGCGAGATCCACGGCGGCCGGCCGTATCCGATCGCCAGCACCACCACCGCGGTGAGGCCCACGCCGACCGCAGTCCATTGCGCCGGTCGCAACCGCTCCTTCAGCAGCAGCACACCCATCGCGATGGTGACGAGCGGATTGATGAAGTAGCCGAGGGACGCCTCCACCACGTGGTCCGCGTTGACGGCCCAGATGTAGAGGCCCCAGTTGACGGTGATGACCCCCGCGGCGACCGACAGCAGGCCGAGCTTGCGCGGCTCGCGCAGCAACTCCCGTACCCATCCCCAACGCCTGAGCGCCAGGAGTGCGAGCGCGACCACGGCCAGTGACCACACCATGCGGTGGGCGAGGATCTCGAGTGCTCCGGCAGGCTTCAACAGCGGCCAGAAGAGGGGGACGAGGCCCCACATCCCGTAGGCACCGATTCCGTACAGCAGGCCCGCCCGCTGTTCGTTGTCCGCCTTCACTGGCCCCTCCCACCTTCGCCGCACCGTTCTGGACGAAGGTAACGCCGAGCGGGCCGGATGTCATGCCCGTTCCGCCATACGGTCATGACGCTGTGGTCAATGGCGGGCCAGGGCCCCCGCGACAGAGCCGGCGAGCGGTGTCGTCGGCCGTCTGATGAGCCGGGCCAGGGCACCGCCGGTGTGGGCGAGCAGCCCGCGCTCGACGGCGCGGTCCACGTCGACCAGGAGCGCGGCGCGGTCCTCCGGCACCCCCAACGCCGGTCAGGACCCGTCGGTGCGTCTCGCCGGGCACGTCGGAGTAGGTGACGTCCCGGCCGGACCGGCGGGCGATCTCGGCGGCGTACTCCGCGAACGACCAGGCGGTGTCGCCGCTGAGCTCGTACGCCCTGCCGAGGTGGCTCGCGCCTGTCAGCACCGCGGTCGCCGCGGCCGCGTAGTCGGTGCGGGCGGCCGAGGCCACCCGTCCGTCACCGGCGTTGGCGACCACCGCGCCGTGCTCCAGGACCGCGGCAAGACGGTCCGTGTGGTTCTCGGTGTACCAGCCGTTGCGGAGAAAGGTGTACGGCAGGCCGGAGTCGAGGATCGCCTGCTCGGTCGCCGTGTGCTCCTCGGCGAGCGCGAAGTCGGCCTTGGGGCCGCCCAGGATGCCGGTGTAGGCGAGCTGCGCGACGTCCGCCGCCTTCGCCGCCGTGATGACCGCCGTGTGCTGGGGCACCCCTCGGCCGATCTCGCTGCCGGACACCAGGAGGACCCGCTCACCCGCGCGGAACGCATCGCCGAGGGTTTCGGGTGCGTCGTAGTCGGCGACCCGCAGTGCGACGCCGCGCGCGGCGAGGCCGCCGGCCAGGTGTGGGCGCCGGCGCGGTGGACGGAACGGCGCGTCGGGGACGTGACACAGACGAGCGCAGCACATAACAGAGCACGGGCACCTTAAGGGGGAGCAGAACCAGAACGGGAGGGGGGGGAGGGAGGGGGAGGGGGGAGGGGGTTGGGGGGGTGAGGGGGGAGATCGCCGAGGGCGGCGGGGACGACCCGCGCGGGTGGGGAAAGGACAGGAGGAAGGCCATCTCCGCCCGCATTTC
>NZ_JBHZCF010000001.1:728858-751500 GCF_042755225.1 Streptomyces sp. NPDC059169 | reverse complement strand
GCCCTCCTCAGGAGGGCCGAGCCCGGTGCGCATGGTCGGATCGGCCGGCGGCCGTCCAGGGCCGGGTCAGCCGACGACCGTCCAGGTGTCGTTGCCGGCGAGCAGCACGGACAGGTCGCCCTTCCCGTTCTGCTCGATGGCGGTGTCGAGTTGGTCGGCCATCAGGGTGTCGTAGACCGGACGGGCGACGCTGCGGAACACTCCGATGGGAGTGTGGTGCAGGGTGTGCGGGTCGGCCAGCCGGGACAACGCGAAGGCAGTGGTGGGGCTGGAGCTGTGCGCGTCGTGGACGAGGACCTGCGACTCGTTGTCGGGGGTGACGACGACCGCTTTGAGGTCACCCGTGGACGCGTCGCGCACCACACCCTTGGAGAGGTCGGCGCCGAAGCGGATCGGCTGCCCGTGCTCCAGGCGGATGACGGCCTCTTCGGCCTGCTGCTTGTCCTTCAGTACGTCGAAGGCACCGTCGTTGAAGATGTTGCAGTTCTGGTAGATCTCGACCAGTGCGGTGCCCGGGTGGTCCGCCGCCGCTCGCAGCACCTCGGTGAGGTGCTTGCGGTCGGAGTCGACGGTCCGTGCGACGAACGAGGCCTCGGCACCGATCGCCAGCGACACCGGATTGAAGGGCGCGTCGAGGGAGCCCATCGGGGTCGACTTGGTGATCTTGCCGACTTCCGAGGTCGGACTGTACTGGCCCTTGGTGAGGCCGTAGATCCGGTTGTTGAAGAGCAGGATCTTCAGGTTGACGTTGCGCCGTAGGGCGTGGATGAGGTGGTTGCCGCCGATGGAGAGGGCGTCGCCGTCCCCGGTGACGACCCATACGGACAGGTCGGGACGGGAAGAGGCCAGGCCGGTGGCGATGGCCGGCGCCCGGCCGTGGATGGAGTGCATCCCGTAGGTGTTCATGTAGTACGGGAAGCGGGAGGAGCAGCCGATGCCGGAGACGAAGACGATGTTCTCCTTCGCCAGGCCGAGCTCGGGCATGAAGCCCTGCACGGCCGCGAGGATCGCGTAGTCGCCGCAGCCGGGGCACCAGCGGACCTCCTGGTCCGACTTGAAGTCCTTCATGGACTGCTTGGCCTCGGCCTTGGGAACCAGTGACAGCAGGGTGGACGCCGTCTCAGTCATTGATGGCCTCCTCGAGGGCCGCAGCGAGGTGCTCGGCCTTGAACGGCATGCCGTTGACCTGGTTGTGGGAGCGGGCGTCGACCAGGTACTTCGCCCGGATGAGCGTGGCGAGCTGGCCGAGGTTCATCTCCGGCACCACTACCTTCTCGTAACGTCCGAGGACCTCCCCGAGATTCCTGGGGAAAGGGTTGAGGTGGCGCAGGTGGGCCTGCGCGACGGGCTTGCCCGCGGCCCGCAACCGGCGGACGGCGGCCGTGATCGGCCCGTAGGTCGATCCCCAGCCGAGGACCAGGGTCGTCGCGCCGTCCGGGTCGTCGAGCTCGACGTCGGGCACCTCGATGCCGTCGATCTTGGCCTGGCGGACGCGGACCATGAAGTCGTGGTTTGCCGGGTCGTAGGAGATGTTCCCCGTGCCGTCCTGCTTCTCGATGCCGCCGATCCGGTGCTCCAGACCGGGGGTGCCCGGCACGGCCCACGGGCGGGCCAGGGTCTGCGAGTCGCGTTTGTAAGGCCAGAACACCTCGGTGCCGTCGGCCAGCGTGTGGTTCGGCCCGGTGGCGAACTGCGTCTGGAGGTCCGGCAGTTCGTCCGGGTCGGGGATCCGCCAGGGCTCACTGCCGTTGGCCAGGTAGCCGTCCGAGAGCAGGAACACCGGGGTCCGGTAGGTCAGCGCGATCCGTGCCGCGTCCAGCGCGGCGTCGAAGCAGTCCGCCGGGGTGCGCGGTGCGATCACGGGCACCGGGGCCTCACCGTTGCGTCCGAACATCGCCTGCAGGAGGTCGGCCTGCTCGGTCTTGGTCGGCAGGCCCGTCGACGGACCGCCGCGCTGGATGTCGACCACCAGCAGCGGCAGCTCCAGCGACACGGCCAGTCCGATCGTCTCCGACTTCAGCGCAACGCCCGGGCCGGAAGTGGTCGTGACCGCGAGCGAGCCGCCGAACGCCGCCCCCAGCGCGGCGCCGATCCCGGCGATCTCGTCCTCCGCCTGGAACGTGCGCACGCCGAAGTTCTTGTGCCTCGACAGCTCGTGCAGGATGTCCGAGGCGGGGGTGATCGGGTAGGACCCGAGGAAGAGCGGCAGGTCGGCCTGCTGCGAGGCCGCGATCAGGCCGTACGACAGGGCCAGGTTCCCGGAGATGTTCCGGTAGGTGCCCGGGGGGAACGCCGTGGTGGCCGGGGCCACCTCGTAGGAGACGGCGAAGTCCTCCGTCGTCTCCCCGAAGTTCCAGCCCGCGCGGAACGCCGCGACGTTCGCCTCCGCGATCTCCGGCTTCTTGGCGAACTTCGCCCGAAGGAACTTCTCCGTTCCCTCGGTCGGCCGGTGGTACATCCACGACAGCAGACCCAACGCGAACATGTTCTTGCTGCGCTCGGCCTCCTTGCGGGACAGCCCGAATCCCTTCAGCGCTTCGATCGTCAGCGTGGTCAGGGGGACGGGGTGGACGCTGTAACCGTCCAGCGAGCCGTCCTCCAGCGGGCTGGTGTCGTAGCCCACCTTCGCCATGGCCCGTTTGGCGAATTCGTCCGTGTTCACGATGATCTCGCCGCCGCGCGGCACGTCCGCGATGTTGGCCTTCAGCGCTGCGGGGTTCATCGCCACCAGCACGTTCGGGGCGTCTCCCGGCGTGAGGATGTCGTGGTCCGCGAAGTGCAGCTGGAAGCTCGACACTCCCGGCAGCGTTCCGGCGGGCGCCCGGATCTCGGCGGGGAAGTTCGGAAGGGTCGACAGGTCGTTGCCGAAGGAGGCCGTCTCTGACGTGAACCGGTCACCCGTCAACTGCATGCCGTCACCCGAGTCACCCGCGAAGCGGATGATCACCCGGTCGAGGCGGCGCACCTCTTTGTCGCCGGCGGGCCGTCGCTGCCCCCCGACGACGGTCTCGCCGGCCTCGTCTGCCTCGTCTTCGTGCTCCGCTGGGCTGCTGACCTGGCTGGTCACTGAACTGGACCTCCTTCGAGGCGGCTGGGCTGCGGCCGGCTCGCCGGCCGCTCCAAGGTCAACCCTACGTCGGTGAGGATCGCCTTCCCTGGACCGCTCATATACCGGACGTCGAAATGAGACGACGTTGTGCCCTCGTTTGCCATGTTCCGTTCGCCCCCCGGTCCTTTCCTGTAGGACACTCCCGTTTCATCACGCGTTCCATCTGACAGAGTGTCAGCAAATTAGGAGTTGAGATAGGTCAGCACGGCGAGTACACGCCGGTGACCCCCATCGCTCGGTGACAGTCCGAGCTTGAGGAAGATGTTGCTCACGTGCTTCTCCACGGCCCCGTCACTCACCACCAGCTGCTGTGCGATGGCCGAATTCGTACGGCCCTCCGCCATGAGCCCGAGGACCTCGCCCTCCCGCGGCGTCAGCGCGGCGAGCACGTCCTGCTTGCGGCTCCTTCCCAACAACTGCGCCACGACCTCGGGGTCGAGCGCGGTGCCGCCGCTGGCGACCCGCACCACGGCGTCAACGAACTCGCGGACCTCGGCGACGCGGTCCTTCAACAGGTAGCCCACGCCGCGGCTGCTCCCGGCGAGCAGCTCCGTGGCGTAACGCTCCTCCACGTACTGCGAGAGCACGAGCACCCCGATCCCGGGGTGCTCGCGGCGCAGCCGCACCGCCGCGCGTACGCCCTCGTCGGTGTGGGTCGGCGGCATCCGCACGTCGGCGACGACGACGTCGGGCAGGCTGCCCTGCACGGCGAGGTCGTCGATGGTCCTGATCAGGGCGTCGGCGTCGGCGACGCCCGCGACCACATCGTGCCCGCGGTCGGTCAGCAGGCGGGTCAGGCCCTCCCGCAGCAGGACGGAGTCCTCCGCGATGACCACCCGCACCTTGTCCTCAGCGACGTGTTCCACGACCGTGCTTCCCCCGTGTTCGATTCACGTGTTCCTCCGTGCTCACCACATCCCAGCACGTCGCCGCACCGGCGGGCCACTACTGCGGGGGGTCTCGCGGCGTGCCGCTGCCGGGACCGTCGGGATCCGGCCGTTCCCGGACACGTGCGAGGGCCTCACGCAGGCGCCGCCTGTGGGCCCGAAGGTCCCCCAACCCGGGCACACCGCGCGCGAGGGCGTCGCACGGCGAGTGACGGGTACGACCGGGCTTCGTTCCCGCCCCGAGGTGGGATGCCGGGGCGAAGCCCCGGGTTGACCACGGCCCCGGTCCGTGAGCGCGTCGGACGGGGTGTCGTCGCGCGCCGTGGAGGTGCCCCCACCCCGGTCCGTGCGCGCGCGTCGGACGGGCGTGTGCGCGGCGCCGCCCCCGACGGGGGTGGGCCCCGGCTGCGGGGATCACGCCCGCCAGGGCAGTTCGGCGGTGATGACGGTGGGGCCGCCGGTGGGGGAGTGGAGGGTGAGGACTCCGTCGACGGCGTCGAGGCGTTCGGCGAGTCCGGCCAGGCCGGTTCCTGTGGAGGGTGTTGCGCCGCCGTGGCCGTCGTCGCGGACTTGGAGCATGAGTCGGTTTTCGGTGCGCCATACGTCGACGGTGGCGGTGTGGGCGTTGCTGTGTTTGCTGATGTTCTGGAGGAGTTCGGAGACGGTGAAGTAGGCGATGCCTTCGATGGCCTGGGCGGGTCGGGTGGGGAGGTCGACGGTGACGTGGACGGGGACGGTGCAGCGGGAGGCGATGGCGGAGAGGGCGGCGTCGAGGCCGCGGTCGGTGAGGACGGCGGGGTGGATGCCGCGGGCGAGGTCGCGTAGTTCCTGGAGGGCGAGTTTCACTTCGCCGTGTGCTTCGTCGACCATGGCTGCGGCGGTGTCGGGGTCGTCGAGGAGTTTTTCCTTGGCCAGTCCGAGGTCCATGGCGAGGGCGACCAGTCGGGCTTGCGCGCCGTCGTGGAGGTCCCGTTCGATGCGTCGTAGGTCGGCTGCTGCCGTGTCCACGACCACACCCCGGTCCGACTCCAGCTCCACGACGCGACCCTCCAGCCGGGACGGCCCGAGCAGCCCCACGACGAGCAGCCGGTCCACCGCGGCGAGGCCGCGGATGATCCACGGCGTGACCAGGACGAACAGCAGACCCACCGCGCTCGTCACGGCCAGTTCGACGGGCGAGTCGAGGTAGATGTCGTGCGTGCGGTCCCCGTACAACTGGAGCCCGTCCTGCCCGACGAACACCGGGAACACCCAGTGCCACAGCGGATACGTCAGCAGCCCCCAGCCGTACGTCCACAGGGGCAGCGAGACGCAGAACGCGAACACCGCCCACGGCATGTGCACCACCGCGTACAGCAGGTGGCGCCACGACACCCCGCTCTTGAGCACGGCACCCATCCAGGCCAGCGGACCGGCCCGCTTCACCCGGAGCGGCGCCGGGTCGGCCACGTCCAGCCCCAGCACGGCGCGTGCCCGTGCCCGCTCCACCGCGCCGAAGCCGCGGCACATGGCGAGCGTCCCGGCAAGCACCGGCACGCCCAGGAACGTGACCACCAGCCCGGCCCCGGCCGCCGCCAGTGACACCGCGAGGGAGAAGGAGACGATGCTGAGCGGAAGGCTCAGCACCAGGTAGCCGAACGCGCGCCAGGTGCGGCCCTCGAACGGAGCCCGCAGCGCTGCGGGAACACGCGGGGCGCGGGCCCCCGGTCCGTATGCCATGGCCATCGTCGGTGTCCGTTCTGCTCGGGGGCGACTGGCGGGTGCGGCGTCGGCGCGCCGGTGCCGCACCCCTCAAGACTGCTGGTCACGGCCGGTGCACACCATGCGGCCGGTATCCGTGCCGATCCGGGGGTTTTCCCCACCGGTTCCCGTCCGTGCCCCTACCGGGAACGAGCCTGCGTCCCCGCGGCGGTGCCGTGCCCGGACCGCCCTGCGTCGTCGCGCCAGGGCAGTTCGGCGGTGATGACGGTGGGGCCGCCGGTGGGGGAGTGGAGGGTGAGGACTCCGTCGACGGCGTCGAGGCGTTCGGCGAGTCCGGCCAGGCCGGTTCCTGTGGAGGGTGTTGCGCCGCCGTGGCCGTCGTCGCGGACTTGGAGCATGAGTCGGTTTTCGGTGCGCCATACGTCGACGGTGGCGGTGTGGGCGTTGCTGTGTTTGCTGATGTTCTGGAGGAGTTCGGAGACGGTGAAGTAGGCGATGCCTTCGATGGCCTGGGCGGGTCGGGTGGGGAGGTCGACGGTGACGTGGACGGGGACGGTGCAGCGGGAGGCGATGGCGGAGAGGGCGGCGTCGAGGCCGCGGTCGGTGAGGACGGCGGGGTGGATGCCGCGGGCGAGGTCGCGTAGTTCCTGGAGGGCGAGTTTCACTTCGCCGTGTGCTTCGTCGACCATGGCTGCGGCGGTGTCGGGGTCGTCGAGGAGTTTTTCCTTGGCCAGTCCGAGGTCCATGGCGAGGGCGACCAGTCGGGCTTGCGCGCCGTCGTGGAGGTCCCGTTCGATGCGTCGTAGGTCGGCTGCTGCCGTGTCCACGACCACACCCCGGTCCGACTCCAGCTCCACGACGCGCCGCTCCAGTTCGTCGGAGGGCGACAGCAGCCCCCGCACCATCGCGCGGTCGGCCCCGGCCATCATCCGGACCAGGAACGGCAGCACCGGCCAGAGCACCACCAGCCCCACCAGCGTGACGGTGAAGGCCAGGACGCTCCACGGCAGCCGGATGAACCCGTACAGGAGGGTCCGCCAGGCCACCGGGTCCTTCAGTCCCCTCCACATCCAGCCGAAGAACCCGCCGCGGGTGCGCGGCAGCCTGCTGGGTTCCTCCACCCGAACGCCGAGCAGGGTCCGTGCCCGTGCCCGCTCGACCTTCCCGAGGTGGCGTGCTCCGGACAGTCCGGCCACGAGCAGGGGCAGGCCGATGACCGTCACCGACAGCCCCGCCCCGGTCGAGAGCACGAGCACCGTGTAGCAGAAACCGAGGAGTCCCGCGGGCAGGTCGGAGAGGAGGTGCGCGATCTCCTTCCAGGTGTGACGGTCGAAGGCCGCGCTCGGCTGCGGCGACCCTTCGCGGTCGCCCGGGCGGTGGTCCGATTCGGTGCTGGTCGCGGTCATGGGCCACAGACTGCACGGTCGCGTTCGGGTGCACCATGGGGTAGGGCGGCCGGGCAGGGGTCGGGATATCCCCACCTGCGGAGGCGCCGATCCCGTCCGATGCGTGACACAGCTGCTTACCGTCCTTTTAACAGGGCCTAGACTCCCGTGCGTACAGATCGTCGAACGGGCAGGGAGCGAGGGGCGGACGTGCGGGAACCGACCGGATCGGCCGTACTCGCGGCGGGCTACTTCACGAGCTACTCGGTCGTCGGACTGCTCGCCCTCATCGGCGTGCTCTTCGTCGCGGTGGCCTTCGCCGCCGGGCGCCTGCTGCGTCCGGTCGTGCCGACCCGGGAGAAGATGCTCACATACGAGTGCGGCGTCGACCCCGTGGGGGAGGGCTGGGCCCACACCCAGGTCCGCTACTACGTCTACGCCTTCCTCTACGTGATCTTCGCCGTGGACTCGATCTTCCTCTTCCCTTGGGCCACGGTCTTCGCCGCGGCCGGGTACGGCGCGACGACGCTCGTGGAGATGTTCATCTTCCTCGGCTTCCTGGCCGTGGGACTGCTCTACGCATGGAAGAAGGGCGTCCTCGCATGGACGTGACCCCGCAGACCCCCGAGCCGCAGCCGCTGCCCGAGCCGCGGCGCCTCGGCGCGCTCGCCCGGCTGGCTCCCGAGCCCATGAAGGTGGTCCTGAACTGGGGCCGCCGCTACAGCCTGTGGGTCTTCAACTTCGGACTGGCCTGCTGCGCGATCGAGTTCATCGCCGCGTCGATGGCCCGGCACGACTTCATCCGGCTCGGTGTGATCCCCTTCGCGCCAGGTCCCCGCCAGGCCGACCTGATGGTCGTGTCGGGCACGGTGACCGACAAGATGGCGCCCGCGGTGAAGCGGCTGTACGAGCAGATGCCCGAACCGAAGTACGTGATCTCCTTCGGTGCCTGCTCGAACTGCGGCGGACCGTACTGGGACTCGTACTCGGTGACCAAGGGCGTCGACCAGATCATCCCCGTCGACGTCTACGTACCGGGATGCCCGCCGCGACCCGAGGCCCTGCTCCAGGGCATCCTCAAGCTGCAGGAGAAGATCGCGAGGGAGTCGCTGGGAGAGCGCTACGGAGCCGCCGCCGGCCACGCCTCCGAGAACGAACTCCGCAGCGGCCTGGTCACCCCGCCTCCCGCCCCGTCCGGTCCGGGAGCCGCCTCGTGACCGCCTTCGACACGGACGTCGCCGGGCGCTTCGGCCCCGACGCCACGGCAGAGCAGGCGTACGACCTGCTGACGATCGACGTGCCTGCCGCCTCGTGGACCGACGCACTGAGCACCGCCCGCGACGAACTCGGCTGCACCTATTTCGACTGGCTCAGCGCCGTCGACGAACGGGACACGGGTTTCCGGGTCTGCGCGCACCTCGTCGCCCTGGGCGGTGGACCCGGGGAGCAGGGCGTCCGCCGGCTGCTGCTGCGCACGACGGTGCCCCACGCACAGCCCGTGCTGGCCTCCGCCGTGGAGGTCTACGCGGGTGCGGCCTGGCACGAGCGCGAGACGCACGAGATGTTCGGCGTCGACTTTACCGGGCACCCCCACCTCGTCCCGCTGCTCCTGCCGGAAGGCTTCGAGGGACATCCGCTGCGCAAGGACTTCGTGCTCGCGGCCAGGGTCGCCAAGGCATGGCCCGGTGCGAAGGAGCCGGGGGAGTCGGACCACGGGGGTCCCAAGCGGCGGCAGATGCTGCCGCCCGGCGTCCCGGACCCCAACGAGTGGGGGCCGCTCAAGGGACAGCTCCCGCCCGCTCCGGCGCGTCCGGCCCGTACTCCCCGGGCCGCGGGGGAACGCCCGCCGCGCCGCACCCGCAGTGTCTCGGAAGGTTCGGCGAGTCAGGCGGGGGCGACTCCGGCGGACACGGCGACTCCGGCGGACGCGGCGACTCCGGCCGGTCCGGCGGCCCGCGGCGGTGCCGGTGCTCCGGCGCGTCGTTCCCGCAGTGTCTCGGAGGGGTCAGCCAGCCAGCGCCCGGGGCCGACGGAGGGGGCGCCCCCCGGGACGGCCCGGCCGCGCCGCTCCCGCAGCGCGGCCGACGGCTCGGCGAGCCAGTCCCCGGACACCGTGGCGAAACCAGCTTCCACTCCTCCGCGCACCCACGGCACCGACGCTCCCTGGCACCACGCCCGCCCGGCGTTCGACGACGCCGAGCCGTCCGAGGGCAGCCGCACGACGCGGCCGGACGCAGGAACGAAACCGGAGGATCCCGGGGCAGCCGGGACCGTGACGGCCGAGCCGGGTGCGACGCCGGAGCCCGAAGCCGGTGCGACGCCGGAGGACGGATCCGCGCGGACGGCCGCCGCTCCCGCACGGCCGGGGGCCGACGGAGCCGAGCCGGCCGCGAAGCCGGAGCCGGAGCAGCCCGACGTCGCCGGGCCCGGGCCCGAGGGGGAAGCCGGACACGGTCCCGCCGAGCCCGTGCCGATGCACGGGGAACCGTCGGAAGCCGGGTCGGCGCCTGAGCCGCAGACCCAGGACGAGGACCCCCCGGTCCGATCCGGCACCGAGCCGGACGACGAAGACGAGCCGGCGCCCGACTCCGCGCCGGAGGCCCAAGCCGGGACCGCGGCGGAACCGGGACCCGCCCCGGGCCCGCCGGCCGACCCCGGGGCCGCCACCGGGCCGGGACGAGGACCCGCGCCCGAGGCGACCACCACCGACGCCCCATCGACCACCACTCCCGGTTCCCGGGCCGGGTCCACGGAAGGATCCGGGTCCTCGCCGGACGACGCCACAGGAGGCGACCGCGCGTGAACGACGCACTCGATGTCGCCCTGCGGCTGATCGTCATCTTCGCCGTGTTCCTCGTCATGCCCCTCGTCATCGGGCAGACCGAACACAAGGTGATGGCCCACATGCAGGGCCGTCTCGGCCCCATGTACGCCGGCGGCTTCCACGGCTGGGCGCAGCTCGTCGCGGACGGCGTGAAGTTCGCCCAGAAGGAGGATGTGGTCCCGGCCGACGCCGACCGCCGCATCTTCCAGCTCGCCCCCGCAGTCGCCCTGCTCCCGTACCTGCTCGTGCTGGTGGCGATCCCGATCGGCCCGAGCGAGGGCGCGGTGGGCCAGGTCGTCGACGCCGGCATCTTCTTCGTACTCGCCGTCATGGGCGTCGGCGTGCTGGGCTCGCTGATGGCGGGCTGGGCGTCGGCCAACAAGTTCTCCCTCCTCGGCGGACTGCGCACCGCCGCCCAGCTCCTGGCGTACGAGCTGCCGATGCTGCTCACCGCGGCGTCCGTCGCGATGGCGGCGGGCACCGTGTCGCTGCCGGGCATCCTGAACGCCTTCGCCTGGTGGTGGGTGCCGTGGCAGATCGTGGGCGCCCTGGTCTTCTTCGTCGCGGGCCTCGCCGAGCTGCAGCGGCCGCCGTTCGACATGCCGGTCGCCGACTCCGAGATCATCTTCGGCGCGTACACCGAGTACACCGGACTCCGTTTCGCGCTCTTCCTCCTCGCCGAATACGCGGGCATCGTCGTCCTCTGCGGTTTGACCACCGTCCTCTTCCTCGGCGGCTGGCACGGCCCGTTCGGTGCCGACGGTCTGGGCTGGGTCTGGACCCTGCTCAAGACGGCCGTGCTCACCTTCGTGGTGATCTGGCTGCGGGTCAGCTACCCCCGGCTGCGTGAGGACCAACTGCAGAAGCTCGCCTGGACGACGCTCATCCCGCTCGCCCTCGCCCAGATCGCCCTCACCGGAGTCGTCAAGGTGGTGATGCAGTAATGGCCGAGTCGCACCCCACCCGGTCCCGTATCCCGGGTTCCGGCCTCGCCAAGGGCCTCGCCGTCACCCTGCGGACGATGACGAGGCGCTCGCACACCGCGCAGTACCCGGACGTCCAGCCCGAACTCCCGCCGCGCACCCGCGGTGTCATCGGGCTGTTCGAGGAGAACTGCACGGTCTGCATGCTCTGCGCCCGCGAGTGCCCCGACTGGTGCATCTACATCGACTCCCACAAGGAGACGGTGCCCGCATCCACTCCCGGAGGCCGCGAACGCAGCCGCAACGTCCTCGACCGGTTCGCGATCGACTTCTCGCTCTGCATGTACTGCGGCATCTGCATCGAGGTCTGTCCCTTCGACGCGCTGTTCTGGTCCCCCGAGTTCGAGTACGCGGAGACGGACATCCGCGAACTCACCCACGAGCGGGACAAGCTCCGCGAATGGATGTGGACAGTCCCGGCGCCGCCCGCGCTCGACCCGGCGGCGGAGGAGCCCAAGGAGTTCAGCGCTGCGCGCAAGGCCGCGGAGAAGCTCGCCGCAGCGCAGGCGGACGCCGGCGAGGCGCCGGGCACCACGGCGCCGACCACCGACCCGGGAAGTTCCACCACCCCGCCCTCCGAGGGAGGACAGGCATGACGCTCGCCGCAGCCCTCGGCCCGGCCGGGAACGGCTTCCTGTCCCCGACGGGCGTCGAGATCGCGTTCCTCCTCGTCGGCATCGGCACCCTCGGCGCGGCCGTCGTCACGGTCACGACCAAGCAACTGGTCCACGCCGCCCTCTGGCTGGTCGTGGCACTGGGCGGTCTCGCCGTCGAGTACCTCCTGCTCACCGCGGAGTTCATCGCCTGGGTCCAGGTGCTGATCTACGTCGGCTCCGTCGTGGTCCTCCTCCTCTTCGGGCTGATGCTCACCAAGGCCCCCATCGGACGCTCCCCGGACGCGGACTCCGGCAACCGCCCAGCCGCGCTCGCCGTCGCCGTGGCCGCCGCGGCCGCCCTGGTCTGGGTGGTCGTCGACGCCTTCCGCACGACCTGGATCGACCTGGAAGGACCGGTGCAGGGCTCCACCCGAGTCACGGGCGAGACGCTCTTCCGGCACTGGGTGCTGCCGTTCGAGGCGCTGTCCGTGCTGCTCCTTGCCGCCCTCGTCGGTGCGATCGTCCTGTCCCGCAAGAGCTCGAAGGACCCGGAGGAGAAGCGCTGATGCATCTCGCCTATCCCGCGGTGCTCTCCGCCCTCCTCTTCTGCACAGGGCTGTACGGAGTGCTCGCACGCCGCAACGCGATCCTGGTCCTGATGTCCGTCGAACTGATGCTCAACGCGGTCAACCTGAACCTGGTCGCCTTCGACGTCTGGCTCCGTGACACCGTGCACGCCGGCCAGGCGCTCACCCTGTTCACCATCGCCATCGCCGCCGCGGAGATCGGCATCGGCCTGGCGATCGTCCTGATGGTGTACCGCAACCGGGGCACCTCCGACATCGACAGGCTCCGCGACAACGCCGAGGGCTCCGAGGCCGGGAACGCCCCCGCCTCGGCAGAGAAGGCTGAGGCCACCGCGTGACCACGACGACCCTCGCCGTACTCGTCCCCCTCCTCCCGTTCCTCGGTGCCGTGGCTGGGCTGCTCCTCGGCCGGACGGCACCCGGCTTCGTACGTCCGCTGGCCGTCGTGCCGACGCTGACCGCGACCGCGCTCGCGGTCCTCGTCGCCGTACGCCAGGGCGGCGGCAAGCCGATCACCGCTGCCACGCAGCTCACCCCGACCGGCTCGGTGCCGATCGACCTGGCCCTGTACCTCGACGGCTTCGCGGTCCTGGTCGCCGTGCTGGTCGGGGTCGTCGCTTCCTGCGTGCAGATCTACTCGACGGCCTACCTGCGCGACGATCCCCGCTACCCCTCGTACGCCGCCCTCGTCTCCCTCTTCACCTCCGCCATGCTGCTCGTCGTCTACTCCGGCGACCTCATGGTGCTGCTGGTCGGCTGGGAGATCATGGGCATCTGCTCGTACTTCCTCGTCGGCCACTACTGGGAGACGCCCGAGGCGCGGGCAGCGTCCCTGAAGGCCTTCCTGGTCACCAAGCTCGGCGACGTCCCCTTCCTCTTCGGACTGTTCGCGCTGGCCGTGGACGCCGGAACGTTCCGCATCACCGGGATCCTCGGCGCGGTCGCCGCCGGCGCCGTCGACCACCCGACGCTGGTGGCACTACTGCTGCTCGCCGGTGTGGCGGGCAAGTCCGCGCAGTTCCCGCTGCACACCTGGCTCCCCGATGCCATGGCCGGCCCCACGCCGGTGTCGGCACTGATCCACGCGGCCACCATGGTCGCCGCGGGCGTGTACTTCGTCGCACGCCTCCTCCCTCTGTTCACCGCCTCCGCGGTGACGCTCGTCGTGATGGCGGTGATGGCCGCCGTCACCATGGTCGGGTCGGCGCTCGCCGCCCTCGCCCAGGACGACATCAAGCGGGTCCTCGCCTACTCGACGATCGGTCAGCTCGGCTACATGCTCGGCGCCCTGGCTGTCGGCGACCGTGGGGCCGCCGTGTTCCACCTCATCTCGCACGGCGCGTTCAAGGCGCTCCTCTTCCTCGCGGCCGGTGTCGTCATCCATGCGGCCGGAACCAACTCGCTCAGCGCCATGTCCCGGATGCGCGGCCTCGCCGGCCGCATCCCCGACGCGTACTGGACGATGACGATCGCCTTGCTCGCACTGGTCGCCATCCCTCCCTTCGCCGGCTTCTTCTCCAAGGAAGCCGTCCTGGCCGCAGCCGAGCACGCGGTGCTCGGTGATTCCAGCGGCGTGCCCACCGCGGCGGGCTGGACCGTCCTGGTCGCGGCCCTCCTCACCGCCCTGCTCACCGCTGCCTACGCCACCCGCCTGTGGCTCCTGGCCTTCCGCGGCCGCGGAGCCGAGGCACCCGACCACGGCAGGCAGCCCCTCGTCATGAACGCGGTGCTCTGGGTGCTCGCGCTCCCCTCGCTCGGCTTCGGCCTGACGGCGGCCTACCTCGACGAGTGGTTCGGCGGTAGGGAACTCGTCCCGACGCTGACCACCGCCGTGCTCGGAACCGGCGTCGCCCTGGTCGGAGGGCTGGTGACCTACGCCACCTGGCGGCACACGACGGCACTCGCCGCACGCGCCCGGGCGAGTGCCGCCGTCCGCCCGGCGACCGTGGCCCACCCGGACGCCGAGCCGGCCCTCGTCGAAGCGGAAGCCCTCCACCTGCCGCATCCCACCGCCGATCCGGCCGACCCCGGAAGGTTGCTCCTCGGCCCGTTGCACCACGCGGCAGCCGCCGGCTTCCACCTCGACGCCGTCTACCGTGCGCTGTTCGTCAGGCCCGTCCAGGCAGCGGCCGAACTGGTCCGCTTCCTCGACCGCGAGGTCGTGGACACGTACGTGCGCGGCGCCGGGACCGGCACCAACTGGCTGGGATGGCTCGTGCGGCGTGCCCAGACCGGCAATGTGCAGACCTACCTGAGTGCCCTGCTCGCCGGCTCGGTCATCCTGGCGATCGCGGCCGTACTCGTCGCCGCAGGAGCGTGAGCCGTGATCGATATCAGTGAATCCGTGATGCAGTTCCTTCTCGCGTTCATCGTCGTGGGCCCGCTCATCGGCGCCGCCGCAGTCCTCCTCCCGGCCCCGCCGGGGCTGAAGGGGAGGTCGCCGGACCAGGCCGTGCTCCGCCACGGTGTGATCGTCACCGCCGTCATCCTGGCCGCCGCCATCGTCCTCGCGTTGGGGTTCGACCATGCCCAGCCGTCAAAGATGCAGGCCACCACGGACATCAGCTGGATCCCCGCGTTGGACGTGCGGATCCACCTCGGTGTCGACGGCATTTCCCTCCCCCTCCTCGTCCTGACCGCGCTGCTGACCTTCCTCTGCGCGCTGTACAGCTACTTCACCATGCCGTCGGGCCCCTCCCCGAAGGCATTCGTCGCCCTGCTGCTCGTCCTGGAGTCCGGCACCCTCGCCACCTTCGCCGTCCTCGACCTGCTGCTCTTCTTCCTGGCCTTCGAGACGGTGCTCGTCCCGATGTACTTCCTCATCGCCCGCTGGGGCGGTGAGCAACGCCGCAGGTCGGCCTGGAAGTTCATCCTCTTCACGCTGCTCGGTTCGGTCGTCATGCTGCTCGGCCTGCTCCTCGTGGGAATCAAGGCCGGCACGTTCGACATGGTGGCACTCGCCACTGACAACGGCCGGGGGCTCAGCACGTCCGTGCAGTTCATCGCCGTTCTCGCCATCGGGATCGGACTCGCGGTGAAGACCCCGATGTGGCCCCTGCACAGCTGGCTCCCGGACGCCCACACGGCCGCCCCGACCGTCGGCTCGGTCCTCCTCGCCGGTGTGCTGCTGAAGATGGGCACGTACGGATTCGTCCGGATCATCCTGCCGATCGCCCCCGACGGGATGCAGTACTTCGCCCCGTACCTCGCGGCGTTCGCGGTCGTCGGCATCATCTACGGCTCCCTCGCCTGCCTCGCCCTGGCCAGGCCCGGGGCCAAGGGCGACCTCAAGCGCCTGATCGCGTACTCCTCCGTCGGCCACATGGGCTTCGTGCTCCTCGGTATCGCGACCATGACCCCCACCGGCGTCAACGGCGCGCTCTTCGCCAACATCGCCCACGGCCTCATCACCGGCCTCCTCTTCTTCCTGGTCGGTGCCGTCAAGGACCGCTACGGCACCGCGGACCTCGACACGCTCGCCGGAACGACCGGCGCCGCCCTCTACGGCCGCGCCCCCCGCCTCGGCGGACTGGTCGCCTTCGCCGCCGTCGCCTCCCTGGGCCTCCCCGGCCTCGCCGGATTCTGGGGCGAGATGCTCGCCCTGTTCGGCGCGTTCGACCCGGCCGAGGGCCTCAGCCGCCCCGCCTTCCTCACCTTCATGGCGATCGGCGGACTCGGCACCCTGCTCACCGCCGCCTACCTCCTGGTCGTCGTCCGCCGCGTCTGCATGGGCGGGACATCCCTGGCCCAGGCGGAAGACCCGGGCGGTCGGCGCGAACTCGCCGACGTCCAGGGCTACGAGTTCGCCGCATGGACACCGCTCGTCGCCCTCACCGTCGTCGCCGGTCTGTGGCCCGCAGTCCTCCTCGGCCTCACCGACCCGGCCGTGCAGAAGCTCCTCGCGGGAGGAAAGGCATGACCCTGGCCGCCACCGTCGTCCAGTCCGTCGACTGGCTGGCGATCGCCCCGCCCACCATCACCGCGGTGGTCGCCCTGCTCCTGCTCGTCGCCGACCTCTTCGTGCCCGCGCGGAACAAGGTGCTCCTCGGATACGCGGCGATCGCCGGTCTCGTGGCCGCACTGCTGTCGCTCGCTCCGCTGCGCGGGGGCAACCGCTCCACGTTCTGCCTCACCACAGCCCCCGACGCCTGCAGCTACACCGCGGACCACTTCACGCTGGTCATCCAGCTCCTGGTGCTCGGCGGGGCGCTGCTGACCGCGTTGCTCTCGGTCAAGGAGACCGGGAACCGGCTGCCGGCGGGCGAGTACTGGTTCCTGCTGCTGTCCTCGGCGGCCGGAGCCGCCCTGCTCCCCGCCTCACGCGATCTGGCCACCCTCGTCGTCGCCCTGGAGGTGGCGTCGCTGCCGGCATTCGCCCTGGTCGGCCTGCGGCGTGGCGACCGGATGTCGAGCGAGGCGGCCCTGAAGTTCTTCCTCTCCTCGGTGACCGCCACCGCGGTGACACTCCTCGGCGTCAGCTTCGTGTATGCGTCAACGGGCACCCTGCACCTCACCCGGCTGGGCGCGGGACTGGACGACGTCCCGGCGCAGCTGGACACCCTCGCCCAGGCGGGGGTCGTACTCACCCTGGTGGGCTTCGCCTTCAAGACGGCCGCCGTGCCCTTCCACTTCTGGGTCCCCGACACCTACGTCGGTGCGCCGGTGCCCGTCGCGGCGTTCCTGTCCGTGGTCGGCAAGGCCGTCGGCTTCACCGGACTCGTCCTGGTGACCGTCATCGCCTTCCCGGCGTACGCGGACGTGTGGGGTCCCGCCGTGGCGGTGCTTGCCGGCCTCACCATGACCGCCGGGAACGTCGCGGCCGTACGGCAGTCGCCCACCCGCCCGCACAGTGCCGTGCGCCTCCTGGCCTGGTCCTCGGTGGCGCAGGCCGGCTACATCCTGGTGCCGATCGCGGCGGCCGCCTACTCCAGCAACGACCAGATCGGCTCCACCGTCGCGTACGCCCTGATGTACGCCGTCGTGAACCTCGGTGCCTTCGCCGTCGTCGCGCTGGTCGCCCGTACGCACCCGCAGAACCGGATCGCCGACTACCGCGGCCTGTATTCCGCACACCCCGTGACCGCCCTGCTGATGGGCTTCTTCCTGCTCTGCCTGGCCGGTGTGCCGCCCGGCGTCATCGGGCTCTTCGCCAAGGTCGCGGTCTTCTCCGCCGCCGTGGACGCGGGCCTGGGCTGGCTCGCGGTCGTCATGGGCGTCAACGTCGTGATCGCCCTCTACTACTACCTGCAGTGGACCGCCCTGCTCTTCCGCGCCCCCCAGGAGACGCCGGAGGGCCCGGCGGAGCGGCTCCGGGCGCCCGTCCTGGTCACGACCGTGATCGCCCTCAGCGGGGTCGTGGGCATCCTGCTGTCCGGTTGGCCGCAGCTGGTGCTGCGCTACGCCGGAGTGGACCTCTTCTAGGCCGCTCGGGAGCGACGGTGCGGCAGGCAGCGGGCGCCCCCACGAGGCGCCCGGCGGCGCTCCCCCGCGCGGAAGCGGTCCGACCAGGCCGTTCGACAAGCGGGGGCCGTACCGGGCACCGTGTTCAGGGCATCTGGACGGCCGGCAGAACGACAAGGGAGAGCCACCTGTGCTGAGCGGGTTCAAGGACTTCATATTCCGCGGGAACGTCGTCTCGATGGCGATCGGTCTCGCCGTCGGTTCCGCCTTCACGGCGGTCGTCACCGGGTTCAGCAACGCCTTCATCACGCCGCTGATCGGGGTGGCCACCCGTGGCGCCGGGGACTTCAGCAAGGCCACCTTCACCGCACAGGGAGTGACGTTCCCCTACGGGCTGTTCGTCAGCGCTGCGATCGCCTTCCTGATCACCGCGGTGGTGCTCTACTTCCTCGTCGTCGTCCCGATGATGAAGTTCCAGAACCGCTTCACCAAGGACGAGCCCGTCGACATCAAGGCAGCCGTGCGCGACTGCCCGCGCTGCTTCACCGGGATCCCCGCGATCGCCAGCCGCTGCGCGCACTGCACCAGTGAAGTCGAACCCGTGCACGAGGCGCTGGAGAAGGCCGGGCTGCTGCCCACTCAGCGCTGACTCATCCGAACGGCCCATCGTCGGCGGCGCCGCCGCCCGTGACGACGGGGGAACCCGCGGCTCTCGCCTGGCGTTGACCAGTACGGGAGGGTCCACTGGAGAGCGGACCACGACCAGCAGAGGGTTCCCCTGCCGCACCAGATGGAGGGCGTACCGTGCATCGCCGGCACAATGGACTGAGGACCGCCGTTCTCCTCGGGGGACTGTCCGCCCTCATCATCCTGATCGGCAGTCTGTTCGGTCGTACGGGCCTCATCGTCGCCGTCGTCGTGGCGCTCGGTACGAACGCCTACGCCTACTGGAACAGCGACAAGCTGGCCCTGCGCGCCATGCGCGCCCGCCCGGTCAGCGAGTTCGAAGCCCCCGCCCTCTACCGGATGGTCAGGGAGCTCTCCACCGAGGCGCGCCAGCCCATGCCCCGGCTGTACATCTCGCCGACCCAGGCGCCCAACGCCTTCGCCACGGGGCGCAATCCGCGCAACGCAGCGGTCTGCTGCACCGACGGCATCCTCCGGATCCTGGACGAACGCGAGCTGCGGGGTGTCGTCGGCCACGAGCTGAGCCACGTCTACAACCGGGACATCCTCATCGCGTCCGTCGCCGGCGCCCTCGCCTCGGTGATCATGTTCCTGGTGAACTTCGCCTGGCTGATTCCCATAGGCCGGTCGGACGATGACGACGGACCCGGCTTCCTCGGCCTGCTCCTGATCATGATTCTCGGCCCGCTCGCCGCGTCCCTGATCCAGCTCGCCATCAGCCGCTCGCGCGAGTACGAGGCCGACGCATCGGGTGCCCGGCTCACCGGTGATCCGTTGGCCCTCGCCAGCGCACTGCGCAAGCTGGAGGCCGGTACGAAGCAGCTGCCGCTCCCGCCCGAGCCGCGGATCGAGACCGCGAGTCATATGATGATCGCCAATCCGTTCCGTCCGGGCCAGGGACTCTCGAAGATGTTCGCCACGCACCCGCCGATGGCGGAGCGGATCACCCGACTCGAACAGATGGCAGGTCGACGCTCATGAAGACAATCCTCAACGTCATCTGGCTCGTTCTGTGCGGCTTCTGGATGTTCCTCGGCTATCTGTTGGCCGGCGTGCTCCTCTGCATCACGATCATCGGCATCCCCTTCGGACTGGCCGCCTTCCGCATCGGCATCTACGCCCTCTGGCCGTTCGGCTACACCGTGGTGGAGCGCCACGACGCGGGCGCCCCGTCATGCGTCGGCAACGTCCTGTGGCTGGTCCTCGCGGGGTGGTGGCTGGCCCTGGGACACGTCGTCACGGGCATCGCCCTGTGCCTCACGATCATCGGGATTCCGCTGGGGCTCGCCAACTTCAAGCTGATCCCCGTCTCGCTGCTGCCCCTGGGCAAGGAGATCGTGAGGACCGACCAGCCCTTCGCCGTGCGCTGACCACCCCCGTCCCGCGCCCGCCCGCAGGGGTCCGAACGGTCCCGTGGATCCGCGTTCCACGCCAGCGATCCGCGATCCGCGATCCGCGATCCGCGCTAGCGGGTCCGTCCGGCGCGGACCGCGTACAGCCCTGCGCCCAACGCCAGGACCGCCGCGCCCGCCACCACCGACGACGGCGGGAGAGCGAACGCCAGTGCAAGGCACCCGACGAGCCCGGAACCGGCGAGCACCCGGACACGGGAGCTGAGCGTCCACGCCGAGGCGTTGGCAACGGCGTAGTACACGAGCACACCGAAGGACGAGAAGCCGATCGTGCCCCGGACGTCGGCCGCCGCCGCCACGACGGCCACGACCGCCCCCACGGCCAACTCGGCATGGTGCGGCACCTGGAAGCGGGGATGCACGGCGGCGAGCGGACGCGGCAGGTGGCCGTCCCGGGCCATCGCCAGCGTCGTTCTCGAGACGCCGAGGATCAGCGCGAGCAGCGAGCCGAGCGCGCCCACCGCCGCGCCCGCCCGCACCACGGGGACGAGCCACTCCGCCCCTGCTGCCGCGACGGCGGCCGTGAGCGGAGCCGTCGCCCGCCCCAGGGCGTCCGCGCCCAGCACGGAAAGGACCGCCACCGCGACACCCACGTACACGAGCAGCGCCAGGCCGAGTGCCAGGGGAACCGCCCGCGGAATGGTGCGGACCGGGTCCCGCACCTCCTCACCGAGGGTGGCGATCCGCGCGTACCCGGCGAACGCGAAGAACAGCAGCCCCGCCGCCTGCAGCACGCCCCCCGTACCACCGGCAGCAGACCCTGCCCCCAGCAGTTGCCCGGTATCGGCCGCAGCGGACGACAGGCAGGAGACGACCACCGCCGCCAGGACCGCCAGGACGAACGCCACGATGGCCCGGGTCAACCAGGCCGCTTTCTGCACGCCCGCATAGTTCACGGCGGTCAGCGCCACGACCGCGGCGACCGCCACGGCGTGCTCCTGCCCTGGCCAGACGTACGCGCCGACCGTCAGCGCCATCGCCGCGCAGGAGGCGGTCTTGCCGACGACGAAGGCCCAGCCCGCCAGATGGCCCCAGAACGGGCCGAGCCGCTCCCGGCCGTACACGTACGTCCCGCCTGACGCGGGGTAGACGGCCGCGAGACGTGCGGAAGCCATGGCGTTGCAGTACGCCACGACCGCGGCCAACCCCAGTCCCGCGAGGAGCAGCGGGGCCGACCCGGCGGACCCGGCAGCCGGAGCCAGGGCGACGAAGATCCCGGCTCCGAGCATCGAACCCAGTCCGATGACGACCGCATCGAACAGACCTAGCGAACGCCGCAGCCCCTGTGTCATGCGCCGCACCTTACTGACGGCCGCAACCGCGCCCGGCACTGCGGACGTCTTCCCGAACAACATCGCCCAACGAAAGGCAGGTCACGGCATGGGCATCGTCAGCTGGATCATCCTAGGACTGCTCGCGGGGATCATCGCCAAAATCCTCCTGCCGGGACGCGACCCGGGCGGTCTGATCGGCACGACCCTCATCGGCATCGCCGGCGCCTTCGTCGGCGGGTGGATTTCGGCGCGCTTCCTGGACCGGCCGATCACCAAGGAGTTCTACGACGGCGCGACGTGGGTCTCCGCCATCGGAGGCGCGCTCGTGCTGCTGATCGCCTACCGCGTCCTGTTCGGGCACTCCCGCTCCCGCTAGCCGTGGCGGGGGCGCGCTCAGCCGCCCAACCCGGTCTCCCGCAGGGTGACGTTGAGCCGGCCGACCAGGCCCAGCGCCGGATCGGCCGTGCCCGGATACACCTTCGGCACCCCGTGGTAAGCGAACCGCGACGCCCCGCCGAAGACGAACAGGTCCCCGGACGCCAATTCCACATCGGTGTAGGGCCGCCCCCGGTTCTCCGTGTTCCCGAAGCGGAAGACGCACGTGTCGCCGACGCTCAAGGACACCACCGGGGCGGCGGACCGCTCGTCCTTGTCCTGGTGCATGCCCATTCTGGCGTCACCGTCATAGAAGTTGACCAGCGCCGTGTCCGGCTCGTAGACCGCTCCGGCCGCCGCGTCCCCGTAGGCGTCCGCCAGTGCCTCCCGCCCCAACTCGCACATCCAGGAAGGCAGTTCGGCGACCGGGGCGCCGTTCACGTCATCGGCCGTCCGTGTGTACCGGTACGGCTGCCAGTGCCAGCCCAGGCACACCGTCTGCACGGACATCACGCCCCCGCGCGGCAGCCTGGTGTGCCGGATCGGAACGGGCCCGCGAGCCCAGCTCCGGCAGGCCTCGACCAGCTCCTGTTGGCGCGACGTCGGCAGCCACCCGGGCACGTGTACCGCTCCGGGCGCCACGTCGGCACGCCCCCGGGGGAAGAGCCCGGCCGTCACGGCACCAGCGCACCTTCGAGCCCGAGCAGCAACTCCTTGTTCTTGAGGCCACCCGCGTAGCCGCGCAGTGTGCCGTCGGCCCCGATCACCCGGTGGCAGGGCCTCACGACCAGCAGCGGATTGCGACCGATCGCCGTACCCACGGCCCGGACGCCGGGCCCAGGGGAGCCGACGTGTGCGGCGACCTCTCCGTACGTCACCGTCTCCCCGTACGGAATCTCCTCCAGCGTCCTCCAGACCCGGCGCTGGAACTCCGTACCCGCACCCCGTGCGCACGCGATCGAGAAAGCGGTGAGCTGACCCGCGAAGTAGGCCCCCAACTGCCGGGCGATCTCCTCGAACGCCTCCGGTGCGAACCGCCAACCGCCCTGGATCTCTGCCGCACCCTTCTGCCCCGGCAGCGAAAGGGATACGAGCGCCGTGCCGCCCGCGGCGGTCGGGGTCTCCTCGCCGACCAGCAGCAGGTCGCCCAGCGGACTGTCGACTGTCGTGTACACCGTCATGGCGCCGTCCCTCTCTCCTTGCAAGCCCCGCAGCATTCGCCACGGATGATCCCGCACCGACGAGTCTGCACCGCAACCGCATCCCTGGCCGGCGGTATTCGGACATGGCGTCCCGGACACGAAACGGGGGTGGGGGGGGGGGGGGAAAGGGGGGAGTCCCCACCCCCAAACACAACGGCGCTTGCCGGGGTCGGGTCGGGGACGGGGAAAGGCCCCGCGTCTGTTCCGTACGCCGTTGTAC